>JAYYFR010000014.1:0-42306 GCA_036158635.1 Bacteroidota bacterium | reverse complement strand
TCAAATCAAGGAGTTGAAAAACAACTTACAAGTCCAAGTCCCACAAAAGATCATGATATAGAAACACAAAATATTGAAAAAGATTGGGAGGAATTTAAAATAAAAGCTATTGGTAATACTATGTCTGACATGAAATTTGATGTTGAAAATATCCAAGTTAACGAAGGCTCTTGGGTTAGAATTATTTTAATAAATGAAGGAGAACAAATTGCAATGCAACATAATATTGTTTTTGTTAACTATGGCGCAAGAAAGGAAGTTGCAACACAAGCGATTAATGCTGGACCTAGTATGAAATACGTTCCAAGAAACGAAAATGTTATTGCTGCGTCTGACCTAGCCCAGCCAGGCGAGACTGTCACATTAGAATTTAAGGCCCCAAATAAGGGTAATTATGAATTTGTTTGTACTTACCCAGGGCACAGTGAGAGCATGAGAGGATATTTTATTGTAAAATAAAAACCCACCAATTAAGGTGGGCTTTAGTTAATGTGACGTGTAGCGGTTTCGCCTGCTCCCCCTCTCGTTCTCAGTTCGAACCATTTAGAAGAATCTTACTATTTCCATATGTTGTATGAAGAGATACTAAAAGATATAAAACAACCTAAGTTGCATTAATAATAGATTATTTATTCCATGTCTTTACTCAAACCACTATATTTGAAGAATGAAGAAATTATTACTCATTTTTTTAATACCTATTTTCTCTTTTACTCAGAATGGAGATACAAATGGGGACGGATTTGTGAACCTGGAAGATTTATTTAATGTTTTAGAAAATTGGCTTCAAGAAGTTAATGCCAACAATCCAGAATCAATTTCAAATATTGATGAAATGATTAATGTTGTTGATTCGTTAATTACAATTAACCAAAACTTTGATATTTCAAAGAATACATATTTCCCAGAAGGATTATCAAGTCAAATTATTAATCATAACTTTTCACAAGGAGAGTATGTTGTGCCTGATGGCAAGCGTTTATATATTTTAAATGTACAGTGCGATGGGGGTTTGTTTATTGATAATTTAGAAATTATGTATAATGTACAATCTGGCCAATCCAATACTCTTGGGCTTCCTATAATAATAAATGCTAATCAAGCTGTAAATATTATAGAAGCAAACGGAAGCTTCAACGGTTTTTTAGTTGATGACTCTAGTAATTTGGAAGGTATTACTACAATAGTTGAACCTAATACATACATTGTCCCTGATAATAAAATTTTGTTTATAAATCATTATTACGCTGGTAGTCTTTCAGTTGATAATAATGCTGTTTGGGGTTTAAATTATTTAGCAAGTAATTTCACCTTTCGTTTACCAACAATGGTTGGCGCCGGCCAGGAGGTGTCTTGTGGTATATTTGGTAACGATGATACCGATTGTGTTATAAATGGCTATCTGGTTGATGAAAATTATTTTTCATCAGTGTCAACTAGTAACTCTAATAATATTCAGTCCAGCTTAGAGAATAATATATCCATTCAAATTAATGATTCAGATTATTATGATTTTAATGACTGTAATTATATTAATAGTTTAGATTACGGCTCAATAGTTCATAACGCGCTACAAGGATTAACAGCTGTAGTACTACCAGGTAAACAATGTGGCTCCTCTCCAACTAGCATGTTTGCATTTACCAATTCTGGTACCAACTCCTTTGATACAAGAGATTTTTTGTGGTGTTTTTCAGTAAATGATACTATTGCTTTAACAAGTATACCTACTTTAAATTCTGGAGGAGCTACAAGATTATATTTACTTGAAGATTCTCTTACAAATTATGATCCTAATACTGATTGTGAAGATGATAGCGATCAGTTTATTTATGGTAGTGTACAGGAAGTAATGTGGTCCTTAACTCCCAAGGAAATTATTTTAATACCTGAAAATGTTTACGGATTTAGAATGGATAATAATGGCTCAAATAACGTCTTTATGTATTACGGTGTGAGTATCCAAACTACGGAAGCAATAAACAATTTAGGTTTATGGGAAAATCAATACCCTGATTATGAATGGCAACTAACAAATTATTTCCCACTTATTGGTTCACCAGCATATTATCCTTATGGTAAAAGCTTTAAATATTTTTAAATAAAAAACCCACCAGTTAAGGTGGGCTTTAGTTAATGTGACGTGTAGCGGTTTCGCCTGCTCCCCCTCTTGGGCTCGAACCAAGGACCCTCTGATTAACAGTCAGATGCTCTAACCAACTGAGCTAAGGAGGAATAATGATTGACAAATATATAGTCTATTAACGAATTAAACAATATCTTTGCGAAAATTAAAGATTCATGAGTTTATTAGTTGTAGGCACAGTAGCATTCGATTCTATCGAAACTCCTTTTGGAAAGAAAGAAAAAATTTTAGGAGGGGCGGCTACATATACATGTTTTACTTCTTCATATTTTACAAATTCAAATATTGTTTCAATTGTTGGTTATGATTTTCCAAAAAAACATGAAGAAAAGTTTATAAATCATAATGTAGATTTAGTAGGTTTAGAGCGTCATAAAGAAATAAAAACTTTTTTTTGGTCAGGAAAATACAGAGATAATATGAATATTAGAGATACAATTGATACTCAGTTAAATGTTTTAGAAGTCTTCAACCCCATTATTCCTGATGAACATAAAAATTCTAATTATGTAATGTTGGGAAATGTAATACCTTCAGTTCAATTAAAAGTTTTAGAACAATTAGAAAACTCTAATGCTTTAGTGGCTATGGACACTATGAATTTATGGATTGAAAATGCACATGAAGATTTAATTAAAGTAATTAAGAAGGTTGATATTTTAATGATAAATGACCAGGAAATTAAACAATTACAAAATGTAGGTAACATAGAAAAAGCGGTAGAGAAAACCTTTTTACTAGGCCCGTCTTACATAATAGTTAAGCTAGGAAGTGAGGGATCAATTCTTTTCTCTAAAAAAGAAAAGTTTTCATGTGAGGCAGTTAGTATTAATAAAGTTGTAGATCCAACCGGAGCTGGAGATTCTTTCGCAGGTGGATTCATGGGATATTTATGCTCAACTAAAGAAAACTCGTTTGAAAACATGAAAAAAGCAATACAATGGGGAACTGTAATGGCTTCTTATTGTGTTCAAGGATTTGGTACAGAAACTATTTTAAATTTAAAAAAAGAGGATTACTTAAGTCGATTTAATGCTAATTTTAGTTAAATAAACTAGGAGGTTCTTTTCGGCTATTTTCAAAATACACATCAACTTCTAACTCTTCATGTGTTGAGGCATCAACGGCAAGTTCATCACACCTCTCGTTTTCAATGTGCCCACTATGCCCCGGAACCCAAACAAATTTAATTTTATATTTATGATGTACTTTTAAAAATCGTTTCCATAAATCAGAGTTTTTTTTCTTTTTAAACCCCTTTCTTTGCCAATTAAATACCCATCCTTTTGTAACGGCATCAATTACATATTTAGAGTCACTTGTTATAATAATATCTTCATTTGTATTTTCGAGTTTTTCTAATGCAACTATTACGGCTAATAATTCCATTCTATTATTTGTAGTTAAACGGTAACCATTAGAAATTTCTAAGTAATTATCTTTGTTTTTTATAACAATTCCATATCCTCCTTTTCCAGGGTTTCCCTTTGCAGAGCCATCTGTATATATTTCAATTGCCATGATTAATTATTTTTTCGATTATTAAAGGGTAAAATTGATGTTCAAGTTTTTGCACCCTTTTGGAAAGTAATTTAGGTGAATCATTTTTTAAAACCGGACATTTCGCTTGAAAAAGTATTTTACCGTCATCGTATTTATTATTGACATAATGAATTGTAATACCACTTTTTTTCTCATTTGCATCTAAAACAGCTTTATGTACATTTAAACCGTACATACCCTTACCCCCAAATTTTGGTAATAAAGATGGATGAATATTAATAATTGATTTAGGAAATGAGTTAATCAATTTTTCAGGTATTTTTAATAAAAATCCAGCTAAAACAATAAAATTAATCTTGTAATAATTAGTTTTTTTTAAAATATCCTCAGTACTGTTAATAAATTTGTCTTGAATAATTAAAGTATCTAATTTCCATTTTTTTGCTATATCGATAATTTTAGCATTTTGTTTTTCTGAAACTATTATTTTAATAGAAATATTTTGATGAGATCTAAAATATTTAATAATATTTTCTGCATTAGAACCATTACCAGAACCAAAGATTGCAATATTTTTCATTTAACTAAATTATACATTTTGTTGAAAAGACTGTAAATAAGTACCAAGGATGTTTTCAATATAATTTTAAAAAATATATATATTTGAGACAATTACAAATTAAAAAATATAATATTATGAGTGATATATCATCAAAAGTTAAAGCAATTATTGTAGAAAAGTTAGTAATTGATGAAAGTGAAGTAACCGACACTGCAAGCTTTCAACAAGACTTAGGAGCGGATTCTTTAGATACAGTAGAGCTAATTATGGAATTTGAAAAAGAATTTAATATTCAAATTTCAGATGAAGATGCTGAAAAAATACAAACAGTTGCAGATGTAGTTAATTATATTCAAAATGCTACATAAATTATGCTCAAAAGAGTTGTTGTTACTGGAATTGGAGCGTTAACTCCTATTGGTCTAAACGTACATTCTTATTGGGACGGCTTATGTCAATCTGTAAGTGGAGCCGCCCCTATCACTAGATTTGACGCTTCTAAATTCAAAACAAATTTTGCATGTGAATTAAAAAATTTTAACGCGCAAGATTACATTGATAGAAAAGAACTAAGAAAATTAGATGATTTTTCTGTATACGCTTTAATAAGTACTGCAGAAGCCATTAAAAATTCTAATCTTGACTTAAATTTATTAGACCTAAGTAGATGTGGTGTCATCTGGGGATCGGGAATAGGGGGATTAAATACAATGTCCTCTGAAATTGAGACGTATGTTTTAGCGAATAAAGTTCCAAGATTTAGTCCGTTTTTTATTCCTAAGATGATATCAGATATTGCTGCTGGATTAATTTCAATTAAGTATGGTTTTCGGGGTCCAAATTTTTCTACTGTTTCTGCTTGTGCATCATCCACGAATTCAATTATAGAAGCTTATCATTATATAAAATTAGGTAAATCTGATGTAATGATTTCAGGCGGCTCTGAAGCTTCTGTGAATGAAGCAGCCTTGGGAGGTTTCAATGCGCTAAGAGCGTTATCTACAAGAAATGAAGAACCATCAAAGGCGTCAAGACCATTTGACTCGGGAAGAGATGGTTTTGTTTTAGGAGAGGGGGCTGGAACGATTATTCTTGAAGAATATGAACACGCTAAAAAAAGAGGAGCAAATATTTATTGTGAAGTAAAAGGAACAGGAACTTCCGGCGATGCATATCATTTAACCGCACCTGAACCAAACGGAATAGGTGCTATGCAAGCTATGAAAAATGCAATTAAGGAATCAAATTTAGATTTAAGTGAAATAGATTATATTAATGTACATGGAACATCAACCCCTCTAGGAGATCCAATTGAGATTAAGGCAATTAAGGAAATCTTCAAGGATAAAATTTACAATTTAAATATAAGTTCAACAAAATCAATGACTGGACATTTATTAGGAGCTGCCGGAGCTATAGAGGCCATTGCCTCTATCTTAGCAATAAAAAATTCTTGTGTTCCTCCAACTATTAATTTAGAAAATTTAGATGAACAACTAGATCCTAAAATAAATTACACGGCTAATAAAATACAGAAAAAGAATGTAAAAAATGTAATTTCAAACACCTTTGGTTTTGGTGGTCACAATGCTACAGTTTTGTTGGGCAAATTATAGTAATGAGTAAACAAAAAAAAATAACTCTTACAATAGACAATGAATTTTCATTATATGGTATTCAAACATACGCTCCTTCATACAAATTAATATATTACTTAAATAAAAAAATAAATACATCTTTTATTAGAAATGATGATATTTATTTAATTGAGAATGATTTTAAAATCTACCTTGAAAAATATTCTCATTTTGATATTATCAATGAGGAAAATTGGACTTTAGTAAGTAATCAAAGTAGAAATTATAAGATTAAAACAAATAATTTAAGTTTATTTAGAAATTTTCCTTATGAATTAACTTATTTGATACCTGAATATAAAATGTTTAATTATATTTTAAAAATAGATAACGAATTACCAAAAAAAAATTTTACTTTGAAATTTAATAATATAGATGTTATTAATTTATTTACTCAAATTAATAAAACCGTAATAAATAATAAGGAAAAATTAATTTTTTAATTAATGTATATAAAGAAGAAAACAAAAATAATAGCAACGATCGGACCAGCATGTTTTTCTTATGACAAAATTAAAAAAATGATCACTTCGGGTGTCAATGTTTGCAGATTAAATTTTTCTCACATAAACCATGAAGATGCATTAAAGATAATTTCAATAATCAGAAGAATAAATAATGAAATAGACACTAAAACTGCAATTTTAGGTGATTTGCAAGGACCTAAAATAAGATTGGGAAATGTAAAAAAAAACATAACACTTAAATCCGGAAAACAAATAAATTTAACAAATCAGAATTGTGAAAGTTGTGACAAAATCTTATTTATAGATTATAATAAATTAACAACTGACTTAAAGTATAATGATATTGTTCTAATTGATGATGGGAAAATTAAATTAAGAGTAAATAAAATATCAAAAGACATATTAACTTGTGATATTATTAACGGTGGAAAGTTATACTCAAAAAAAGGTGTAAATTTTCCTAACACTGAATTAAATTTACAATCAACAACAAAAAAAGACAGAGTTGATTTAAATTTTTTAATTAAAAATAAGGTTGATTGGGTTGCTTTATCTTTTGTTAGAACATCAAAAGACATAACATCGATTAGAGAAATACTAAATAAAAAGAACTCTGATATTAAAATTATTGCAAAAATTGAAAAACCTGAAGCGGTAAAAAATATTAAATCAATTACAAGATCTTCGGATGGAATAATGATCGCAAGAGGAGACTTGGGAATTGAAATTCCTATGCAAAAAGTTCCAATTGTTCAAAAAAAAATAATTAAACTATGTTTAAATTACTCTAAACCAGTAGTTGTGGCCACTCAGTTAATGGAAGGTATGATAAACAATTCTCTAACAACCCGTGCAGAAACAAATGATGTTGCTAATGCAGTTTTTGATGGGGCTGACGCATTAATGCTCTCAGGTGAAACAGCAGTTGGGAAGTATCCAATTAAAGTTGTTAGAGCTATGACTAAAATTATATTAAGTGTTGAGTCATCTAGCTTAAATTTAAGGTCAAAATTAATTTTGACTCAAAAAAAAGCAAATGAAAGGTATATTTCAGACTCAATTTGTTTTTATGCATCTGAACTCGTTGATCAAGTTCAATCAAATGCAATAATAACTTTAACCCATTCCGGTTATAATGCACAGAAAATTGCTTCAAATAGACCAAATGCATTTATATATGTTTTTACTCATAATAAAAAAATTTTAAGCAGTTTAAGTTTATACTGGGGAATATATGTGTTTTACTATGACAAATTCAATAGTACAGATGATACTATCAGAGATTTACACGATTTTCTTAAAAAGAAAAGAATATTAAAAAGCGGTCAGATTGCTTTAAATATTGGAAGTATGCCAATTAGAGAAAAGGGAATGACGAATATGCTAAAAGTGGGAAAAGTTAAATAATATTACTCGATCGAAATTGATTTAAAAATCTTACATCATTTTCATAAAATAATCTAATATCATCAATTTGGTAAAGCAGCATGGCAATTCTTTCTATACCCATACCAAAGGCATAGCCAGAATACTTATCATTATCAATTTTTACATTCTTTAAAACATTAGGATCCACCATTCCACAACCCATAATTTCAAGCCAACCCGTACCTTTAGTTATTTTTTTATCAGTTTCAGTCTTTAGTCCCCAGTAAATATCAACTTCAGCACTAGGTTCAGTAAATGGAAAAAAAGATGGTCTAAATCTAATTTTTTTTTCTTCACCAAATAGTCTATTTACAAATTCTTGAATAATTAGTTTAAGGTCAGAAAAATTTATATTTTCATCAATAGCTAAACCCTCGATTTGGTGAAAAAGACAGTGTGACCTAGCAGAAACATCTTCATTTCTAAATACTCTTCCAGGAGAAATAATTCTAATGGGCGGTAAGTTATTTTCCATATATCTAATTTGCACAGAAGAAGTGTGCGTTCGAAGTAATAAATCAGGATTTTTTTTCAGAAAGAAAGTATCTTGCATGTCTCTAGCTGGATGATTGTCAGGCATATTTAATGCAGAAAAGTTGTGCCAATCATCCTCAATTTCAGGCCCAGTTTGCAACTCAAATCCAATTAATTTAAATATTTCAATAATTTTATTTTCAACAATAGTTAGTGGATGCAATGATCCATTTTTATTTATACTGGAAGGTAATGTGAAATCAAATTTTTGCACGTTACTTTTTTCTTTAGGTTTTATTTTTAAGGATTCAATTTTAGAAAGTATACAATTTTTTAAATCATTAATTAACAAACCTATTTTTCTTTTTTCTTCAGGTTCTATTTTTTTAAAATCATTAAATAAATTATTTAAAACACCATTTTTAGACATGAATTTTATTCTAAAAAACTCAATTTCTTTTACATCACTGGATTTAAAAGAAGATACTTCTTGTTTGTATTTTTCAATAAGTTCCTGCATTTTTTTTATATTTAATAATCATTCTGTTTTCAAATTTAATTATTTAAGAATAATAAAAATACTATGAAAAGAATATATTTATTTTTGTTAATTGTAATCTCTTTAAATTACGTTTCTTGTTACGAAGATCCGTTTTATAAATTAAATGTTTTTGTAGTTGACCAAGAACTAAATTTAGTTGAGAATGCTGATGTCATAATTTCTGTTCAAAATGATTCAGGAGAAATTGTTGAAGATGCTACGGTTTATCTTACATCTACTACAGATGTTAACGGTTTATCTAAGTTTGAATTTGAAAATTTAGGTTTTTTTTCAATACAGGTACAAAAAATAATTTCTGAACCTAATAATATTATATGTGGAAACAGCAGTGTAAGTTTGGAGGAAAATACTACTAAAGAAATAACAATTTTAGCTACTGAACCCAACTGTAATTAAAATTTAATTTTTGCCTTTTCAAAATAAATAATTATTGATTTTTTTAATAGTATTGTTTGCTCTCCTGGTTTTAAATTGGGTATTTTTTCATTTGTTTTCCAGTGAGGCCATCCATCTTTGTCTCTGCCTTCAAATGAGTAATATCCATAAATGCTTAGTAATCTACAAATTGCAATATGAAGTAAATCTACTTTTTCTTGTTTCTTAAAGTTTCTGTAACCTTGTCCTAGTTCGTTTATTCCAATTAGAAATAAAATGGCTTGTAAATCTAATTTTTGCCCATCCCCAAATTGATTACTTACATATTTTACAATGGACTCCCACTTATTTTTTTCTTTATTCATTTACTAAAGCTTTTATTGCCGGTAAATTAGGGTTTTGTAAAAATGCAAGCATCGCACCACCTCCACTTGATAAAAAATTAAAATTTAATTTTTCCAGATTATTTTTTTTGTAATTATCAATAGCAGATAAAGTGTCTCCTCCACCCACTAATGAATATGATCCTGACTCAGTCGCTTTAGAAATTGCTAACAATATTTGTTCCGTTCCATTTTTAAACTTTTTATTTTCAAACATCCCCATTGGTCCATTCCAAATAATTGTTTGAGATTTCATAATAATTTTTTCAAAATTAACACAAGATTTATTCCCAATATCCAGACCCATTTCATCATCTGGTAAATTGTTGATGGACCTTACGTTTGTAATTTTATCATCAATTTCCTTTACACAAATAACATCTTCAGGAAGGTGAATTTTACATTTGTAATTTTTAGCATTTTTTAAAATTTCAGGTATACGTTCTATTTGATTAGGTTCATACAAAGATAACCCGACATTACCTTTTAAATACTTAATAAAGGAAAATGCCATAGCCCCTCCAATTATAATATTATCACAGTGATGAATAAGTTTATTAATTAAACTGACTTTGGTACTAATTTTTGCTCCCCCAATAATTGCTAATTTTTTTTTTTGCAATTTTACAGTTTTGTAGATTTCTTTCATTTCTTTTTGAAGAAGAAGGCCTGGCAACTTATTTTTTTTAAAAAGAGTTGGTATTTTAAAAACAGATGAATCTTTTCTATGGCATACAGCAAAAGCATCATTTATAAAGAAATCTAAATTTGATGAAATTTTTTTTGCAAAATTTATAGAAGACGATTTTTCTCCATTTTCAAACCTAAGGTTCTCAAGTAATAATATTTCACCTTGTTTTATTTTTTTCTTCATTTTGTTTAGTTCTTTTTCTTCGAAAGATTTACAAAAATGAATTTTTTTATCGGAGAAAAATTTTATTTTTTTTAAGTGCTCTTTGATAATTTTCAAAGTTAATTTATCATCATATCCTTTTGGTCTTCCTAGATGAGATATAAGTATAATTGCATTTTTTTTTTCCAATAATAACTTTAATGTGGGAATTGAAAGTAATATTCTTGAATCGTTAATAACTTTTCCCTTATGAATTGGTACATTAAAATCAACTCGAACTAGAACCTTAGAGTTCTCTGGAAATTGATTTTTATTATTTGTTAATAATGATTCAATCATAAGATAAAGAATTTACTTATTTTTAAATTTAATCATTTATATTATATAATTAACTGACATAATAAGTCATTTTGTAAATTAGCCTAGTGTTATTTAATAATTTAAAATCAAATAAAAAAAATCATGATGCTCTCATCTCGGGAGTCAACAATAAGACTATACCTCACGCTCAATTATTTTATGGTCCATCAAAAACAAAAAAATTATATACTGCTTTAGCGTACATTCAATATATTTTTTGTTTAAATAAAAATTCAAATAACAGTTGTGGCGTTTGTTCTAATTGTGTAAAAAATCAGTTGTTAATTCACCCTGATGTTCATTTTGTTTTTCCAGTTTTTTCATCACCGAAAAATCAAAAACCCATTAGTGCAGATTATTTAGAAGTTTGGAAAAAAGAAGTTTTAAGTAACGATTTTATTAACTTAGAACATTGGACTAACATAATTTCAAATGGAAAAAAAACTCTATCCATTTATGTTCAGGAAATACAAGAAATTGAAAAAAAAATAAACTTTAAATCATATCAAGGTGATTTTAAAGTTGTTCTAATTTGGAATGCTAACAAATTAAATATTCAAGCATCAAATAAATTATTAAAGAGTTTAGAGGAACCACCTAATAAAACTTTATTTATATTAATATCTGATAAAAAACAAGATTTAATTAGTACAATTTATTCAAGATTATTACCAATTAAGTTTAGTGAAGAGGAATCAATCAATAATTCATTATCAGAAAATGAAAAAGATATCTCTTTTTCTAATTGGTTTGTTGATTGGGTGAGGCTATGTTTTCAGGCAAACAAAAAAAATAAAATTTCTGAACTCATTGAGTTAACAGAAAAATTTGCATCAATGAACAGGAGTCGACAAGTTCAGTTTTTGAATTATGTTATTGAAAATTTTAGAAAAACTTTCTTATATAGTTACAATCTAAGTGAAAAAATTCCTCTTGAAATTAATCATGAAAATTTTTCTATAAAAAATTTCTCTGCATTTGTTCACAGTGAAAATATTTTCTTAATATTTAAACAAATTGAAAAAAGTATATATTTAATAAATAGAAATGCAAACTCTAAGTTACTATTTTTAGATCTTTCTTTGATTTTGTCAAAATTAATATATAAAAAAAACAAAATTTGACATGGGTTGTAGTAGTTGTAACACATCAAATCTTCCAAACGGCTGTAAGAGCAATGGTTATTGTTTAACTCAAAGATGTAATCAGAAAACTACATTAGATCTACTTTCTAACATCAACAAAGTTAATAGTACAAAAAATAAATTAGTAGAAGTATCATTCAAAAATGGAAGAAAATCATTTTATAAATCCAATAACTTAGAACTAAAAATTGGACAAAAAGTTGTGGTTGAAGCGGAAAATGGATTTGACATTGGCATGATATCTTTAAGGGGTGAGTTGGTAACTATACAAATGAAGTTGTATAAAAAAAAAGAAGCAAGTTTTAAAATAATAAGAGTTGCAAATCAAAAAGATATTAACACATGGCAAAAATTCATAAAAAAGGAAGACGAAATTTTATTAAAATCCAGGTCTATAACAAAAACACTTCAATTAAATATGAAAATAAGTGATATTGAATTTCAGGCAGATGGACAGAAAATTAACTTTTACTATTTAGCAAATACGAGAGTAGATTTTAGAGAACTAATTAAGATTTTAGCAAAGGAATTTAAGTCTAGGATTCAAATGGTTCAAATTGGAACAAGACAAGAATCAGCAAAGATAGGAGGCATTGGAGATTGTGGAAGAGAACTTTGTTGTTCAACTTGGATTAAAGATTTCAGAGCTGTAAATATAACAGCTGCTAGATATCAACAACTATCAATAAATCCTGAGAAGCTAACAGGTAAATGTGGTAAATTAAAATGTTGTTTAAATTATGAATTAGATTCATATTTACAAGAATTAAAAAAATTTCCTGATTTTAAATTAAAATTATTTTCTGAGGAGGGTACTTGGGTCTTTCAAAAAGCAGATATTTTTTCTAATAAGTTATATTATTACATGGAGGGAAACTTTAATAATCAAATTGAACTTGATTTAAAAATTGTAAATAAAATTATTTCCTCAAATAAAAACGGAATAAATATTTCAATATCTTCTATTTTGAATGCCAAAAAAAATCAAAATCAAGTTGAAATTCATGACAAAATAGATAGATTTGATAACATTCATATTTAATTATGAGAGCAAAATTTATAATTTTTATTTTAACTATACTTATAGGGTACACAATTGTAAGGGTCTCATTTATAAATAATAATACAATCTATTCCAGTTTTTACGAAATTTCTAATTCAAATTGGTCTGTTGTAGACACAATAGTCTTTGATTTAAAAACCACTGTTGTAACAAATCCTCATAATTTAAATTTATTTGGTAAAATAAATTATGATTTTTCTTATTCAAATTTATTTGTATTTATTAATCATTATTTCGAAAAAGAAATAATAAAAAAAGATACAGTTCTAGTTCCATTGTTTGATAGTTTTGGTAAGCCGATTCAAAATAATATAGGTAATACACAATTTTTTAATGTTGATTATTTAAATAATGTTAATTTTACTGAAGAAGGTGTTTATAAAATTGAATTAATTCATGGAATGAGAGAAAATAAACTAGATGGTGTAGAAAAAATAGGAATTAAATTAAAAAAAAAATAATTGAAAACAATTCTTGATAAGATATCATTTAAAAAGAAATTAAAAATTGTTATTTTCTCTATATCTTTTGCCATTATTGTGCCAATTATTATTCTTTTTACATGCCTTTTCTTAGCATCAGCAGGTCATTTTGACACACCTAGTAATAAGATGCCTTCTTTTAGTATTTTAGAAAATCCTCCTACTAATTTAGCAACTGAAATAATATCTTCAGATGGAGTGGTTTTAGGGACTTATTTTTTAGAAAATAGAAGAGAAGTAACATATAATCAAATTTCAAATCATACAATTAATGCTTTGGTGGCTACTGAAGATGAGCGATTTTATAATCACTCAGGGATTGACTTTAAATCTACATTAAGAGCAATTATTTATTTTGGCTCTAAAGGTGGGGGAAGCACATTAACTCAACAACTTGCAAAAATGTTATTCTCTAAAAAACCCAAATCTAAAATTGAAAGAATTACTCAGAAGTTTAGAGAATGGGTTATTGCAACTAGACTTGAGAAACGTTACACAAAACAAGAAATTATAACCATGTATTTAAACAGGTTTGATTTTTTAAACCAAGCAATAGGAATTAATACAGCATCTAGAATTTATTTTAATAAAAATGCACTCTCGTTAAATATTGAGGAGTCAGCTATGTTAGTAGGAATGGCAAAAAATCCATCTCTATACAATCCCCTCAGATTTCCTGAAAAGTGTTTAAAGAGAAGAAATATTGTCTTAAATCAAATGAAAAGAAATAGAACTAAATTAAACATTAACCTTACTAATGAGCAATTTGATTCTTTAAAAAAATTACCATTAAAATTAGAATATAATAAGGCAAGTCACAATGAAGGAATAGCAACATATTTTAGAGAAAATTTAAGGCTGTATTTAAAAGACTGGATTAAAGACAATCCCAAATCTGATGGAACTCTATATAATTTGTATACAGATGGTTTAAAAATATATACAACTATTGATTCAAGAATTCAACAACATGCAGAAAAAGCAGTTAAAACTCACATGAAAAAATTACAAGACGATTTTTTTTCAGGCTGGAAAAAATATAAGTCAAAGAAAGCTCCTTTTGATAAATCTCTTTCTACCAAACAGATCAATAGAATTTACAAAAACACAGTGAAAAGAACAGAAAGGTATAGAGTTTTAAAGAAAAATAATGTGAATGAAGAAGAAATTGAAAAAATTTTTAACACACCTGTTAAAATGAAATTATTTTCTTGGAACAAAGAGGTTGATACAATCTTATCTCCAATGGACTCAATCAAATACTATAAGTATTATTTAAATTCGGGCTTAGTATCAATTGAGCCAGAAACTGGATATGTAAAGGCTTGGGTAGGTGGAATTAATCACAAATATTTTAAATATGATAATATAAACTCAAGAAGACAAGTAGGGTCGACGTTTAAACCATTTGTTTATGCAACTGCTATAGATTTATTTAAGTACTCACCATGTATGAAGGTTCCAAATTCACAAGTTGTATTTGAAAAAGGTGAATATGGACTTAAAGAAGATTATATGCCTAGAAATGCAAATAAAAAATATGGAGGAGAATATACATTAATGAATGGATTAGCGCAATCCAAAAACTCAATAACAGCTTTTTTAATGAAGAAAGTAAAACCAAAAAATGTTGTTCGTTTAGGCAAGAAGTTAGGTTTTTCTAATTTAAAACCAATACCATCATTATGTCTAGGAAGTGTAGAGATTCCTTTATTTCAAATGACATCGTCATATACCATTTTTGCTAATAAGGGGGTAATGGTCGAACCTGTTTTTCTGAAAAAAATTGAAGATAAAAATGGTATAGTTATTTTCAATCATAAACCAAATTATAAAGATATTTTAAATGAAGAAACAAATTATGTAATGTTAAAATTATTACAAGGGGTAGTAGATAAAGGAACGGCTGGTAGATTAAGACAACCCAAAACTAAAAACAAAAATTCTAGAAACGATGACTATAAAACATTAAATAATATTGGTTTTGAGTTTACTAATGAGATTGCTGGAAAGACAGGTACAACCGATAATCATTCTGATGGATGGTTTATTGGTTTAGCACCTGATTTAGTTACAGGAGTCTGGGTCGGAGGAGAAGAAAGAAGTATACATTTTAGGAGTATTACTTTGGGAAGTGGTTCTAATATGGCATTACCAATATGGGGAGAATTTATGCAGAATATATATACTGATCCGGATTTCAAAAATTTATATAATAATAAATTTGAAAAACCCAAAAAAGATATATCCATTAATTTGGATTGTAAGATTGATAATTCAAATAATAGTAATATTTTTAATGAAACATTTGATTAACACTGATAATATGATAAAGAAAGTAGTCGATAATGCTAATGTTGCTATACAAGATATAATTGATGGGTCTACGATTATGTTGGGAGGATTTGGCTTGTGTGGTATTCCTGAAAATAGTATTAGCGCCCTTGTTTCAAAGAAAGTTAAAAATTTAACATGTATTTCAAACAATGCAGGCGTAGATGATTTTGGTATTGGTTTATTATTACAAAATAAACAAGTAAAAAAAATGATTTCATCTTATGTTGGTGAAAATAATGAATTTGAAAGACAGTTATTGTCTGGTGAGCTAGATGTAGAGTTAATTCCACAAGGAACTTTAGCTGAAAGATGCAGGGCGGCAGGTGCAGGTATCCCTGCTTTTTACACCCCTGCTGGCGTTGGAACAGAAGTTTCCGGTGGTAAAGAAACCAGAGATTTCAACAATAAATCTTACATATTAGAAAAATCATTTAATGCTGATTTTGCAATAGTTAAAGCCTGGAAAGGAGATTATGCGGGAAATTTAGTTTACAAAGGAACAGCAAGAAACTTTAACCCAGTAATGGCAACGGCTGGAAAAATTACAATTGCAGAAGTAGAAGAATTAGTTCCAACAGGTGAATTAAATCCAAATTTTATTCACACCCCTGGAATATATGTACAAAGAATATTTCAAGGTTCTAATTATGAAAAAAGAATAGAACAAAAAACAATTAGAAATGAGTTTAAATAAATTTCAAATTGCTCAACGTATTTCCAAAGAGTTAAAAGATGGATATTATGTTAATTTAGGCATAGGAATACCTACTTTAGTTGCAAATTATATTCCTAATAACATTAGTGTTGTTTTACAGTCCGAAAATGGTTTATTAGGTATGGGCCCTTTTCCCACTGAAGACAAAGTTGATCCAGATTTAATAAATGCGGGGAAACAAACAATAACTACATTAAAAGGTTCGGTCTTGTTTGATTCTTCAGAAAGCTTTTCAATGATAAGAGGGGGGCATATCAATATGACTATTTTAGGAGCTATGGAGGTCTCTGAGAATGGAGATATCGCAAATTGGAAAATTCCAGGAAAAATGGTAAAGGGAATGGGCGGCGCCATGGATTTAGTTTCATCGTCTGATAATATTATTGTGGCGATGATGCATACTAATAAAAGAGGTGATTCAAAGTTATTAAAAAACTGTCAGTTACCTATTACAGGAAAGAGGTGTGTAAAAAAAATATTTACTGATATTGCTGTAATGGAAGTAACAAAAAGTGGCTTTCTATTATTAGAAAAAGCATCCGATGTCACTATAGAGGAAATAATAAAAAAGACTGAAGGTAATTTAGAAATTTCTAAAAATTTAAAAAATATAGATTTAATTGATTAAAAGTATTTCTTAAATTCAATTTGAGCGTAGTGAACATCATTAATAGAGTTTAATTCCCCAGAGTACTTTAAAGAGAAAAGAAGTTTATTGATTTTTTTAGAAATAATTGTTGACCATTTCAATCCGTTTCCTGTGGATAAACCTTCTAACATTTGATAACTGACTGCATTATTTAACTCACCAGAATAATCAATACGGTAGAGTGTGAAATTGCTACTAAAACTTAAATTATTTTTTCTATTAAGTTTTAATTGAGGAGATATTTTAAAACCCTTCAAATTATAATCAGTAGTCCTATTTTTCTTTGTGTAATAGTTGAATATAATGCTAGGTTTAAAAAATTTGTTTTTAATTCCAATCTCTAAGTCAAAACCTTTTTTATCAATTAAATAATTTTGGTTAAATAAGTTATCATTATTCAATTTAACTTTATCAAAATAGATATTTGTTTGAGTTATCAAATTGAATACATTAAGCTTACAACCTATATTATGTTTAATATTTTCTGATAATTTTTTATCCCATCTAAAAGAATTTCTAAAAATATTGTTATCAATTTTATATGAAAGAAAAATATTTTTATTTTTTGGTTGATAAATTAATGTATTATTAAAATTAAATTTCAAGCTTAAAACATTGTTTAGGTCACTTTGAATAAATGGAACTAGAATTTCTTCCCAATTATTTGAAGTTAGTTTTCGGTTAATTTCAAAGTTTATTAAATTTTCAAAAAAAGTTAATTCGTATAATAGCCCTTTTGTTTTTTTTGTATAAGGTTTTAATTGAATTTGTTGGCTAACTCTTGTGTTTTTAACATTGAAATACTCATTAGTTGGGAAAGATATTTGCATATAATCCGCAGTGTCACTAAAATGAGAAATTTCAAATTCGTTATATTCTTCTATTTGATTATTATTATAATCTACCCATGTATAATTTCCATAACCTTCATTTACTTTAACGTATCTAATTTCTCTAAGGGCCTCCTGACCATTACTTATTTCATATGAACCATTAATTTTAAATAATTTTGAAATATTTATAAAATAATCAAGTTTTGAGGCAAAGCTATTTTCATTAATTGTAGAATCTTGATAATAAGTTGAAAAGTCTGAAACACTTATTTGAAAGTTTGACCTATATCTTTCACTATCAACAAGTCTAGATTTTAGGAAAATGGAATTTTCAACACCATCATTAACTAATTTATTTTTATCGACTCTGTTCGTTAAACCAATTCTAATTTCAGGAATTATGAAATTATTAATTGCTGAACTTATATTTAGTTTATTAAAACTTGTTGTATTTCGTCCATTCTCTAAAAGTTCTCCTTCATTTGAAAAATTAAATTTAACATCTCCTTCTTTTGAGATCGAGTTTTTATGGGTTAAAAAAAATAAATTTTCAATATTTGATTTAGAATTCAGTAAACTTCCATCAAAATTTACTTTCCATTGGTTTTTTTGAATTAACCCACTGATTGAATTTCTAATTTTATTAGAGTTCAGTAGTTTCATTTTTTCTAATGAGTAATTAAACTTTCCTTTTTTAAATACTGTATTAAGAGAAAAATTAATTAATTGTTGATCGCCAATATCCGAATCTAAATTCCAATTTCTGTTGAATTCTACGTCTCTATTTCTTTCAATAAAGGAAAAGTTTTTATTTATGTATTCGTATTCAAATTTAGGAATAATAGAAGTATTTTTAATTGAAAAAATTTTATCAATTGCGACTTTAGTAGCAAATCCATAATTATCTTGGTCTTCTAAATCTGAATAAAGATTCTTATCGTAATTACTGACACCAAAATCTAATGATAATTGAGTATTTCTTTGTTTGTATTTACTTCCAAATGTAAACATTTGTTTTTTTTCAGCAGGAATTAGAATTTTAGATGGACTATAGTTTCCCTGGGGCTCTCCATTAACAGGCTCAATCCATTTAAAAACTGTTCCGTTAATTAAGGAGGAATCCAAAATGTAATTTCCATTTCCGTCTCCTACATTAGCAAAGTTAACTTGATATAGAGAGTCTTTATTAGTATTACTATAGACAAAAATTTCTTTATACAAAATATTATTCGAATCAATAGTATCTTTTTTTGAATATAAAATTTGTTGTAATTCGGGGTTAAAACTTACTGCCTCAAAGTTGTTAATTAATATGTTGTTGTCTCCCGAATAATTAAGTTGTGAAATTTCATTATCTGTATAGGGATTTATAGGATTATTTTTATTATCTGATTCATTATAGAAATTAAAATAATATTCAATGTTCTCATTTTTTTTATAAAAACCTGCGTATCCCAACCATTTTAAATAATCAAGGTTTGTATATTGGAATTCTATAATAACACGGTTATTTTCATTTAAGATTATATTATTAGTAAATCTAATTTCACCAGTGTTATAATTTATGTCATAATCTTTTTCTGAACCTCTTGTTTTTTTTTCACCATCAATAAAGACTTGTTCAGTATCGGGAATCACTATTATATATGGTTCATTATTTTCTCCATATAGTTTATAAGGGCCCTGGTTACCATTTTGTACTAGTATTTCTTGTCTTTTAAAATTATTTTTTGAAATTCCAATTGAAGATTTAATTAGATTAGTAGAGTCATTTACTAAAAAATCTAAACCAATAGATTTTTTTGTGAATTTCAAAAAATTATTATCAATATTTTTTATATCAATATCACCCCCTGTTAATGAAGTTTTAGAGTTATAAATTTTAATGTATATTTTATCAAGTTCTTGTAATGATGATGATGACTCTCCGTATTGTAAAGGGATGGAGTTATCTGAAATAAATCCATCAATAAATAAATTATCGTTAATTTTTCCAGAAATCTTTAAATCTACATCTGTATTAATAGTGAAGTTTTGATTATTTCCATTTGCAAAACCTCTAGCAAAAGAGCCACTTGTAAGTATTTCACTATCAATTTTTTTATAATTTTTTTGATTTAAAAATTTAGGCTCTGTTTCTACAATAGGTATATATAACAAACTGTCTCTGAGCGAGAATTTAATATTTGGATTTATTTTTTTTTCATTAAAAACAATACTATCATTTAGTGGGATAGAGTCTTTAAATATAATATTTGATTTTGTATTGAAAATCAATTCATTTTGAGCTTCATTAGTTTTAATAAATAGCAGAGTACATAATAAAAAAATCAATTTAAAATACCTTTTCATTTCATTCTATTTATTCTCAATTATTAAAATAAACGTTGTTTTTATAAAATCATTTGAATTTAAATCTTAAAATATAAAACAATCTTGTAATTTTATTATTATGAAAGTTATTTCCTATAACATCAATGGTATCAGAGCTGCAATAAAAAAAGGATTAATTCAGTGGATTAAGAAAATAAATGCAGATGTCATATGTTTTCAAGAAATAAAAGCAAACTTGGATCAATTTGACGAGAAGAAATTTATTAGTTTAGGCTATAATTGTTATTGGAACTCAGCGCAAAAGAAAGGTTATAGTGGTGTTGCGATTTTGTGTAAAAAAAAGCCAAAAAAAGTTATTTATGGTATGAATGACAGTTTGATTGATTTAGAGGGTAGAGTTTTAAAAATCGAATACGATAACTTAAGTATATACTCAGTATATTTTCCATCTGGCTCAAGTGGAGAGTTAAGGCAAAAATTTAAAATTAGATTTTTAAATAAATTCAAGGAATTTATTAAACAAAGTGACGAGCCAACATTAATTTCTGGAGATTATAATATATGTCATAAATCAATTGATATTCATGACCCAATTAGAAATAAAAATTCATCTGGTTTTTTACCAGAGGAACGAAAATGGATTTCTGATTTTATTGACTTAGGTTTTATTGACACTTTTAGGGAAAAAAATAAATCTCCACACCAATATAGTTGGTGGAGTTATAGAGCTCTATCAAGAGTCAGAAATAAAGGGTGGAGAATAGATTACCATATGTTGAGTTCTATTTTACAAGAAAAAGTTGTAGATGCTTCCATATTAACTGATATAAACCATTCGGACCACTGTCCAATTTATTTGGAGATTAAAATATAATTGATTTTATTCATTCTGAAATAATTACTTGTTTAAATTATTCATCGTTATTTCAGGTCCTGATAAAATAAAACTAACTATCATTTTATAACAAATGTCTATTTTTGCGCTCAATGATTCTAATTCATTTGATGACCATTTTGATAGAACATATTTTACTTGTTCCCCCTTTTGAAAGCTTTTGCCAATACCAAATTTTATTCTACAATAATTTGAGGAGTTCAGATTCTCAATTATATTTCTATGGCCATTATGTCCCCCGTGCCCTCCACTTGTTCGAAGTTTTATTTTACCAAAATCTAAATTTAAATCGTCGGCAATAACTAATAGATTTTTTAGGGAAACTTTATAATAATTTAGGTAATACTTTATAGCATTTCCGCTTAAATTCATGTAAGTAGAGGGCTTTAGTAGATAAATAGTTTTACCTTCTAATTTAAATTTACAGATAAAGCCATTTTTTTCTTCAACAAATTGAATTTCTTTTGTTAAGCAAAAATGATCAATTATATCAAAACCTATATTATGCCTGGTATTTGTATAATTAGGACCAACATTTCCAAGTCCAACAATTAAGTACTTACTCATTTATTAAATAATTCACAAAAATTTAATTTTTTATTGTGAATCATTTTTTTCATCATTTGAATCCGATTCACCTTCTTTTTTATTTTCTGCTTCACTTTCTTCTTGCTCTTCTTCTTCCTCTACTTCTACAACATTTCTGGCAGTCTTAACACTAACAATAACAGCACTTTCAGGCTGAATAAAGTCATAATTATCATTTTTCAAATCTTCTATACGGATGGATTGTCCTATTCTTAGATTAGATATATCTATTTCAATATTATCAGGTAAATTTTTAGGAAATGATTTAATTAATAACTTTCTCATCACTAAGTTAAGTTGTCCACCATTTCTAACACCAATAGAATTTCCTGTTAGTTCTACAGGTATATTTAAGGACACCAATTCATTTTCTGATAATTGTAAAAAATCAACATGTAATATATTATCACTAATTGGGTGGAATTGCGCATCTCTTATTATCGTGTTATATTCTTTTTCATCAACCTTAATATTTAATACAAAAACAGATGGGTTATAAATAATTTTTTGTAATTCATTATTTTTCACAGTTATATGTAAGGCTTTTTTTCCCTTGCTATAAATAACACAAGGTATATTTCCATTTTTTCTAAGGTCCTTCGAGAATTTCTTTCCTAAATTTACTCTCGCTATTCCATTTAAAGATACCGATTTCATAATTTTATTTATTTAATTAAACAATAAACTGACTACTAATAGATTTATCTGAATTAATATTTCTAATAGTGTCAGCAAAAAGTTTCGCAACACTTAAAACTTTTATTTTTTCACTTTTACTTTTCAGTGGTAAGCTATCTGTAACTACTAATTCTTCAATACAAGAATTATTTATATTTTCATATGCATTTCCTGATAAAATAGCATGTGTACAAATTGCTCGCACACTATTAGCTCCATTTTTTTTCATTAAATCACTTGTTTTTGCCATGGTGCCAGCAGTATCAATCATATCATCAACAATCACCACATCTTTATTTTTTATGTCTCCAATTATTTTTATTTTTTCTATTTCATTTGCTTTTTTTCTTTGTTTATAGCAAATAACCATTTCACATTTCAAATGCTTGGCGTACACATTAGCTCTTTTGGAACCACCAACATCAGGTGAGGCGATAACAAGATTATTTAATTTTAACTTATTTATATATGGTATAAAGATGGTGGATGCAAATAAATGATCAACAGGAATTTTAAAAAAACCTTGAATTTGATCTGCATGTAAATCAAGAGTCATAACTCTATTTGCGCCCGCAGATGTTATTAGATTAGCAATTAATTTAGCTCCAATAGGAACTCTTGGCTTATCTTTTCTGTCTTGACGAGCATATCCAAAGTAAGGCAAAATGGCAACAATTTCTTTAGCTGATGCTCTTTTTGCGGCATCAATCATAAGTAATAATTCAAATAATGTTTCTGCTGGAGGAGGAGTAGATTGAATAATAAAAACTTTTTTTCCTCTTAAAGTTTCTTCATAAGAGGGTTGAAATTCTCCGTCACTAAAGTTAGTAATAACAACATTTCCTAACTCTTCACCATATGACTTAGCAATTTTTTTTGCAATAACAACGGACGCTTGACCTGAAAAGATTTTTACTTCAACACTCAAAATAATACCATATTTAATAGGGGTGACAAATTTATAAAAATAAAATTTAACTTTCCTATAATTAAGTATTATTATATTTGTAATCCATATTAAGCCCAGGTGGCGGAACTGGTAGACGCGCTGGATTCAAAATCCAGTTCTGGCAACAGAGTGTGGGTTCGAGCCCCACCCTGGGTACTTAATTTTTAGTTATTTATGAAAGATAAAAGTAAATCATTTGATTTTTATAAAAGAAGTTTTTGGATTGTATCTATTGTTTTTTTTCTCTCTTTGTATCCTACTGTACGTAATAAATTTAAAACAAGTGATAAGTTAAATCATATAGAGGAATTATACGAATTAGTTCTTCAGAATTATCAAAATTCCTTACCAGAAGATTCTTTAATATTTTTTCTTAGAGAGGGATTGTTAGAAAATTTAGATCCATTTACTCAGTATATTTCAAAGGAAGAATTAAAAAGAATTAATGAAGATTTTTCCGGAGATTTTTATGGTATTGGAGTTCAATTTACAATAATAAGAGACACTGTAATGGTTGTTAAAGTAATTAAGGATGGACCATCTGAAAAAGCAAATATTATTCCAGGTGATAGAATCATTTCAGTGAATTCAGAGAATTTTACAGGTCCTGAAATTAATAATTCAGTGGTAATGAAAAAGCTGAGGGGTAAAAGAGGGCAAAAAGTTAAAATTTCTATTTTAAGGAAAGATAATATATTTGAAAAAATATTGTATAGAGGAGAAATTCCTTTAAAAAGCATAGAGTCAAATTATATGATTAAAGATGATATCGGTTATATAAAATTAGAAAAGTTTTCATCAACTACTTATTATGAATTTAAAAACTCTATTCGAGACCTTAAAAGAATGGGGGCTAAAAAATTAATTTTAGATTTGAGAAATAACGGAGGTGGCTACCTGCAACAAGCAGTTGATGTAACAAATGAATTTTTAGAAGATAATCTTGAAATAGTTAGCACAAAAGGAGATTTCAGAAAAAAGAAAACGTATTTTTCAAGTAATAAAGGTTTATTTAAAAAAGGAGAATTAGTTGTACTAATAAATGAAAATAGTGCATCTGCAAGTGAGATACTAGCCGGCGCTATACAAGATCATGACAGAGGAATAATTTTAGGTGAAAAAAGTTTTGGAAAAGGTCTTGTGGGCGAGCAAATTAATTTACGAGACGGAGGAGCGCTAAGAATCACTGTTGCTAAATATTTTACCCCTTCTGGAAGGTGTATTCAAAAGCCTTATAACTCTTCAGATACATTAATGGATGTAGAAGAATATAGAACAAAAGAGGGAAGAATTGTATATTCAGAGGGGGGTATAACACCAGATATTTTAATTTTAGAGGACACAATATCAGATTTTGAGTCTAAATTTTGGGGTAGAAATTATAATACTTTATACGAAAAAGCATTCGATTTTGCGGATAAATATAGAACTAATTTAATGAAGGATTATCAATCTTTTTTTAGAAGAAATAATGAAAATATTTGGATAGAAATAATTTCTTTAGTAGATGATATTGAAACTAAGAGAAAAATGAATAATTACAA
Source organism: Bacteroidota bacterium (assembly GCA_036158635.1). Classification (GTDB taxonomy): domain Bacteria; phylum Bacteroidota; class Bacteroidia; order Flavobacteriales; family TMED113. Next base: position 17,344 of record JAYYFR010000014.1, on the reverse strand, counting down.
AAAAAATTTTCAAACTCTTTTCAAAGACATGATATTAAATCAAATTCTCTCATCAGAAGATATAATTTATCATTATAATAAAGATGATGAATATATAAATAAAGCCTTAGAAATAATTAGTAAATAGAAATTTAAAAAAAATCAAATGAAAAAATTTAGTAGGAGAAAAGTTTTAAAGTCAATATTAGGAATTAGTTTGTATTCAATTATTCCATTTAAACTTGAAGCATTTAGTTTTTTTCATGAAAGAAATTTTAGTATTTTTGGAACAAATAAAACAAATGTTATGAGCTTTAAATTACCAGAACTTAATTTTGAATATAATGCACTTGAGCCGCATTTTGATGCAAGAACAATGGAAATCCATCACAGCAAACATCATGCTGGCTATACTAATAATTTAAATAATCTAATTAGCGGAACTGAGTTTGAAGGTAAGCCAATTGAGGAAATTCTTAAATCAAGTAACCTTCCTACTGGAGTGAGAAACAACGGAGGGGGATTTTATAATCATAGTTTATTTTGGGAGATCTTATCTCCAAACAAAACAAATCCTTCAGAGAGATTATTGAAAATGATAAATGATTCTTTTGGCTCTTTTGAAAAAATGAAAGAAGACTTCTCTAAAGCAGCAGCTACCCGTTTTGGTTCTGGCTGGGCTTGGCTTTGTTTTGATGGAAAAGGACTTAATATTTGTTCAACACCAAATCAAGACAACCCTTTGATGGACGGTGAGTGCGGAGGTAAACCAATATTGGGACTTGATGTATGGGAACATGCATATTATTTAAATTACCAAAATCGTAGAGCAGATTATATTTCTGCCTTTTGGAATTTAGTTAATTGGGACGCGGTTGAAAAAAATATGCAGAACTAATTTAATTTACTGATTTCGTCATTTATCTTTTCATCATCAATTATTTCAAATAAATGTTCTGGTTTACCTATTTGATGATTTTCTTTAATATTATTTATTTCGGATGAGCAGCCCCAACTCGAAAAGTCAGAATTTAAAATTTTACATAATTTTTTAGAAGTTTTAGGTAAAAATGGTTGACTTAAGACCGAAAGAGAAAACACCATTTGTATGCAAATATTTAATATTGTCTCCGCTCTTTTATGGTTTGTTTTTATTTGTTTCCAAGGTTCATTATCCGCTAAATATTTATTGCCTAGCCTAGCTAAATTTATTAATTCAAAAAGAGCCTCTCTGAACTTATATTTTTCAATTGATTTACCAATTTTTTTTGGATATTGAATAATCTCATTTATTAGGTTTTCGTCTTCTTCATGGATTATACCTCTAGCGGGCACACTTCCATCCCAATATTTATTAATTAATACAACAACTCGATTAACAAAATTTCCAAAAATTGCAACAAGTTCATTATTATTTCTAGCTTGAAAGTCTTTCCACGTAAAATCTGAGTCTTTATTTTCTGGAGAAATAGAGCACAAAACAAACCTTAGTTCATCAGTTTTGTTGTCGAAATTATTTATATAGTCATCTACCCATATTGCGTGATTTCTAGAAGTAGAAATTTTTTTTCCTTCTAAATTCAAAAATTCATTTGCTGGAACATTTTTGGGTAGAATAAAATCTCCGTGTTCTTTTAAAAGTATTGGGAATATAATACAGTGGAAGACGATATTATCTTTTCCAATAAAATTAATCAATTTAGTTTCTGGATTTTTCCAATATTTTTCCCAATCCACTTTTTCTTTTTTTGCCCACTCTTTTGTTGCAGATATATAACCAATTGGAGCATCCAGCCATACGTATAATACTTTACCTTTTTCACCTTCTAATGGAACGGGAACTCCCCAATCTAGATCTCTTGTCATTGCTCTACTTTGTAGCCCTCCATCAATCCATGATTTACATTGCCCCAGGACATTATTTTTCCATGTTTTTGGATCATGTAATTTTTCACCTTGAAAATACCCATTAACTATCCATTCATTTAACCAACTTTCATTTTTATTTAATGGTAAGTACCAGTGAGAGGTCTCTTTTAACTCTGGAGAATTTCCACTTATGGTAGACTTTGGGTCTATTAATTCTAGCGGACTTAATGTGGCTCCGCAAGACTCACATTGGTCTCCATGTGCTTCTTTAAAACCGCATTTTGGGCATGTCCCTTGTATATATCTATCTGCTAGAAATTGATTTGCATTTACATCAAAAAATTGTTTAGATTTTCTTTTGACAAATACATTGTTAGAATGAAGAGTTTTGAAGAAATTCTGCGCGGTTTCATGGTGAAGTTTTGAGGATGTTCTGTGATAAATATTAAAATTAATATTTAATGCTTTGAAAGATTTTTCATTTTTTTCGTGATACAAGTCAATTATTTCTCTAGGAGTTTTTTGTTCTTTTTTCGCTCTTAGTGTAATTGCTGCTCCGTGTTCGTCTGACCCACAAACAAAAATAACATCGTTTTGCTGTAATTTTTGATATCGAACAAAAATATCAGCAGGTAAATAGGCTCCTGCTATATGACCTATATGAATTGGTCCGTTAGCATACGGAAGTGCGGATGTTATAATAAATCTTTCCAAAGTATAGTTTTGTATATTGTATAAAAATATGCAAACTGAACAACATGAAAAAATCAAATCATTTAGAATATCTAAAAAAAGATGATTTAGTTGCAATTGTTTCTATTGCAAAGCATGTGACTCAGGACAAATGTCAATTAGCAGCTGAGTATATTAGGAAGTCAGGTCTCCACTTAGTGGACTTAAATGATACCATGTTAACCAGAAAAGGCATGTTTTCAGGAACAGATGAACAAAGAACAAAAATTCTTCAATCAATTCTAGATAATGAGAAAGTAAAAGCAATTTTTTTCGCAAGAGGAGGATATGGGTCAATAAGAATTATAGACAATTTAAATTTTGATAAATTTTTAAAATATCCAAAATGGTTAATTGGATTTAGTGATATAACTGTTTTTTTATCACATATTTCGGCAAATTTCAACATGCCATCGATACATAGTCCTATGCCTTTTAATTTTCAGAATTCATCAAAAAAATCAATACAAGAATTGTTTAGTCTTTTATTTGGAGTTACAAATTTCATTAAATTAAAGTCTAGTAAATACAATAAAAAAGGAACTGCAAAAGGTAAATTAATTGGTGGTAATTTATCAATTTTGTGTTCTTTATTAAACTCAAAATCTTTTTATAAAACTAGAGGAAAAATACTATTCATTGAAGATGTTAATGAGTATTTATATTCAATAGATAGAATGATACAATCTTTACGAAGATCAGGTGTTTTTAATAATTTATCTGGACTAATAGTTGGTAAATTCACAGACATTAAAGACAATAAACCAATTTTTGGTCAAAATATATATGAAATTATTTTACACGCTTTAGAAGATTTTGACTTTCCAATTTGTTTTAATTTCCCAGTTGGACATCAAAAAAAAAATACCCCTTTAATAATTAATAGAAATATAAAATTAGAGGTGGATAATTTTGTTAAGTTTAGTTACACATAAAAATGAATCAAACTTTATATAGATTAAATCAATTTATTTCCAGATCTGGAGTTACATCTAGAAGAAAAGCTGATATTCTTATAGAATCAGGAAAAATAAAAGTCAATGGTAAAATTGTAAAAAAATTAGGGACTAAAGTATCAGTAGAAGATAAAATTGAATATAACAGAAAGCAAATTACAATTCAGAGATATAAATACTTAGTATTAAATAAACCCAAAAATTTTATAACCACTTTAAGTGATGAGAAAAAAAGAAAGACAGTTTTAGATTTAATTAATAATGCATGTGCCGAAAGATTATTTCCCGTTGGAAGATTAGATAAAAATACTACAGGTGTTTTGTTATTTACAAATGACGGAGATTTGTCTCAAAAGCTCATTCATCCAAAGTATAAAATAAAAAAAGAATATCACGTTTCTCTAAATAAAAAAATAAGTATGTTAGATTTTGAAAAAATAAAAAAGGGGATTGACTTAGAAGATGGTAAAATAAAGGTTGATGAGATTCGTATAATTAATAATACCTATAATAAAGAATTATTACTTACTTTACATTCAGGTAGAAATAGAATTGTTAGAAGAATTTTTGAATTCTTTGATTATGAAGTTTTAAAATTAGATAGAATATTATTTGCAGGAATTTCAAAAAAAAACACACCAAGAGGAAAATGGAGATTTTTAAACAATAAAGAAATAGGGTTTTTAAAAATGAAATAAATCATTGCATTGAGATTTTTTACAAAAAATATAATATTAATAAACAGAGTAATAATTTTGCTCTCATTTATTGTTGTTTTAACTACTTTAGTTTTAACTGCTAGTTTTTTTAAGGAACAGGAAAAAGTTGAAAAAAGACAAGTAATTGTTTTAGAAGAACTAAGGAAAGAAGAAAATAAAAGAATCCAAATATGGGCAGATGCTGTTAGTCAAATGGCATCTATAAATATTGGCGAAACACTTGATCCTTGTGTTTTAGATATTTTAAAAAGTAATAATACAATTCCAGCGATATGGTTAGGAGCAAATGGCGAACTTAAAGCACATAGAAATTTAAACACTAATGAAATTCAATTAAAAAAATTAATTAAAGGACAAGAAAAGAAATTACTAGACTCTTCAAAAATAAAATTATTAAATGATTCTTTAAAAATCATACAAGATAATTTTGAAAAAGAATTAAAAATAGACTCTATATTAAATTATCAACTAAGCTTAATGAGGTATTCAATACCAATTAAAATAAAGTCAGCAAAAAAAGATAAATATGGAAATATTATTTTGGATGAATTTAAAAATCCAATAACTCAAACAATAACTGATTATGTATATTATAGGGATTCATATGTAATTAAAGAATTTAATAATTTGTCAGATGATGGAAAAGCATTTGCTGATAAACTTCAAAAATTACCCATTATAATTTTACTCGTTACAATTAGTATATTTTTAGTAGCATATCTTGCGTTTTTTTATTCTAAGAAGTCTCAACAAGATAAATTATGGGCAGGCATTGCTAAGGAAACAGCTCATCAAATTGGAACACCATTATCTTCTTTAATGGGTTGGGTTGAGTATTTAAAAAATAAGAATATTGATAAGCAAGTAATATTAGAAATCAAAAAAGACACGAGTCGTTTACAACAAATTGCTGATAGATTTTCAAAAATAGGATCTAATACTTTATTAAAACCAGTAGAGGTTGTTCCATTACTTGAAAAAACAATTGATTATGTAAAAAAAAGAGCCTCTAAAAAAATAAAATTTGAATTTTTAATTGAAGAAAAATTTAATAATGTTAAACTTAATTTAAGCGAAGAACTTTTTTCTTGGGTAGTAGAAAATGTTTTAAAAAATTCAATAGATTCATTGCAAAATACAGGTTTAATTCGTGTTAATTTTAAAGTCAAAAATGATAAGTATTATATTATTGATATAATTGATAATGGAAAAGGAATTTCGTCTCATGAATTTAAAAAAATATTTGACCCTGGTCATACATCAAAAAAAAGAGGATGGGGCTTGGGATTATCTTTGTGTAAAAGAATAATTACGGAATATCATATGGGCAAAATATATGTGTTTAGATCAACACCTTATAAAGAAACTATAATTCGAATTATTTTAAAAAATTAAATTGGCAGGAATCTACATACACATACCATTTTGTTATAAGGCTTGTCATTACTGTGATTTTCATTTCTCAACTTCGTTAACATTAAAGACAAAATTAATTGATGCTATTTGTAAAGAGCTAAAATTGAAAAATAAATATTTAGGAACTCAATTAGTAGAGACTATATATTTTGGAGGAGGAACACCATCAATTTTAGAGGAAAAATATATAGCGAAAATTTTAAAAACTATTTATAAATATTTTTCGATATCAAAATTCTTAGAGTGCACATTTGAAGTGAATCCTAACGATTTGACAGTTGGGAAAACACGTAGCCTGATTAAATTAGGTGTCAATAGATTTAGTGTAGGGGCTCAATCATTTGATGACATTCAATTAAAATTACTTAACAGATCACATACAAGTAAACAAATTGAAAGAAGTATTAGATTAATACAAGATTTAGGTGTTTATAATATTAATATTGACTTAATGTATGGCACGCCAAACTTAAAAAATAAATTATGGGAAAATAATTTAATGAAAGCAGTTTCTTTAAATGTCACTCATATGTCTTGTTACTGTTTAACAATTGAAAAAGGAACGGTTTTTCATAAAATGGTTAACTCGGGAAACCTAAAAATAGACTCAGATGATAATATCAAATTACAGTTTTTAACAATGAGAGATATTTTAAGAAGAAATAATTTTGTTCATTATGAAATTTCTAATTTTTGCATTCCTTCTTTTGAATCTAAACATAATAGCTCTTATTGGAAAGGTAAAAATTATTTAGGAGTTGGTCCATCTGCTCATTCTTTTAATGGAAAAAAAAGACATTGGAATATAAAAAACAATTATAAATATATAGATGCTTTAAATAATGACAACAACTATTTTGAGGAAGAAATTCTAACAAAAAAAAATATTGCTAATGAATATATTTTAACAAACATTAGAACTAATAAAGGATTAGCTAGAAATATACTTTCTAGATTGACCAATAATATTGAGTATAGTAAATTAATGAGTCAATTAGATAAATTAATTAATGATAGATTAATTATTAATAAAAAAGACCGATTCTATTTAACTCAAAATGGAATGATTTTATGTGATAAAATCACAACTGATTTATTTTTAGCTTAATTTTGAAAAAAGATCAAAAAATCTAAAATGAAATTCTATTCGCATTTAACTAACAGGAAAATTAGTATAGACTTTAATTCACCAATTGATATTTCTATTCCTTTATCCTTTTCAAAAAAAAATTTAAATGCTTGGGGTATCAATAAAGCAAAGAAAAGCCCTGTTGTTATTGGTGAATGGGTTGGAAACATAAAACAAGGGGGTCCTGTAAATTTTAATAATATTTGGTTTAACCCCCATGCACATGTTACTCATACGGAATGCTTTGGTCATATTAGTATTAATGAGGAAAGTATTAATGATAATAAAGATTCTTTTTTTTTATTTTCTAAGTTAGTTTCAGTTAAATTGAAAAAGAAATCTAAGGATTTAGTTATAACAAAGGAGTCATTGTATAATAAATTAAATAATCAATTTCAATTCGAAACATTAATAATAAGGACTTTACCTAATAAAAACTCTAAGAATTATATGGATTATTCTAATCAAAACCCACCATATATGACTAAAGAGTGTATGTTATATATAAAAAAATTAGGTGTAAAGAATCTTTTGATTGATCTTCCATCCGTTGACAAAGAAAAAGATGATGGTCAGGTTGAAAATCACAAGTTATTCTTCGATTTTGCATCTGGAGGGAATAGTAATACTCTAACTGAGCTAGTTTATATTTCTGATGAAATTATAGATGGTGATTATTATTTAAATCTACAAATTATGCCTATAGAAAATGATGCAGCTCCATCAAGACCAATTTTATTTAAAATAAATTATTTATAAAATGTTAAAAAAATATTGTGATAGTTTAATTAAGTATTCAAGGTGGAAAACCAGAGAGGTCTTAGTCGGAAAATTAGGAATAGGTGGGGATAATCCTATTAGAGTTCAGTCAATGACTACTACTGATACAATGAATACAAAAGCAACAGTAGAGGAGTGTATTAGAATGATTAATGCTGGGTGTGAGTTAATTAGAATAACTGCTCCAAGTAAAAAAGAAGCAGAGAATCTTAAAAATATTAAAGGCTTACTTATAAAAAAAGGTTATGACATTCCACTTGTAGCAGATATTCATTATACACCTAATGCTGCAGAAATAGCAGCCCAATTTGTTGAGAAAGTAAGAATTAACCCAGGAAATTATGCTGACAAAAAAAATTTTAAAAAACTAGTTTATAGTAATCTTGAATACAAAAATGAATTAGATAGAATAAAAATTAAGTTTACTCCTCTTGTTAAAATATGTAAAAAACACAAAACCGTATTAAGAATAGGTACAAATCACGGCTCTTTATCTGATAGAATTTTAAGTCGTTATGGTGATACGCCAAAGGGAATGGTGGAGTCAGCAATGGAGTTTGTTAGAATTTGTAATAAAGAAAATTTCCATGATTTAGTTTTATCAATGAAGTCATCAAATCCTAAAGTAATGATACAAGCATATAGACTTTTAGTTTTTCAAATGATAAAGGAGGGTATGAATTATCCATTACATTTGGGGGTAACTGAGGCTGGAGATGGAATTGATGGTAGGGTTAAATCTGCAGTAGGAATTGGCACATTATTGGAAGATGGCTTAGGAGATACAGTTAGAGTTTCTTTAACCGAGCCACCAGAAAATGAAATTCCGGTTGCAAAGATGATTTTAAATCACTTTATTAAAAGGGATAATAAAAATAAAATACCAACAATTAATAAATATAATTATAATCCATTTTCCTATAAAAAAAGATTAACTAAATCTGTAAGTAATATTGGAGCTTCATCTCCACCAGTTGTTTTATCAGATTTTTCAATGAAAAAAAATATTTCTCCAGCATCTTTTTTTTCTATTGGATATAAATACTCATTTAAACTAGATAAATGGAATATTTCCGATCAAGCTTGTGATTATGTATTTCTTGGCCATAATGATATAGATTTTGAGGTTCCGGGAACTTTAGGGTTAGTATATAATTATTCAAAATGGTTACTAAAAGAAAAAGGCTTTCCGTATTTAAATGTAGATGAATATTTGTCGGTTAATAAGTTGTCCAAAAAAATAAACTTTATAAATATTTACTTATCTGAATTAAGTACTAAACTTATTTCAAAACTGAAAAAAGATAAAACAAGTGTGTTAATTATTAATACAAATAATAGTAACGCTTATGCAGAAATAAGAAGATTTTTTATAGAATTAATTGAAAATAATCTTTCTGTTCCTGTAGTTGTTAGAAAAAATTTTTACGAAACTTTGAATAAAGAAAAATTACAAATTTTTTCATCTATTGATATAGGAGGTGTTTTTTGTGATGGTTTTGGTGATGGAATATTTTTAACTACTGGAAACAAATTAGATATTCATAATTTAAACAAAATTTCTTTTGCAATTCTTCAAGCAACTCGAACTAGAATTTCGAAAACAGAGTATATTTCCTGTCCTTCATGTGGAAGAACCTTATTTGATTTACAAGAAACAACTGAAAAAATTAGAGCTGCCACTTCACATTTAAAGGGGCTAAAAATTGGAATTATGGGATGTATAGTTAATGGTCCTGGTGAAATGGCAGATGCAGATTATGGTTATGTAGGATCAGGAATAAAAAAAGTGACTTTATATAAAGGTCAACAGGTAGTGAAGCGAAACGTGCCAACAGAAAATGCATTAGAAGAGCTAATTGATTTAATTAAAGTTAATGGGGATTGGAAAGTTAAGCATCAAAATCAATAGATTCATAATCAGGGTATTCAATTTTATTTAACTCTTTAATCCATTTATTTTTCTTCAATTTAAATTCATTCAAATTATTCTCTTTAATTGGTTCTGAGGGGGGTAAATTTTCTTTAAACGGATCCACTTGTTTTCCATTTTTCCAAAATCGATAACAAACGTGAGGTCCAGTTGCTAGTCCTGTTTGTCCAACAAAACCAATTATATCTCCTTGTTTAATTTTTTTACCAACGGAGATTCCATTTTTTTTCCAATAGTTTACACTTTTTTTCTGCATATGTAGATACTGAGTTTCGTAAGTACTGTTATGCCTGATTTTAACATAGTAACCATTGTATTTTTTATATTGAGCTGCAGTAACTACTCCGTCAGCAGTACTAAAAATAGGAGAACCACTTTCAGCGGCAAAATCAGTACCAAAGTGGGGCGTTACTCGTCCTGTAACAGGGTGCCTCCTATTCTTACTATATTTTGATGATATTCTTCTAAAATCCACTGGTGCTTGAAGAAAGAAATTTCTCAAGTTATTTCCGTTTTGATCAAAGTAATCATTATATTTTTGGTTCGAGTTTTCTTTAAATGGAATAGCATAATAGTCTTCGCCTTTGTGATTAAATACTGATGCAAAAACATTTTCAATTTTTATGAATTCATCATTTATATATTTAGCCTCATAAATTATTTTAAATTTATCATTGGGATTCAAGTGCGTGAATCTAATAGTCCATGGATAAATTTTATCAGCTAAAACCGAGACCACTGCTTCTGTTTCTAAAGAGGAATCAACAACATCATTTACAGCTTGCCATAAATGACTTGTAATTATTCCAGATAATTCGTGTTTTTTAATTACGTGTGGTCTATTTTGAATTTTACTTTTTGAAAAATCATTAAAGTCAATAATTAGATAGCTAGATTTGTTTAGTTCATAGCTCATATAGGCGAGCTTTTTATTTTCATCAAATATTAGACTGTATTTATCTTTAGGTTTTATTTTATTAAAGTTGAATAAGTTTTTAGTTTTCAAAATATTATCTAGGTTATAGATGTCCTTATTAGAAACATTAAATTCCTTTAAAATAGTTGTAATATTTTGATTTTTCATCACCTCTTTTTCTAAGCTTTTATTTATATCTATATTTTTATTAAATAATTTATTTTCAATAATCACTTCTCTTGTAAATTTATACATGGGGTTTAATTGAGAAAAATTTGGTATAGTTTCTGCCTTTTGTTTTGAGTCAATTTTTTCGATTTTAACTTCTATTTCCTCTGCATTTTTTTCGGTATTAATAGTTTCAAGAGTAATAATCAAAAAAATAGGACAAAATAATACCAATGAAGTATATATCAGATTTTTTTTTATTGTTTTAATTCCAAAACTAAACACCTTTAATAAGAGCAGAATCAAAGGTATAATAGAAATTATTAATAAAATCTTAATAATTAAGTATCCTAAACTATTCATTTAATTGTTTTTTTAACCAACTTTTCCCCCATTCTTTTTTTTCTTGCCTACTCCAAATTTCAGGATAAAATATAATTTTTTGAAATCTTGGTGGTAAATATTCTTCCCAGTTAGTTCCCCCTGTAGCCTTAATTATTCCCTTGTTCTTGAGGTGTTTTATTGCTGATTTCAAATGAGATAATTTCCATTTAACATTAACATTATGGTCAAATTCTTTTAGAAGTTCATGTAATTCATTTTGTTTTTCTTTGGTCAATTTTAATTCTTTGAATTTACACCAAATTGTTTTTCCATTTAGGTTTTCGGCTAACTCACTTAGTTGTTTATTATATTTTTTTTGAAATTGACTTAAAGTATAAGTTTTTTTTCCGCTTTTTAGATCCGTAGCTCCTTTTGTCCAATAAATATTTTGAATTCCTTGTTTTTTATTATTTGTTTTTGATAGCAAGTTTTTAATAGGAGTAGCGTATAATTCAATAATTCTAAATTGAACACTTTGAAACCCACTACCAGGCAAAAGGCTCATTCTGAACTTTGTAAATTCATTTCTATCCATTCCATTGGTCATTATTTCAAAAGAGTTAATTAAGTTCTCAAAATAATTATTCACTCTGACGATTCTAGACTTAAAAAAACTAAATGTGATTTTTGTATTCCAGCCCAAATCTTCTCCGTTCTGTTTAATTTTTTTCCCGTTATTAGAGATTTGTTCTAATTCATTAATTATTAGTTTAAAATATAATTCAGTTATTTGGTGGTATATAATAAATATATTTTCATCTGGAAAGTCTGTTTTGGGAGTTTGTAAAGTTAATAATGTGTCTAAATGAATATAATCCCAATAACTTAAATAATCTGCATATAATAGGCCTTCAAGGAAAGAGGGTAAGTCTTGGCCAGTAGTAGAATATTTTTCAGCTAATTTTTTTATTTTTTCTTCTACTTCTTTATTTATAGACATATCTTAAAAATCTTCTTGTTAAAATAAGATATTTATTGACAATTAATAATTAATTATCTTTTAAGTTTTCAACAGAAAGAATTTCAATATAAATAGAGCCCACTTTAATAGGTGATTCAACTTTGATTGGAATATGCCTATCATCGTTTGTTACCCAAACAAAAGCAGGTTTTTTCCCAGAAAAAATTCTATTTTTTTCAGTTTTGATCATACATTTTATTGCCTCAATTTTTCCAATTTTAGTATTTATAGTTTCTAATTGAAGAGGAATGAAGTATGTATTAAATATTTTTTTTTTCTCTAAATTAAAAATTTCAAGTAATGTAGTGTCGTTTAAAGCTATGCTTTTATTTGGAATATTTCTACAGGTAAAAAGTGCAGAGAGAACATCTTGAGTGTAGTTAGAAATTTTTTCTTTTGAATAATCTTTTGTAATTAAATTCTTACAACTAGCATAGTTTAAATGTCTATTAAAATAAACCTCTTGTTTTGCTTTATATTTATCCTCATGGATGTTTCTTGAAAATTTTAATGATACAAGCTCGATGGTGTCAAGGTATGACTCAAAGACATCATTAACTTCGTAAAACAAGCTAAATAGTTTACTTGACTTTCCACTAGCTTTTAATTTCAGGCAATCTCTACCGTTAATTTTCACTATTCCCTGAGCCTCAATTTTACCGTATCCCGCTGTAATAATTCCTTTTTTATTACTTTTTCCGTATGAAAACTTGTACTTTATACATTCTCCTTCAAAAAAAGACAATTTTTTAACTTTTTTGTCTTGAAAATTATTAAAAGTTGAATTTTTTTGACTAAATAAGCAATAAAACGACAAATAAATGAAAAAAATTAAAATTTTTTTTAAAAAAATCATATTATTTATTTATTACAATATTTATAATTTTTTCTGGAATAATTATTATTTTTTTAACTGTGGAACCAGTTAGAATTTGTTTAATTTTATCATTTGAGTAAATAATTTTTTCAATTTCATTTTTATTTAAATTATTTGCTATCATCATATTTAATTTTCTTTTACCATTTATTGCAACGGGGTAATTTATTTCATTTTTTATAAATAGGTTAATGTCATACTTAGGAAAAGTAGAATTATATACAGAAGAACTTGGTTCTATTTTGTTCCATAATTCTTCGCATACAAAAGGGCAAAAGGGAGATAAAAGAATAATTAAAGGCTTTAAGATTTTCTCTTTTGAGCATTGTGCTTTTTTTAATTTATTAACAGCAATCATAAATGTACTAACACAGGTATTGAAAGAAAATGTTTCAATATCATTTTTTATTTTATGTATTGTATAATGTAGAATTTCTTTTTCTTCCTTGCTTGGGTCTTCCTGAGTTAAGTAGAATTTACCATCTTGATGAAACAAGTTCCAAAATTTTTTAATAAAGTTATAGACTCCAGTTATCCCGTCTGTGTTCCAAGGTTTATATTGTGTTAATGGACCCAAAAACATTTCATATAATCTAAGCGAATCAGCACCATATTTTTCTATTATATCATCGGGGTTAACTACGTTATAAAATGATTTTGACATTTTTTCAATTGTCTTTCCGCATATATAATTTTCATTTTCACAAATAAATTTTGCATTATTATATTCTTTTCTACTATTTTTAAATTCTTTAATTTTTAGTTTATTTTTTTCTACCAAATTTATATCAACATGAATTTTAGTCGTTTTATATTTATCTTTTAAATTATATGAAACGTAGGTATTTTCTCCATTAATTCTGTAAACAAAGCATGATTCTCCTAGAATCATACCCTGATTTATAATTTTTTGAAATGGTTCATCAAAAGAAATTAAAGACAGGTCATAAAGAAATTTTGTCCAAAATCTAGAGTATAGTAAATGCCCTGTAGCATGTTCTGCTCCTCCTATATATAAGTCTACATTTCCCCAGTACTTTAGTTTTTTTTCATCCACAAATTTTAAGTTATTTTCAGGATCAATGTATCTTATAAAATACCATGATGAACCTGCCCAACCAGGCATAGTAGAATGTTCATAGCGGTATTTAGTTTTATATTTCCAATTTTCAGCTCTTGCTAATGGTGGATTTCCTTCTTTAGTTGGTAAATAACTATTAATAGATGGTAGTTTTAGTGGAAGTTCTTCATCAGGGATTAAATAAGGTGTTTCATCTTTATAAAATACAGGAAAAGGCTCTCCCCAATATCTTTGTCTACTAAATATAGCGTCTCTTAGTCTAAAATTAATTAGTTTATATCCCATATTTTTTTCCTTAACTAAATTAGCTATCTTTTCAGATGCCTTAGAAATTGACAAACCATTTATAAAAGAAGAGTTAATAATTTTCCCTTCTTTTTCAAGATAAGGTTCTTCATCTACTTTATAACCATTATCAATTACCTGAACAATTTCAAGTTTAAATTTTTTTGCAAATTTAAAGTCCCTTGAATCATGAGCCGGAACAGCCATGATAGCTCCGCTACCATAATTTGGTAAGACATAATCTGATATCCAAACAGGAATTTTCTCTTGACTAAATGGATGGATAGCATAAGATCCTGTAAATTCTCCAGAAACAGAGTTAATATTTGAGATTCTATCTAATTCACTTTTTTGTGAGCATTCAAGTTGATATTTATTTATTTTTTTCTTTTGTGTTTGCGTGCAAAGTGAGTCAATTAGTTCATGTTCTGGTGAAAGTACTAAAAAAGAAACACCGAAAATTGTTTCAGGTCTTGTTGTAAAAACAGAAATTTTATTTTTTTTTTCTATTTCAAATAAAATATTAACTCCGGAAGATTTACCTATCCAGTTTTTTTGTTGTTCTTTAATTGAATTAGGCCAGTCTATTTTATTTAATCCACTTAGTAATCGATTAGCATATGCTGTGATTCTAAGCGACCACTGCTTCATTTTTTTTTGCTCAACTGGGTACCCTCCTCTGATTGAAAGTCCTTCTTTAACCTCATCATTTGCGAGAACGGTACCAAGCTCTTCGCACCAATTTACCCACGAATCAGATAAAAAAGCTAATCGATATTTTAATAAAATGTTTTGTTTGTCTTTCTCACTCCAAGATTTCCATTCTTTTGCAGTAAATTTTGGAGTGTCTTCATCACAAGGAGATTCTACCGAATTGTTTCCATTTTTTTCAAACTCTTTAATAAGTACAGAAATGGGAAGCGCTTTATCACCTAAATTACAATAGTAAGAGTTAAAAAGCTTTTTAAAAATCCATTGAGTCCATTTATAATAATTAGGATCAGAGGTTTTCAGTTCTCTTGACCAGTCAAATGACAATCCAATATTTTTTAATTGAGATTTGTATTTTTCTGAATTTTCTTTTGTAGTTTTTTCGGGATGTTGTCCAGTTGCAATAGCGTATTGCTCAGCGGGTAATCCAAAAGAGTCAAACCCCATTGGGTGAAGAACATTAAATCCCATTAATTGTTTGTACCTACTAAATATATCAGATGCAATATAGCCTAATGGGTGACCAACATGGAGCCCAGATCCAGAAGGATAAGGAAACATGTCTAATGCATAAAATTTTTTTTTCGAATTAATTTCAGTTTTAAATAACTTATCTTCTTCCCACTTTTTTTTCCACTTATTTTCTATTTTTTTAAAATTATAATCCATTTTTTGAGATATAGAATCGATAAATTAACTTTTTTTAAGTTACTAAATCTTACTTAAATTAATTGTATTTATTAATTTAGATTTTAAATTATGAGTTATAATTCTAACAAAGTACTTAAAAATTCTATTTTTAGTTTAAAAACCTCAACGATATTTACAATGACAGTTACGTTATTAAGTATTGGATTAGTAATGTTTTTAACCTTTTTTTCTAATAGATTTGTTCAGTTAATCCAAGAAGAAATTCCCTTCAAAATTATTTTAAAAGAATCAAATCCGCATGAAGTACTAGAACTAATGAATTTTTTAAAAAAAAATGAAGAAGTTGATATTGAAAAAACTTTATTTGTTCAAAAGGAACAAGCAGTTGTTAAGTTAAAGCAAAAATTAGGAGATGATTTTCTGCTTCCTATAAATAATAAAAACCCTTTACCTGACATTATTAATTTGTATATAAAATCTAAATTCCATCAAATTAACACCTTGAATAAATTAAAAACAAAAATTGAAACACAGCCAATAGTTTCAAATGTTATTTTTCCAACAAAAATTTCTGATAATATCATCAAATTAAAATCCAATATTTTAATTATTTCTTTGATAATATTTACAACTTTTCTCTTGTTATCTTCTTTATTAATATACAACAATATAAGGCTAACAATTTACTCGGAAAAAGACAATTTAAATATTATGCAATTGGTAGGGGCAACAAAAAAATTTATACAAAAACCATACTTATTAACTAGTTTATTTGATGGTTTTATTTCAGCAATTATTTCATCAATGATTCTAATCATTATCTTATTTTCACTTATTTACATAAGTACGGAGAGATATAATTTTCTAACTGAAAAAATTTTTAGCTTATTTTCTTCAATTGAAATACTTCTGGTTTTCATAACTCTTATATTTTTAGGAGTTTTTATTTCCTTTATAAGTCATTGGTTAGTTTTAAAAAATTTGCTTAGTTTGAAAATTAATTTTTATAAATAATTATAATGAGTCAACAATCTAAATTCTTATTTAACAAAAAAAAATATATTGTTCTTTTTACTGCTATAATAATATTAATACTAGGATTTCTTTTAATGTCTGGAGGGGGTACTAATGGAACTGAGTTTAAGCCTGAAATATTTTCTAATAGAAGAATAGTATTTGCTCCAATTTTAATAATTATAGCATTCATTATGTGTGGTTATTCAATAATGATGAAGAAATGATAGATTTTTTTGAATATATATTCCTAGCAATAATTCAAGGAATTACAGAGTTTTTACCAGTTAGTAGTAGCGGGCATATTGAAATATCAAAACATTTTTTTAATAATTCAACAATACAAAATGCAGGTGCATTTACAACTGTTATTTTACACTTGGCAACTGCTTTAAGTATCATTTTTATTTTTAGAGAAAAATTAAAAAGAATTTTATTTGTAAACACACAAGAATCAAAATCTTACCTTTTAAAGATTATTATCTCTATTATTCCAGTTTTTATTTTAGTTATTTTTAATATTGACGAACTTATTGAGAATCAATATAATAATGGATGGAATTTAAGTTTTTTATCTTTAATGTTTTTAATTACCGGTTTAATTTTATTCGTTACTGAAAAGATTAACATTAAAACAAAATCTATTTCTTTTGCTGCTGCACTATTAATTGGAGTAGCTCAAGCAATTGCAATTTTGCCGGGAATTTCAAGATCAGGAGCAACAATATGTTGTGCCCTTTTATTAGGAGCTACAAAAAAAGAAGCATCTTCTTTTTCTTTTAT
>JAYYFR010000013.1:0-17788 GCA_036158635.1 Bacteroidota bacterium | reverse complement strand
TGATTTTTAAAAACCTTCTTTCATTTATTATAAAGAAGGTTTTTTTTTAAATTATGGAAAATAAAATAATATTAAATTCTAAACAATTATCAATAATTATTGACAGGCTATGTCATGAACTTATTGAGAACCATTTCAATTTCTCAAATACTATTTTAATTGGTCTCCAGCCAAGAGGAGTATTTTTGGCAAAAAGAATTCATAATAAACTTTCAAAAATAATAAATCAAAAAATAAAATATGGTGAACTAGATACTACATTTTTTAGAGATGATTTTAGAAGAAAAAAAGGTATTCTAACACCTCATGAAACTAACATTAGTTTTAATATAGAAAATTGTAATGTCATCGTTATTGATGATGTATTATATACTGGAAGGACAACAAGGTCTGCTTTTGATGCCCTTGGTTCTTTCGGCAGAGCTAATTCAATTGAACTTTTAGTTCTAATTAATAGAAGATTTAGTAGAGAAATCCCTATTGAACCAACTTATGTTGGCAAATCAGTTGATGTTTTTGAAAATGAACACGTAATAGTTGAATGGGGATTGAATGATGAAGAAAGCAGTGTTGTATTATTTAATAATTAATTTACATGAAACAATTCAATGCAAAACATCTGTTAGGAATTAAAGATTTATCATATAGTGATATAAATTTAATATTTGAGATTGCAGAAAAATTTAAAGAGGTAATTAATAGACCAATTAAAAAGGTCCCAACTTTAAGAGATATCTCTGTTGCAAATCTTTTTTTTGAAAACTCTACTAGGACAAAATTATCGTTTGAATTAGCAGAAAAAAGACTTTCAACAGAGGTTTTAAATTTCTCTTCCTCTGGCTCATCTTTATCTAAAGGAGAGTCTCTTGTTGATACTGTAAATAATATTTTAGCGATGAAAGTAGATATTGTTGTAATACGTCACCCAGACGCTGGAGCAGCTTCATTTTTATCAAAAAATATTAGTGCCTCTGTAGTAAACGCTGGAGATGGCTCTCATGAACACCCCACTCAGGCTCTTTTAGATTCTTTTTCAATAATTGAAAAAATTAAAAATATTAAGGGAAAAAATATTTTATTATTAGGTGATATTAGGCACTCTAGAGTAGCCCTTTCAAATATTTTTTGTTTAAAAAAATTAGGAGCTAATGTTAGAGTTTGTGGTCCACCAACATTAATACCCAGAGATATATCAGATTTAGGTGTTGAAGTTAGTTTCAATCTAGAAGATTCATTAAGGTGGTGTGATGTTGTTAATGTCTTAAGAATTCAGTTAGAACGTCAAAATTTAAAATACTTTCCTTCATTAAGGGAATATACAATGATGTATGGATTAAATACTTCTGTTTTAGATAAAATAGGTAAAGAAATTTTAATTTTGCACCCTGGACCAATTAACAGGGGGGTTGAAATTTCAAGTAAAGTTGCTGATTCTAGTCACTCTGTCATTTTAAGTCAAGTTGAAAATGGTGTTGCAATAAGAATGGCAGTATTATATTTATTAGCATCAAAAATTAAAATATCATGACAATTGAAAATAATGATAATTACTCTTATTTTTCAGGCATAAACATCGATAATAAAAAAAAATTTCTTGATAAATTAGAAAGTTTTAAAACTAATCCTGTTAATTTAATAATTAAATTAAATAACGAACTTATTAACAATGACTCTTTGATATTATCTTTAGTAAAATATAATTCTTTTTGGAAAAAGAGTGATAAATCTTTTATATTAGTGGTAGATGATTATGTTGTGAATAACAATAGTCTTATTTGTGTTCCATCTTTAGAAGAAGCAATTGACTATCTATTCATGGAAGAGTTAGAAAGAAATGTGTAACTAATTAAATTTTATAATATGAAAAAAACTTTACTTACTTTTTTATTAATTGGAATTATTCCTCTATTTAGTTTCTCTCAGTGCATCCCTGACACAGATTTTACAGGTCTAGTTGGGGTTTCAGAAGACGCTTATGTTCTTGAAGATACAACAGGTTTAAATATTGGCCCAACTGTAGTTGATCCAACTGCTCTTCCAAATGCTATAGTCGGTGACACTTATGAAACCTTTTTTAACATGAGAATACCAACTGACACTGTCATAGAATATGACTTAGGTCAAGGTCCTCAATTATTTGATCCAGTTTATATTAATACAATTGGAGTAAATGAGATACAAGGTTTACCTATGGGTTTTTCTTATGAATGTGCTTCACAAGATGCTGATGGTGCTATTACTAATAATAACTGTATTTTTCCTGGAGGAGGATACGGCTGTTTAAGACTTTTTTCTGATGACGTTCCTAATGTAGTGGGTACTTATCCGTTGAAAGTTGCTCTGGATATAGTTGCTGAGTATGAAGTGTTTGGGATAATGATTCCAGTTGAAGTAACTGATGATACTTTATTAAATTATCTTGTTTTGGTAGTTGAAGAAGGTAATAATTCAGGTGTTGGAGAGATTATTGATTCAAGAGTTTTTAAATCGCTAGGTACTTACCCTAATCCATTCAGTGAGTCTACTACAATTCATTTTGGTAATAATAATGTAAATGATGTTAAATTTACTGTACATGATATTTTAGGAAATTTAGTGTATGTTGATAATATTAAAACAGAAATAGGGCATAATGAGTATTCTTTTGATAAAGGTGGCTTAACAAGTGGTCTTTATACTTATACTATTTCAAATGGCGTAAAAACAATTAGTGAAAGAATTATCATTCACTAAATAGTCATTTTAAATTAATAAATAAAAAGGGAGATGATTTAGTTTCCCTTTTTTTTTTCAATTAGTTTTTTTATTCCATCTATTTGATTAGGTGAAAACTCTATAAATTTTTTTGTTTTAAACCACGTAATTTGTCTTTTTGCGTATCTTCTTGTATTTCTTTTAATTAATGAAATAGTTTGGTCTAGTGATTGTTTTTTATTGAAATAGTCATAAAACTCTTTATATCCTATTGTGTCTAACATAATTTTTTTGTTTAGTTCTAATATTTTTTTTGCTTCTTTCTCTAATCCTTTAGAAATCATTTCGTCAACTCTTTTATTTATTTTATTATGAAGAATTTCTCTTTCATCATTTAAATAAATAAACAAAGTATCGAAGATTCTATCTTTCTTTCTTTTATTTAAAAAATGAGACATCGGTTTTTTAGTAGATAAATAAATTTCAAGACTCCTGATAACTTTTCTTGGATTTTTTAAATCAATTTTTTCCCATGAATTAAAGTCATATTTTTTTAATTGTTCAGTTAAGTTTTTTAATCCGTTATTTTTAAGTTGTTCTTGTAGTTTTTCTCTTATTCCTGGTTTAATTTTTGGTATTTTATCTAATCCGATACAGACTGATTCTATATATAATCCAGAGCCTCCGCATAAGAATACTATTTCTTTTTTTTTAAATAATTCATTTGAAATATTTGTAAAATCTGTTATATACTTTCCTATAGAATAGTTTTTAGTGACTGATGAATTATTAATTAAATAATGTTTTACAGTGTTTAGTTTTTTTTTAGACAGTTTTGCAACTCCTATATTTAATTCTTTATAAAATTGTCTAGAATCTGCTGAGATAATTTCAGTGTCATAGTATTTTGCTAATTTTATACATAATTCAGATTTCCCCACACATGTAGGGCCTCCTATTACAACCAAAATTTTTTTGTTCATTTATTTAGCTTTAATTTTTCTCCAATTTTGATCATTAATTTTTCAGCATCTATTTTATTATTTCCAATTTCACCATTTAATATAGCTTCACGGATTTGAACTTTAATTTCTCCAACTAATTTAGAAGGTTTTAATTTGAACTTTTTCATTATCATTTTACCGTCTACAGGAGGTTGGAAATTTTTTAAATTATCATTTTTTTCAATTTCTTCTATTTTATTTTTAACATATTTTAAATTTTTTAAATACCTACTAACTTTTTCTTCATTTTTAGAAGTAATATCTGCTTCACATAAAATGTATAAATCATCAATATCGTTACCTGCTTCATATAATATTCTTCTGTATGCTGAATCTGTAACATTTTTTTTAGTTAGTGGAATTAATCTGAGATGAAGAAGTACAAGTTTTTGTACATACTTCATGTTTTCATTTAAAGGTAACTTAAGTTTATTAAAAATAATAGGTACCATTTTTGAGCCTAAATACTCATGGCCATGAAATGTCCAACCTTCTTTTTTATTATATCTTTTTGTTTTTGGTTTAGCTATATCATGTAAAAGTGCAGCCCATAAAAGCCATTTATTACCGCTCTTTTTTCTAACATTATCAATTACTTCTAATGTGTGAAAAAAATTATCTTTATGTGAATGATTATTAACAGTTTCAACCCCTTGTAAGTCATGAAATTCTTTGAAATATAATTTTAGAATCCCTGTTTTATAAAGTAAATTTAGTCCAATAGAAGGTTTTTCACTCAAAAGTATTTTTTCAAATTCATCAAGCATTCTTTCTTTAGATAAAATAGTTATTCTTTCACTGTTGTCCTTTATTGCTTTTAAAGTTTCTGTTTCAATTATAAAACCAAGTTGATTAGCGAATCTTATAGCTCTGAACATTCTTAATGGGTCATCAGAAAAAGTTTTGTTTGGATTCTGAGGAGTTTTAATTATTTTATCATTTAAGTCCTTTAAACCATTAAATGGATCTATCAATGTGCCAAAGTTATATTCATTCAAAGATATTGACATAGCATTAATTGTAAAATCCCTTCTATTTTGATCATCTTCCATACTACCTAGAACAATTTCTGGTTTTCTTGATGATTCATTGTAGTATTCCTTTCTTGCACTTATGAATTCAATTTGTAAGTCTTTGTATTTAACTAGCGCCGTACCAAAGTTTTTAAATATAGAAATATTTTTAGTTTTTAATTGTTTGGCAATTTGTTTTGCTAGATCAGTTGCTTTCTCATTACAGACAATATCAATGTCTGTTAATTTTCTTTTCTTTCCTATCAAACAATCTCTAACATATCCTCCAACTACAAAAGTTTCTATGTCTAATTCTTTGCTTATTTTACTTAAAAGACTAAATATGTTATTGTTTAAAAATTTTTTCATTTATCTAATAACTTCAATTTCATTAGTTGAATTAATTTTTAAAATCTTAGATGGTTTTGTGAGCTCCATTTCTGTTTTATGTTTTGCAATATAATCAACCATTTTTTTTATTTGAGTATTAATTTCTTTAAAATTTTTAGGAATTTTTTGTGTTGAAATATTGGCAGATGTAGAAACAATAGGTTTGTTAAGTTTTCTAATTACTTCTTTACAATATAAATCATTTGTCACTCTAATAGCAATAGAATCTGTTTTTGTAAGAATATTTGGAAGATTTACAGGTTTTGAATAAATAATAGTAGTTGGTTGTTTTATTTGAGATATTAAATTTTCAACCTTTTCAGGAATTTCAACAATATATTTTGATAACATATTTATATCATTTACCAAAATAATTAAAGGTTTATCTTCCGGTCGATTCTTAATATCATATATTTTTTTTATGCTTTTTTCATTTGTAGCGTCACATCCAATACCCCAAATTGTATCACTCGGATAAAGAATAACACCCCCTTTTTCTAATATTTTTACACTTTCTGTTATAACTTCTTTCATCCTTTATAATTTTTGGTAAATTTCTGCAATTTGATTTGCTTGTTTTTCACTATCAAATTTATACACCCATTTTCTCCCTTCTTGATTTATAACTTTTTTTTGAGACCAAATCTTAGTAATTATATTTTTTAATTCTTCAGTATTATTTACATAATGGCAATGATTTCCACCTGCTTCTTTAAAAATTGGCTTATTCATTGTAATTACTGGAATTTTGCTATATAAACCTTCAATAATTGGGATCCCAAATCCTTCATATATTGATGGGTAAACAAGACATTTAGCTTTTTTATATATATCAGATAAATCATTTACATCATTAATCGATAGAAATAAAATTTTATTCTTTAGATTGTTTTTTAAAATAAATGATTTAATTTCCTTTTTATATTTTTTTTCTTTTCCTACACATACTAAATTAACCTCTGGACTTTTTTTCATTGCTTCTAATAAAAAAATTAAATTTTTTCTTTTTTCAATAGTTCCCACATTAAGTATGTATTCATTTGGTAAATTGTACTTCGATAAAATATTTTTATTTTTCAAATCGGACTTAAATGCTTTGTGACAACTTTGGTAAACAACTTCTATTTTGTTTGGATTGACATTAAAAAATGAAATCAAATCTTCTTTTGTTTGTTTACTTACGCATATTATTTTTTTAGCATTTTTACATGCATAATCAGTTTTTTTCGAATAAATAAATTTGTCAAACCTACTATAAAAACCAGGAAATTTTTTAAAAATCACATCATGTATTGTAACTACACATTTAATTTTTTTATTTAATCCAAATGGTATTTCGTTACTCAGTCCGTGATATATTTTTATATTCTCACTGTTTAATACTTTATTTATACAAAAACTTCTCCAATAGTTTTTTAAAATTTTATATTTTGGAGTATGAATTTTTATATTTTTAGGTAAAATGAAATTGTTATTTATTTCTGTAGTAAATAGTTGAATATTTAGTCTTCTATCCTTAATTAATGAATTTATAACGTCTCGACTATAATTTCCAAGTCCAGATTTATTGTGGTAAGCTCTTTTTGCATCAATTCCGACTTTCAAAATGTTAATTTTAATACAAATCTATGTCTAATTTTTAGTAATTTATTTAAAAATTGTAATTAATGGGAAAAATTCTTGCTATTGATTTTGGGAAAAAGAGAATAGGTCTGGCTATTTCAGATAGTAAAAAATTGTTTGCTTTTCCACTTAAAACTATTGAAAATGATAAGATATTTCAATATTTAAAAGATTTTTTTTTAACAGAAAAAATTGAATCTATTGTTTTGGGTAGGCCTAAAAGAGGAAATAATACAGACAATGATATTATGGGTGAGATTAAAATTTTTTCAAATAAATTAAAAAAAGAATTTAAAAAGCCAATTTTTTTTATTGATGAAAGGTTTACTTCAAAGATAGCATCAAAAATTATTTTGCAATCTA
Source organism: Bacteroidota bacterium (assembly GCA_036158635.1). Taxonomy (GTDB): domain Bacteria; phylum Bacteroidota; class Bacteroidia; order Flavobacteriales; family TMED113. The sequence continues at coordinate 10,701 of JAYYFR010000013.1, read as the reverse complement.
ACTTAAAAAAAATGAAAAGAAGAGATAAGGCTCTATTAGATAAAGTGAGTGCGTCTTTAATTTTGGAAACATATTTAAAAAAAAATGAAAAATGATAATGCCTATATATATTTATGGAAATGAAATTTTAAAAAATGATTGTGTAAATATTTCATCAGATTACAAAGATTTGGAATTGCTTATTAATAATATGTTTGAGACAATGTATAATGCAAATGGTATTGGTATTGCAGCTCCACAAGTTGGCCTAGGTATTAATTTATTTGTAATTGATTTATCACCACTTGAAGAAGAAAAACCTACTATAAGGAAGATTAAAAAAATTTTTATTAATCCTAAAATTATTAATGAGTATGGTGAAGAGTTAGAATATGAAGAAGGATGTTTAAGCATACCTGAGGTAAATGATTTTGTGACTCGAAAAAATACAATTGAAATTGAATATTATGATAGGTATTTTAATAAAATTAAAGAAAAAGTCACCGGGATTGAAGCTAGAGTTATTCAACATGAATTTGATCATTTAAGAGGAATCCTTTTTGTTGACCATTTGTCTGCCAAACGAAAAAATATTTTAAATAGAAAGCTAAAATCAATCAAAGAAGGGAAGTTTCAAAAAAGGTATGATGTTCATCTTTGTAAAAAATAATTTTTTATGAAAAAAAAATCGTTTTCTAATTTAGTTGAAATAATAGATGAACTCAGAGAAAAATGTCCTTGGGATAAAAAGCAAACTAAAGACTCATTAAGATCTTTAACTTTGGAAGAATGTTATGAGTTATCAGAGGCAATTTTATCAAATGATACTGAGTCGATTAAAAATGAATTAGGAGATATACTAACTCATATTATTTTTTATTCAAGATTATATGCTGAAAAAAATCAATTTTCAATAATAGATGTTATTAATGAACAATGTGAGAAATTAATACGTAGGCATCCACATATATATGGTGATGTTAAATTGAAAAGTGAATATGATGTAAAAAGAAATTGGGAACTAATTAAGTTAAAAGAAAACAACAAAAAAAAATCTATTTTAGACGGAGTGCCAAAAACATTACCTTCTATTTTGAAATCTTGGAGAATTCAAGAAAAAGTTGGGGGTGCTGGTTTTGAGTGGAAAAATGTATCAAGGTCATTGAATAAAATTGATGAAGAGTTCAATGAATTAAAGTTTGAAATAGAAAATAATAACGTTGAAAATATTGAAGAGGAGTTTGGTGATGTTTTATTTTCATTAATAAATTATTCAAGATACTTAAATATAAATCCAGTTGATGCTTTAGAGAAAACTAATCAAAAGTTTATCAAGAGATTTAAAAAAATGGAAAACGAAATTTATAGTGATAATAAGAAAATTGAAGATCTAACAGTTTCTGAATTGGAAAAGTATTGGAATAGAATTAAGAAGTTATAATAATAAAAAACAATAGTAATATACACCAAATAAAAATTGGTATAGGTTTAAAGTTAAACCACTTAATATATTTTAATTCTTTTTTATAAGACCATAGTACAAATATAATGTATATGCCAGATGCAATAATTGCATAAATCCAGTGTCCGATTGTGATATTATCCATTTATTTAAGAATAATTGGATTTATATTAATTATAAAGTCGTCATAAATCATTTTATCACCAAGATTTTCAAAAAAGGAACCTGAACCATATTTTATATCAAATTTTGTTCTGTCAATTTTTATTTCAGAAAAAACAATATGTTGTCCTCCTCTGGATTCCATTTTGTAATCAAATTCAATAGGTTTGGAAATTCCTTTAATTGTCATTATTCCATAAATTTTATTTTTATCACTAGATTTTATTTTAAAAGTACTTGTTGGATAATTTTCAACATCAAAAAAATCATCATCTTTCAAGTGAGATTCAATTGATTGTTTTGCCTTACCACTCAAGTCTGTACAGTTAATTGTTGACATGTCAACAACAAATTCCCCACTTGTTATAGCATTTTCTTTAGAAATTGTGATGTTTCCGGATTTTAATTTTATAGTGCCAAAATGTTCACCAGTGACTTTCTTTCCTAACCACTCAACTTTACTCTTTTTTAAGTCAATAGTTTTAGTAGTTTGTCCTGTTGAAATAAAAAAAGATAATAACAGTAACAATGTAACATGTAATTTTTTCATTTTATAATTATATTATTTATGTTTAGTTTGCAAATCTATTAATTATATTATTATAAAAATGAGAAAACAAATAAAACATGTTAAAAAATTTCATGAATCGTTTGGTATAGATAACCAATTAAGCCCTAACGCAAATATTTCTGAAAAGACTTATAAATTAAGATATAAATTAATGCAAGAAGAAAATAATGAATATTTAGATGCTTGTAAAAATGGAGATCTAAATGAAATTGCAGATGCGCTCGGCGATATGATGTATATTTTGTGCGGTACAATCTTATCTCATGGACTTCAAGATAAAATTGAATTGATATTTGAGGAAATTCAAAAAAGTAATATGTCCAAACTTGACAAAAATGGAAATCCTATTTATAGAGAGGATGGCAAGATTCTAAAAAGTGAAAACTATTTTAAACCAAATATTTCTAAGATTTTAGATGCTTAAACGTTACTTTAAGTATCTAAAGTCTTGGTTGTTTTTTATACTTAAAACAGATTCATAAATTAGTTTAATTACATTTTCTACATCATCTAAGTGAACAGTTTCAACTGTAGTATGCATATATCTAAGTGGTAATGATATTAATGCCGATGAGACGCCACCAATACTAAATGCAAATGCATCAGTATCTGTTCCTGTCGATCTCGATGCAGCAGCTTTTTGTACTTGTATTTTATTTTTTTTAGCTGTATTTATAATTAGCTTTAATAAATTATTTTGTACTGCTGGTCCATATGATAGAACAGGCCCTTTTCCCATTGAACAATCTCCTTGTTGTATTTTATTGATTAGTGGTGTGTTAGTGTCGTGAGTTACATCAGTGACAATTGCAACATTAGGTCTTATTGTTTCTACTATCATTTTTGCCCCATATAAACCTACTTCTTCTTGGACAGAATTTGTAATGTATAAACCAAATGGTAATTTCTTTTTATTTTCTTTTAATAACCTAGCTACTTCAGCTATCATAAAACCACCCATTCTATTGTCTAAAGCTCGGCCAACTAAATGTTTTTTGTTCATAATCATAAATTTATCTTCATAAGTGACTACGCATCCAACATCTATCCCCATTTTTCTAACTTCTTTATCATTTTTTGCTCCACAATCCAAAAATATAGTTTCTAAACTAGGTTGTTTTTCTTTTCCTGGTCTTCTAGTATGGATTGCTGGCCACCCAAATACGGCCTTTACCATTCCTTTTTCTGTATGAATATTAACTCTTTTAGATGGCGCTATTTGATGATCAGACCCACCATTTCTTCTTAAATATATAAAGCCATCTTTAGTTATGTAGTGAACAAAAAAAGATATTTCATCAGCATGAGCTTCAATAACTACTTTGTATTTTTCTTTAGGATTGATTACCCCAACAACAGTTCCGTAAGTATCAACTATATGTGTGTCAATATATGGTTTTAAGTAATTTAACCACAATTTTTGACCTTCAGATTCAAATCCGGTTGGGGAGGGATTATTTATATAATTTTCTAAAAAGTTCATAGACTTTTTTGTTATGATACTTTTATTTTTCATAGCTAAATATTTTGATGTATTTAAAATAGTAAATAATTTAATTATTGATATGAAAAAAAATAGAAATTTAGAAATATTTAAAACTTTGGATGGATCAAATTCAATTTGTGATGAAGAAGATAGAATATATCATTCAAGATATGGCGCTATTCAAGAATCAACTCATATTTTTATAAAAAATGGTTTGAATATTTGTAAAAAAAAAAAAATTAAAATTTTAGAAGTTGGTTTTGGTACTGGGTTAAACCTAATTTTGACATATTTTTATTCCAAAAAAAAAATAAATTACTATGCACTTGAACCTTATCCAATTAATTATGGGATTATTAAAAAAATTAATTATGAGAAGATTCTTAAGTTAAAAATTTTGGATAAAATTCATATATGTGAGCTTGAAAAAGAAGTAATTTTAAATAAAAACTTTTCATTTTTTAGATATAATGATAAATTTTTATCGTTTAATCGTGCTAATAATTTTGATATCATATATTATGATGCATTTTCCCCTAGAGCTCAGCCCAGCATGTGGACAGAAGAAAATTTTATAAAAGCACACTATTTATTAAATAAAAATGGATTTTTAATTACATTTTGTGCAAAAGGGGAAGTTAAAAGAATTTTGAAAAAAGTTGGATTTAAATTAAGTCATCCAAGAGGGCCATTTGGAAAAAGAGAAATAACTTTAGCTTTAAAAAATTAGTTATTTTCAACGATTTCTATGTTGAGGATGTCTCTATCAAATAAATATAAGCCTCCCTTATCATCTCCAATTAATTTTAGTTTATCTAAAATAGTTCTAGCTAAAGCTTCTTCTTCAATTTGTTCGGCCACATACCATTGCATAAAGTTGTGAGTTGTATAATCCTTATTTTTTAAACACAAATCGACAACTTCATTAATTTTTTTTGTAACTAAAATTTCGTGGTTTAATAAATTTTGAAAAACATGAGATAAACAATCAAAAACTTTTGGAGGTTTTTTAAGTTCAGGTACTATTGCATGTCCTCCTCTTTCATTTACATATTTAATAAGTTTTAACATATGTTGTCTCTCTTCATCAGAATGTCTGTATAAAAAAGAAGATACACCATCAAATCCTTTAGTTTCTGCCCACGATGCCATCGCTAAATAAAATTGTGATGAATTTGCCTCAACAGAGATCTGTTCATTTAAAGCTTTTTCAATTTGTTTAATTAACATAGTATTTAATTTTTAAAATAAATTTACGATAAACTTTCTAAAGATTTATCAATTGATTTAATAATTATATCACATGATTTTCTAATTTCTCTTTCAGTAATAGTTAATGGGGGGCTTATTCTCATTGATTTTTTTTCAAATAAAAAATAGAAGGCTAGCAATCCACTTTTACGACAATTATTTACTACTAAATTACACATCTTAGATGTTTTAAATTTTAAACCTAACATTAAACCAACCCCATCAATGCTTTCAATTTCAGTATGCTTTAAAAATTTTCTAAATAAGTTTTCTTTTTTTGAAACTTCATTAATAATATTTGTGGATAATAAAATCTCGAGTGTTTTTAGAGAAGCAGCACAATTTACAGGGTGACCACCAAATGTTGTAATATGTCCTAAAATTGGATTACTTGTAAATTTTTTCATCATACTTGTTGAGCTGATAAAACAGCCAATAGGCATTCCTCCACCCATTCCCTTAGCAATACATAAAATATCAGGAATTACATTATAATTTTGAAATCCAAATAATTTACCAGTTCTTCCAAAACAAGTTTGTATTTCATCAAAAATTAATTTTGCTTTAAAAATTTTACATTTTTTTTTAATTTCTCTTATCCATTTTTTTGAAGCAACCTTGAAACCGCTTCCACTTTGAATTAATTCAATTATTATTGCAGCTGTATTATTATTTATATATTTCAAATCATCCATTGAATTAAACCGAATCATTTTTCCGCCCGGTAATAGAGGTCTATAGTTTGATTTCCTTTCCTCATTTCCCATGAAACTCAATGATCCATGAGTACTACCGTGGTAAGAGTTTTTACAAAAAATAATTTCAGATTTTTTTGTCGTTCTTTTTGCTAATTTAATAGCACCTTCAATAGCTTCTGTTCCAGAGTTAACAAAATATGAACAGTTTAATTTTTTCGGTAGATTATCGGATAATTTTTTTGCTAAATTTATTTGAGGATCTTGAATATACTCACCATACACCATAACATGAGAGTATTTTTTTAATTGATCATTAATACTTTTAATAATTTTTTTATTGGAATGACCTAGTGTGCAAGCGGAAACTCCAGCAACAAGATCTATATATTCTTTTCCATTTTTGTCGTATATATATATTCCTTTAGCATGAGAAATTTCAAGACCTATAGGATTTTTAGTAATCTGAGATTGATTTTTAAAAAATAATTCTTTTTTATTCATTAAAAATTATTTTTTTTTTAGAGCTTCTAAGCATGCAAGCTCTATACTTTTTGAATCAAGTTTATATTTTTTAAGTAGTTGATGTGGTTTTCCACTTTCGCCAAAGCTATCTTCAATAGCAACCATTTTAATATACGTGGGTAGTTTTTCAGCTAATAATTGAGAAATACTTCCTCCAAGGCCCCCTAATTTTTGATGTTCCTCCGCTGTAACTACTAGTTTTGTTTTTTTTACTGAATCTAAAATAATTTCTTCATCCAAAGGTTTAATTGTAGGAATATTGATTAATTCTACTGAAATACCTTTTTTCTCTAAATTTTTACAAGCAACAACACTTTCCCAAACCATATGACCAGTTGCAAATAAACTTAAATCATACCCTGTTTTCATTTTTATTCCTTTTCCAATTTCAAATTTTTGATTTGGGTCAGTAAAGTTAGGTACTTTAGGTCTTCCAAATCTAAGGTAAACAGGTCCGTAATGTTCTGCGATTTTTTTTGTTGCTGCCTTAGTTTGATTAAAATCACAAGTATTTATAACTACCATACCTGGTAACATTTTCATTAAACCAATATCTTCTAAAATTTGATGTGTTGCTCCATCTTCACCTAAAGTTATACCAGCATGGGATGCGCAAATTTTTACATTTTTTTTAGAATATGCAATTGATTGACGTATTTGATCATACACTCTACCAGTAGAAAAATTAGCAAATGTTCCTGTAAATGGAATTTTTCCACCAATAGTTAGCCCTGCCGCAATTCCCATCATATTCGCTTCTGCAATTCCAACTTGAATAAACCTATCTGGAAATTTTTTTTCAAAAGCATCCATTTTTAAAGAGCCTGTTAAATCAGCACATAGCCCAATAACATTAGAATTTTCATTTCCTAATTCAAGTAAACCTTCTCCAAATCCAGATCTTGTATCTTTTAATTCAAATTCATTCATATTAATAATCTCCAATTGTTTCTTCAAGTTGAGAAAGTGCTTTTTTTAGTTCATCATCATTCGGGGCAATACCATGCCATTTATGACTCCCCATCATAAAATCCACACCGAACCCCATTTCTGTATTCAAAAGTATACAAATTGGTTTCTTTTTTTTAGTTTTATCTTTAGCCTCTTCTATTCCTTGAATAACACTTTTTAAATCATTTCCTTTACTAACTTCAATTACCTCCCAATTAAATGCTGTTATTTTTTGATTTAAATCTCCAAGATTTAATATTTCATCAGTGCTGCCACAAATTTGTTGTTTATTAACATCAACAGTTAATATTAAATTGTCTATTTTTTTTGCACCAGCAAACATAATTGCTTCCCAAATTTGACCTTCTTGTAATTCTCCATCACCACATAAACAATAAATTAATTTTTCATCGTTATTTATTTTTTTAGAAATAGCAGATCCAATTGATACAGATAGTGCTTGTCCCAGAGAGCCACTTGCAATTCTAACACCTGGAAGTCCTTCTTTAGTGGCAGGGTGCCCTTGAAGTCTACTGTTAATTAGTCTGAAAGTACCTAATTCTTTAATAGGAAAATAACCAGACCTTGCTAAAACGCTGTAAAAAACTGGTGAGATATGGCCGTTGGACAGAAAGAAGAGATCTTCATTAAATCCGTTCATGTCAAATTCTTTTTTATGATTCATTATTTTAAAATACAATGCAACTAAAAACTCCGTACACCCAAGTGAACCACCAGGATGTCCAGAGTTGACAGCATGAACCATTCTAACAATGTCTCGTCTGACTTGTGAACAAATTTTTTCTAATTTCAATACATCCATTGTATTTATAATAATGACCTTTAATCTACAAAATAATTACTTTTGAATAGTGAATTCAAAAAAATAAATACTAATAGTTTTTAACAATTATTTTAATTGATTATTTTTTGATAAAAAATTGACATGAATAAAATTGTTTTACTAATTTTTATAACCTTAGAAATATTTAGTCAGGAAAAAATTGATTTAAATTTTGTAAATACAGGTTCTAATATGACTGTTGCAATATTAAATACATCTGATACTTTAGTTAATTTTGGTGATACTTTAGCAGTATTTTATGACTTTTCAATTAATGAAAAAAAATGTGGAGGATTTGTTATTTGGAATAATGACAGAGTTGCTTTAACAGTCTGGGGAAATGATAATACAAGCGAGTTAAAAGATGGATTTTTGAATAATGAAGAATATTTACCAATTTATCATATTAAAGATGGTTTGATAAGAAAGGAATTGGAACCAGTTTTTATGGCCGGGTCTAAGTTATATTCACATAATGGGATATCTGTAATCGAAAATTTAAAATAACTTATTGTGCCCAAGGCGGGAGTCGAACCCGCACGCCCAAATGAACACATGGCCCTCAACCATGCCTGTCTACCAGTTCCAGCACTTGGGCTAGTTGTGACCTGGCTGGGGCTCGAACCCAGGACCCTCTCCTTAAAAGGGAGATGCTCTACCAACTGAGCTACCAGGTCTTTAATGAGTGCAAATATATAATCTAAAAAATTAATAACAATATTAACTGCAATCTTTTTTAAATTATTGGGTGAGGAATAAATTTTGCGTTTTTGTCAAACAGGTATCTGTACGTTGTTAATTTTTGATGAATATCACTACCAAAAAAATTTTCACATACTTTAATCATTTTTGGATTAAAATCTCCAATCCATGTTTGCATTACATGAGTATATCCAGCTTTTAAAATATTTTTTGTTACAATATCTGCAAGTGCCGATTCCATTCCTAATTTTTGGAATTTAGGAATCACACCAAAAACCATACCCGAACAAATTTTAGGGGAATTAAGAATTTTATAGAACAAAAATTTAATCTTTCCTAAAGTATTAAGATTACCATTGATAAATTGAAAATACTGATTTGGGTCGGGTATACCAATAAAGAAACAAATAGGTTTTTCCTCATAGTAACCGAACCAAATTAATCTTTTGTCGATAATTTGCCTCATTTTTTTAAACATCTTAACAGCTTTTTCTGTTTTCATTTCTTTAAAACCGTGGTGTGTTTGCCAAGCTTCATTATATATTCTTGTAAAATATTCTCCATATTTTTCAAAATCATAGCTTTTCATGTGAGAAAAACTGATTTTTTTTCTTCCAATGATTCTGTTAGATCTTTCATAAAATTTAGGAGGATATGGTATAGACAAGTCTTTACAATATACATGCTGATTAAAATATTTTTTAAACCCAAAATTTTCAAATAAATCTTTATAATATTTAGGGTTATAATTTTGTCCATATACAGTATGTTTGTTAAATCCTTCAATTAATAATCCCCAATATCTATCTCTCTCTCCAAAATTAATTGGACCATCCATAGCTTCAATTTTTCTTTTTTTTAACCAATCGATTGATTTTTCAAACAATATATTTGCACATTCTTGATTGTTTATACATTCAAAAAAACCTACACCGCCAGTTGGCTGAGCTTCTTTATCAAACTTTCTCTTATCATAAAATACTGCAATTCTTCCTATTGGTTTATTTTTTCTTCTTACTATAAACCTTTCAATTTCACCGTGCTTATGAAAAAAATTATTTTTTGCATTAAAAATATTTTCAACTTCTTGTTTAATGTGAGGTATCCAATAATTATTATTTTCATTGATAATATATGGTAACTGGTGGAATTCTTTTATGTCCTTTTTGTTAGAAATAGTCGATATATTCATATTTTGCAATATAATTATTAATTTTTTAAGTTTTGAAAGGAAAGGTAGTCATTATAACTGGAGCATCTTCTGGAATTGGGATGTCTTGCGCAATTGAGTTTGCAAAGCAAGGAGCTAAATTAATGTTAGCTGCTCGTTCTGAAAAAAAATTATGTGAAATTTCTGATAAAATTAATTCTAATGGAGGAAATTCTTCATTTGTTGTTACTGATGTCTCAATTGAAAAGAATTGTGAAAAAATGGTTCAAAAAACAATTTCCATTTTTGGACAAATTGATATCTTAATTAATAATGCCGGTATTTCTATGAGATCTATTTTTAAAGATTTGAATTTATCAGTTTTTAAAAAAGTCATGCAAGTAAACTTTTGGGGAACGGTTTATTGTACAAAATATGCTTTACCATATATATTAAAAAGTAAAGGGAGTATCGTTGGTGTTTCCTCAATTGCTGGACATAAAGGTTTGCCAGGTAGAACTGCTTATTCAGCTTCTAAATTTGCTCTTCAAGGATTTTTAGAGTCATTAAGAATAGAAAATTTAAAAAATAATTTACATGTTTTAATAATAAGTCCAGGTTTCACATCCTCTAATATTAGAAAAAAAGCTTTACAAGGAGATGGTTTAGAACAAGGTGAAAGCCCTAGAACTGAAAAAAAAATGATGTCATCTAAAGCTGTTGCTGTGCATATGATCAGTGCTATAAAATCAAAAAAAAATAATCAAGTATTAACAGCCAATGGAAAATTAACTGTTTCTTTAAATAAGTTTTTTCCAAGATTAGTTGATAAACTTGTTTTTAATCATATGTCTAAAGAACCAGATTCACCATTTTAATTTCAATGCATATATTTTTATTAGGATATATGGGTTGTGGAAAAA
>JAYYFR010000012.1:0-42420 GCA_036158635.1 Bacteroidota bacterium | reverse complement strand
TTGTATATATGGTGGATGTACTGACCCATTTGCATGTAATTATGATTCTTTAATTCAAGAAGATGATGGTTCGTGTGAATATGCACAATTATATTATGATTGTGATAATAATTGTTTATTAGATTCTGATGGAGATGGTGTATGTGATGAAAATGAATTCTCTGGATGCGCTGATCCAATGGCATTAAATTATTTTTGTGAGTTTTCACCTGCATGTGGGTTTGATTTTAGTACAGGGTTTCCAATTTTTATTTTACCAGATGGGTTTGATGATGATAGTTCCTGTACATATGACGGAGTAGATGAAAATCAAGATGGAATTCCTGATAATTCTTTACAAGGATGTGAAGATCCAGGTGCTCTAAATTATAATAATAACTTTTCAGTTTGGTCTTCTCTATCATATATTAATAATTTATCTAGTTATCAAGAAATTATATGTATTTATCCAGTTTTTGGTTGCACTGATGAGTTATCTTGTAATTTTGATTTTAATGCTAATTCTTCAGATGGATCTTGTGTATATGCTGATGATTTTTTGGATTGTGAAGGAAATTGTTTATATGATTCAGATAATGATGGTATTTGTGATGAATTAGAAGTATTTGGTTGTACAGAACCGGTTGCATATAATTACAATATTTTAGCCACCGAAGATGATGATTCATGTATAATACCAATTTACGGTTGTACTTCACAAGAGGCTTTTAATTATAATCCTGAAGCAACAGAGGATGATGGTTCGTGTGTACAGTCAATTATTGGTTGTTCTAACCAAAATGCTTGTAATTTTGATATTAATATTAATACTGTCAATGATGATTTGTGTATTTTTCCTGAAAATGGGTTTGATTGTAGTGGAGAGTGCTTAAATGACACTGATAATGATGGTGTGTGTGATGAATTTGAAATAGTTGGTTGTACTGATCCATCTGCTGATAATTTTAGTAACAATGCTACAGAATCGGATATTTCTTTATGTGATTATTCATCAAATTGTGAATGTAATTTTGGTAGTGTTATGCTAGTTGGTGGATTATGTTACATTGGAAATGCTTGCTCTGATTCTTCTTCTAATAATTATTGTTCTGGAGATGTGTATTTTAATGAGTACTGTGAATATGATGAAGTTTCAATAGGATGTACATGTGTAGAAGCAGTTAATTATAATATAAATGCTATTGAAGATGATGGTTCCTGTGTGATAGTGGGAGGTTGTAATGACCCATTGTCAATCAATTTCACGAATTGTACTGGAACATATTATAATGATTTATGTTTATATAGTGGTTGTACAGATTCTCTAGCTTGTAATTATAATTATGAAGCTAATTATGACGACGGTTCTTGTACATATCCACAAAACTACTATAGTTGCTCAGGTGAATGTATAAATGATATAAATCAAAATAATATTTGTGACGAGCTTGAGGGAACATCAGTTCAAAATATTCAATTTGAACAAGGTTGGAATATTTTTTCATCTAATTTAATTGTAGAGAACCCAAATATTGAAAGTGTAATGTCACCAGTTAGTTCTTCATTATTATTAGTAAAAGATGATAGCGGTAATGTGTATTGGCCAATGGTAGGTTTAAATCAAATAGGAAATCTTGAACTTGGAAAAGCTTACATGTCAAAAATGACTTTTGATTCGTCTTTAGATTTTGTTGGTTCGTCCATTGAACCAGAAAATATTATATTAAATCTTGAAGAAGGTTGGAGTTTTTTGGGTTATTTGAGAGATAATCCTATGGATGTTTTACAGGTAATTGAAAATGATTTTGTAGATATTAGTGATGATATAATTATTATGAAAGATGGTTTTGGTAATGTCTTCTGGCCTGAATATGATTTAAATAGTCTCCAAGCTATGTATCCTGGTCAAGGTTATTTAATTAAGTTATCTACTGATACTGAATTTAGCTTTTTGCCCAATGACTTTGAATACTATCATTTACCATTATTGTGGCCAGATTCAAATAATCCTTTAGATTTACAGACCACAGGTGGGAATGCAACCATGATGATAAATTTAAATGAAGATGAAATTCTTCTAGACGGAAATCCAATTTCTGACGGTGACAAAATAGGAGTTTTTTACGAAGGAGAAAATAAATGGTTATGTGCTGGGTTTTTAACTTGGGATGACAATATGCCACCTGCCGCACTAACAATTTGGGGGAATCTAGAAGACGGATTTGGGTTAAATGAAGGAGATGATTTAAAAATGTTTATTCACGATAGTTCATCAGCAAACAATTATTCTGTTGAAAATATTTGGACTGAACAAGGTTATTTTATAAGCGGAGATTTAGGTTATGTAAATAATGCATTATATCAAACAATTTCAATATCTACTGAGATATACAACGAAGGCTTCAATGCTAGATTTGGTTTAGATGCCAGCCATGAATCAAGATTTAAAGATAGCTACCCTTTTACATCTTCAAATATGGTTATTGCAATCCCAAATAATTCTTGGGATTTTTCACCCATTAATTTATCTGAAATAATTGCTTATGATAGTTATGGAAATATTGTAGGCTCGTCAGTTTATGATAATAATTCAATGTCTTTGATTGTCTGGGAAGATGATATTTATACAGATGAAAAAGATGGAATGCTTCAGGGTGAAAAATTTATATTAAAGTATTGGAATAAAGATACTAACAAACAAATTGATTTAGATATTGTTTGGGAGTTAGGAGGGGATAATTATGTTTCAAATGGTTTAGCATCTATTAGTCTTATTTCTTTATCAAATCAAATTTCATATAATAGTGATAGTACTGTTGATTTATATCCTAATCCATGTAGTAATCAATCTAAATTATCTTTAAATTTATCCTATGATGATTTTGTTAGTGTTAAAATTCTTGATTTACAAGGAAGAGAGATATCTTCACTATTTTCTGGATTTATAAATAAAGGCAATACAAATATTGAGATTAACACCTCAAAAATTAAAATAGGAACTTATATTATTTCTATTATTGGTCATAATTTTAAAAAGAATATTTCATTTACTAAAATTTAGAATTATCCATTTGGAAAAAAATTAAAAACTTTTTAAATAATAAACCCACTCATTTGAGTGAGTTTATTATTTGTGGAGATGCAGGGATTCGAACCCTGGTCCAAACAAGGAACATGATGAATTTCTACATGTTTAGAACTATTTAATTTTCGAGTTAACACAGGAATAGTTCACCCAATATTAACCTTATCCTAAATAAATTCACTTTAAAAACTAGGAATAGTTAAAGCTAGTTTGACTTATCGATGCCTCATTGATACTGGAGTCAAACTACCCAGTAAAGAGACATACGTTAAACAGTCCTTGACTGATTAAGCGTAAGCGTAATTATATTCGCCTTTTAAAATTTTGAGCTCTTAGTTATCGAGTTAGAACACAAATCTCGACATGCTTACCAAAACATTAAACTTGCTGTCAATTCCATTCATCCCCATTATATAAAGATCGTCTTTTAATAATAAAAGCTGGTAAATATATAAATAATTAATTATTTGTCATTATTTATCTATTTTTGAGCTATTCAAACTAATATTTATGAAGATAGGGATAATTAAAGAGGGTAAAGAACCAATCGATAGGAGAGTTCCATTAATTCCTGAACAATGTTTAGAGTTAATGAAAATACACCCTCAATTATCTTTAGTTGTTCAGTCTAGCCCCATAAGATGTTATGGTGACCAAGATTATAAAAATAAAGGGATCGAAATTGTGGAGGATTTAAGTGATTGTGATTTAATTATGGGTGTAAAAGAAGTACCTTTAAAATTATTAATTCCAAATAAGAAATATTTATTTTTTTCTCACACCATCAAACAACAACCGTATAATAAAAATTTACTAAAAGAAATTTTAAATAAAAATATTGATTTAATTGACTATGAAGTATTAAAGGATTCAAATGGAGATAGAATAATTGGTTTTGGAAGGTATGCTGGAATTGTAGGTGCATATAATGCTTTTTTAACTTATGGTTTAAAAGAAAAAAAATATAAATTAAAACCTGCCTATCTGTGTCAAGACCAAAAGGAAATGGAAGAAGAACTAAAAAAAATTAAAATTGATAATTTAAAAATTATTCTTACAGGTGAAGGTCGTGTTTCCAAGGGTGTTGAAGAGATTTTACATAAAATAAATATTAAAAAAGTGCCTAAGGAAGACTTAATAAGTAAAAATTTTTCATCATCAGTTTATTCTTGTTTAACAGTTGTTGATTATTATGAGACTCTTGATTCAAAGAAAACATCTAGAAAAAATATTTATAATAATCCTCATTTAATTAAATCATGTTTTTCGAAATATTTAAATAAAATTGACATTTTAATTACGGGTCATTATTATGATGATAAAGCTCCTTTTTTATTTTCTAAGGAAGACTTAAGCAATAATAAAAAAATAAAAGTTGTAGCTGATATTAGTTGTGATATTGACGGTCCCATACCTTGTACTATTCGTCCTTCAAAAATAACATCTCCAATATATGGTTATAACCCTATTACTTTTAAGGAAGATGAATTTCTTAATGATGGAGTTATAGCTGTCATGGCAGTAGATAATTTACCTTGTGAGCTTCCAAGAGATGCGTCAGCTTATTTTGGCAAAGAGTTAATGGAGAAAGTTATTCCTAATTTTTTGAATGATAAAAACAAATTTATTGAAAGAGCAACAATAACTAAAAATGGAAAGTTAACGCACCGATTTAAATATTTAACAGATTATATTAGTTAGATAGATTTTAATTTTTTTATTGTTTTTTTTGGTTCTTCAGATTTAAATACACTACTACCAGCTACTAAAATATCCGCTCCAACTTCAATAAGTTTCTTTGCATTTTCAATACTTACACCACCATCAACTTCAATTAAAAAATTATTTTCTGTTTTTTCTCTTAATTCTATTAATTTCTTTATTTTACTGTAAGTATTTTCAATGAATGTTTGACCACCAAAACCAGGATTCACACTCATCACACAGACTAAGTCAATCTCGTTTAATATGTTTAATAAAAAATTAACTGGGGTGTGTGGATTTATTGCTACCCCAGCTTTCATGCCTTCATTTTTGATAGCCTGGATAGATCTATGTAAATGTGTACAAGCTTCATAATGTACTGTTAAAATATTTGCGCCAACTTCTTTAAAATTCTTAATGTACTTTTCGGGGTTTACAATCATTAGATGAACATCTAATATTTTGTTTGTATTCTTTTTAATATTTCTAATTATGGGAAATCCAAAAGAGATATTCGGAACAAAGACACCATCCATCACATCTAAGTGAAGCCAATCTGCATCACTTTCATTTACCATCTTTATTTCTGATTCCAAGTTTCCAAAATCAGATGCTAACATTGATGGTGCGATTAAATGTTGCATTTATCCTAGATAAGTTTTAAGTATTTTGCTTCTTGAAGTATGTTTTAGTCTTCGAATAGCTTTTTCTTTGATTTGTCTAACTCTTTCTCTTGTTAGATCAAATCTTTCACCAATTTCTTCTAATGTCATAGGGTGTTGACTTTGTAAGCCAAAATATAACCTCACTACATCTGCTTCTCTTTCAGTTAAAGTTGTTAAAGATCTTTCAATTTCTGTACCTAAAGAATTTAGCATTAAAGATTGGTCAGGACTTGGGCTTTCACCACTCATTATAACATCATATAAGTTACTATCTTCACCTTCTAGAAGTGGTGCGTCCATCGAAACATGTCTACCTGCATTTCTTTGAGATTCTTTTACATCATTTAAAGACATATCCAAAACATTTGCTATTTCATCAGAAGATGGATCTCGTTCATTTTCTTGTTCTAATTTAGCATATGCTTTATTTATTTTATTAATTGATCCAATTTTATTGAGAGGGAGTCTTACAATTCTTGATTGTTCAGCGAGAGCTTGTAAAATTGATTGACGAATCCACCAAACTGCGTATGAAATAAATTTAAAACCTCTTGTTTCATCAAATCTTTGTGCAGCTTTTATTAAGCCTAAATTACCTTCATTAATTAAATCAGGTAATGATAAACCTTGATTTTGATATTGTTTTGCAACTGAAACAACAAAACGTAGATTTGCTTTTGTTAATCTTTCTAAAGCAACTTTATCTCCATTCTTTATTTTAATGGCCAGTTGAACTTCTTCTTCGGCGGTTATTAATTCAACCTTTCCAATTTCTTGTAAATATTTATCTAGTGAAGCGGTTTCTCTGTTAGTTACTTGTTTTGTTATTTTTAGTTGTCTCATATTTATTCAGTTTGTTTAGGTTTTTCCAGTAGGACTTTTCTGGATAGACGAAGTTTTCCTGTTTTTTTATCTTTTTCAATAAGTTTAACTTCAATTTCATCACCTTCGCTTAATACAGATTCTACATTTTCTAATCTTTCCCATGAAATTTCAGAAATATGTAATAAACCATCTGTATTTTTTCCAATTCCTATAAACGCACCATAAGGCATGATTGACTTTACAGTTCCTTTGTAAACTTCTCCAACTTCAGGAATAAAACAAATATCTTTAACAGTTTTAATTGCTTCATCAATACCTTCTTGGTCAGTTCCCAAAATTTCAACTTCTCCCTCACCTGTTTCAATCTCATTAATTACAATAGTTGTTCCAGTATCTTCCTGCATTTTTTGAATTACTTTACCACCTGGTCCAATAACAGCACCTATCAAATCTTTAGGTATTGTGAGTTTAATTATTTTAGGTGCATGAGCTTTTAATTCTTTTCTTGTTTCTGGAAGTGTTTTTAGCATTTCTTCTAAAATATGCAATCTTCCTTTTTTTGATTGCTCTAGTGCAGTTTCTAGTATTTCATAAGAAAGACCTTTTATTTTGATATCCATTTGACAAGCAGTAATTCCAGCTTCAGTTCCAGTAACTTTAAAGTCCATATCACCTAGGTGATCTTCATCTCCTAAAATATCAGATAATATAGCATTTTTATTATTTTCTGGATCAGTAATTAGTCCCATAGCAATTCCTGAGACAGGTTTTTCTAAAATTATTCCGGCATCCATTAAAGCTAATGTTCCTGCGCAAACAGTAGCCATTGAAGAAGAACCATTAGACTCTAAAATTTCTGATACAACTCTGATTGTATATGGGTTTTCATCTGAAATCATGAGTTTTAATGCACGCTGAGCTAAATTTCCGTGACCAATTTCTCTTCTACTAACACTAAATTTCATTCTGGCTTCACCTGTAGAAAATGGTGGAAAATTATAGTGTAAATAAAACTTTTCTGCACCAGTCAATGTAACAGTATCTAATTTATTCTCATCCATTGATGTTCCTAGTGTAACAGTTGTTAAGGATTGTGTTTCTCCTCTGGTAAAGATTGCAGAGCCATGTGTTTTGGGTAAATAACTAACTTCACACCATATTGGTCTAATCTCATCAGTCTTTCTTCCGTCTAATCTTTGTTGATTATCCAAAATAAAGTTTCTAATAGCTTTTTTTTCTATTTTATGAAAATAACTAGAAATTTCATTTTCTATTTCTTCAATTTCATCATCAGAAAAAGAATGCAATACTTCATCTTTTATTTTTTTTAAACGCTCACTTCTTTCTTTTTTTTCTGTTTTTTCAGAAGCTAATTGATATATTTTATCATAACACAGGTTTTTGATTTTTTCAAACAATTCTTCATTTATTACAGTTTTTTCGTAATCTCTGGTTTCAATATTTCCAACTTTTTTAGAAAGGTTCTCTTGAGCTAAACATTGAACTTTTATAGCTTCATGTGCGAATTTTATTGCCTCTAACATTTCTTTTTCAGAAATTTCTTTCATTTCTCCTTCAACCATTACAATCGAATCCTTTGATGCTCCTACCATAAGATCAATATCAGATTCCTCCATAGTAGATTTGCTAGGGTTTATAATAAATTCTCCATTGACTCTTCCAACTCTAGCTTCAGAAATAGGCCCATCAAATGGAATGTCTGACAAACTTAGAGCAGTAGAAGCCGCAAGTCCAATTAATGAATCAGGACAGACATTTTCATCATGAGACATCAATTGAATCATTATTTGAGTTTCAGAGTGATAATCTTTAGGAAATAGAGGTCTTAATACTCTGTCTACTAATCTCATTCCTAAAATTTCTTGGTCTGATGGCCTACCTTCTCTTTTTAGAAATCCTCCGGGGAATCTACCTGCAGCTGCAAATTTTTCTCTGTAATCAACAGTAAGAGGAAGAAAATCAATACCTTCTTTTGCTTCGTATGAAGAAACAACTGTTGCCAACAACATTGTGTCACCCATTCTAACAACACACGATCCATGAGATTGTTTTGCTAATAGTCCAGTTTCTAATAAAATTTCTCTACCATCATGTAGAGTGATTTTTTCTGTCTTTAATTCAGGTTTCATTTAATTTAATTAAGTCTATTAATAAGGGGAAAAGAAAAAATTATTTTCTCAATCCTAGTTCAGTAATGATATTTCGGTACCTCGAAATATCTTTTTTTTGTAGATATTTCAACAATCTTTTTCTTTTTCCAACTAAAAGAATAAGAGATCTCTCAGTGTGAGTATCTTTTTTATTTTTTTTAAGATGTTCTGTAAGATGTTCAATTCTTTTAGAAAATAATGCTAATTGTGCTTCAGTAGAACCTGTATTTTCAGTAGAATTACCATATTTTTTGAATATGGATTTTTTTTCTTCTTTGTTTAAATGCATATCATTTTATATTATCCGCGGGGCAAAGGTAATGAATATTGTAATAATTACACTAAAATCAATAATAAATTAGTGAAAGGAAATCATGAACTTTCTTTTTTAAATTTTTTCTTTCGACAATAAAATCAAGAAAACCCTTTTCAAGTAAAAACTCAGAACGTTGAAAACCATCTGGTAAATCTTTCCCAATAGTCTCTTTAATAACTCTTGGTCCTGCAAAACCAATTAATGCATTTGGTTCTGCAATATTAATATCACCGAGCATAGAAAAAGAAGCGGTAGCTCCACCAAAAGTTGGATTAGTTAGAAGAGAAATGAAAGGTATTTTTTTTTCAGATAAAAGAGCAAGTTTTCCTGAAGTTTTAGCGAGTTGCATCAATGACAACCCTGACTCCATCATTCTTGCGCCCCCTGATTTAGAAATAATCATAAAGGGAGTTTTGTACTTTATACAATAATCAATTGATCTTGAAATTTTTTCACCAACAGCAGATCCAATTGACCCGCCTATGAAATTAAAATTCATACAAGCAATTAATATTTCTTTTTTATGTAGTTTTCCTGTAGCTACACTTATTGCCTCATGTATATTAGATTTATTCGTTGCGGTTTTTAATCTGTCGGTATATTTTTTTGTATCAACAAATGATAATGGATCAATGGACTTGATATTTGAAAATAGTTCTTTAAATTTTTTATTATCAAATAAAATTTCAAAGTACTCCCGGCTATTTATTTTTTCATGATGATTACATTCATTACAAACATAGAATTGTTTTTTAAAGTCTTCACTCAACACTAAATGTGAGCAGTTTGAACATTTATACCATAAACCAGTGGGGAGATCTTTTTTGTCCTTAGTCTCTGTGTATATCCCTTGTTTTTTTCTTTTAAACCAATCTGACATACTAACTAATTTTTCCTTGACAAGCAAGAGAATTATTCTTGGCTCTTTTAAGTAGTTTTTCTTGAGATTTTTCTTTATTTTTTTCTTTCCAACTATTTAATGCGTCTTCTTGTAAGGCCCTTCCATATGAAAAAGTTAAATTCCAAAAATTATTTCCTAAATCATTTAATTTTGAATTCATGTGATATAAATGAGATGTAGCTTTTTCGCTACTTTGACCACCAGAAAGAAATGCGATTCCTGGTACTTCAAAAGGAACAGTCTCTTTTAAACATTTTAGAGTCATTTCGGCTACTTTTATAGGATTATCTGAACAAGAATTTTGACAATCTTTTCCGCATATCACCATATTTGGTTTTAAAATAATACCCTCCAATAATACGTCAAATAACTTAAGTTTTTCAAATACAATATTTAAAACATTTTTGGTTACTTCATAGCATCTATTAATGTTATGTTCTCCCTCCATTAAAATTTCTGGTTCAACTATAGGAACTAAATTACTTTCTTGACATAGTGATGCGTATCTAGCTAATGCATGAGCATTAGCTTCAATACAAGTTTTAGAGGGTAAGGTTTTTTCATCTATAGTAATAACTGCCCTCCATTTAGTAAAGCTAGCGCCTAAGTTTGCATATTCAATTAGTCTTTCTCTAAGTCCGTCTAAACCTTCAGTAATTTTTTCTTTATCTTTTCCAGCTAAATTTTTTGCACCAGTATCCACTTTAATTCCAGATAAAATACCTTTACTTCTTAAATATTCTGGAAATGGAATATTACATTCAATCGTATTTTGTTTAATGGTTTCATCAAACATTATAATACCACTCACATAATTTTCTAGTCCGGGTGAAGTAAATAACATATCACGATATTCATTTCTACTAAAAGGAGTACTTTCTATTCCAATAGAATTAAATCGTTTTGTGCAAGTTGGCGTACTTTCGTCTGCTGCTAAGATTCCTTTTCCAGTGGTAACCATTTGATTTGCAATTTTGATTAATTTTTCTTTGTTCATAACGATGAATTTTTGCTAAAATAAAATTTTTCATTTTAAAATGGATATCCAATTCCAATATTTAAATTTAAATCACCTTTTAGTGCTTTTTTAAACGGATTATCAACCCAATTATTATCATCAATTTGATATGGGTATCTCAAAGGAGTCGCTAAATCAATTCTTAATATTAATAAATTTACATCATATCTTAATCCAAAACCTAAACCGATAGCTATTTCTGAAATAAAGTTTGTTTCAAATTTTGATCCCGGTTGATTTTCTCTTTCTTTTAAATTCCAAATATTACCTGAATCACAAAAAATAGCACCTTTCATTTTATATGAGCCAATATTAAACATTGGAAATCTGTATTCAATATTTGATTCAAATTTTATGTCACCTAAAAAATAATTAATACTACTTTCGTTTCCTTTAAAAGACCCTGGTCCTAATGAAAATGGATTCCAAGCTCTAACACCATTTGTGCCTCCACCAAAAAATTGTTTTTGAGCAGGAATTTGTTCAGAGTTTCCATAAGGGAATCCAATACCAAAATAAGTCCTTAATACTAGAATACTTTCTTTATTAAAAACTAAATATCTCCTTAAATCTATTTCACCAGTCAAATACTGAGTATATCTGTTTTGAAATAACGTATAATTTCCAAATTCATCTCTGTTGAAATTCATAATATTTGCTATTAAATCAATTGAAAGTCCGCTCATTTCTAATTTTGCTTTAATAAATGAGTAGTTTTTAAGTTTTCTAAATTGTTGATTATTGTAAATCATTATGTAACTGCTCCCTGTGATTAAATGATTACTGTATTGGTTTTGAAGTAACTGATTTGATAAATACTCTTCTTGAAAATCGGAACTTTCATTAAACATTTTCACATAACTAAATTCAATTAAATTAAAATAGTGTGAAAAGTTTTTGTTAGAGTTGAAATTGTAGCCAAAGAGTGTAGTTTTAAAGATAGATCTGGTAAAATCAGGTCTTTGTTGCTTCATGAATGAAAGCTTAAAATTTGTATTTGGAGATTTTATATTTGAAATCAAAATTGGCGAAATAAGTCTTGGGATTTTGAGAGAGGTTTCCCCTCCTAGTTCCCAAATATTAAAAAAAGAGTTATTGGAATTTAAATTTGTTCTAGTTTCTAAAGCGCCTTTAAATTTAAAATTAAAATTTTCAGCTCCCTTGAATATATTTTTATTTCCAAATTTTAAATTCAATGATGTACCATAATTGCCTGATGAGTTTGTTCCTTCGGCTTCAATTCTATAATACATTTTTTTTTGTTTTTTCAAATCTATAATGCAATCTAATGAGTTTTTATTTTCAGATTCAGAAAAATATATATTGATAGATTTAAATATTTTTAAGTTTGATAGATTATTTCTTGTTTGATTTGTTTTTTTTAATGAAAATAATTGACCTGGTTTAATGTTTATTGCACGTTTTAAAGCTTTAAGCTTAATTTCAGTTTTATTTTTTAAAGAATCTAAATAATTATTTTCATTCAAAATTAAGGTATCAGAATCAATCAAAATACTAATTTTGTCTAAATAGTATTTTTCATTAGCATTAGTTAAACTTGAATCAACTTTAAAAATTAGTG
This sequence comes from Bacteroidota bacterium, assembly GCA_036158635.1. Lineage (GTDB taxonomy): Bacteria > Bacteroidota > Bacteroidia > Flavobacteriales > TMED113. The sequence goes on along the minus strand of JAYYFR010000012.1, from coordinate 30,174 downwards.
TTACAGAATCGGTTTTAACAGTATCAGCTAAGTATACTAATGATTTCTCATTAAAATTGTAATATCCATTATTTTGAAAAATAGTAACTATTCTTTTTGCTTCTCTGTTTATTAATTCTATGTTTAATGGGTCCCCTTTTTTAACTTCACTTTTTTTTTCAATATTTGGAATGTCGAAATTTGGATAAACAATATTTTTAATTGTATAATTTTTACCCAAATTAATATTATAATTAACAATTGCTTTTTTGTTTAAATAAATGGTATTGGTATCAACAGTATTATTGAAGTATCCTTTGTTTTTTAAATACCTTTCAATTTGTAATTTACTTTTAGTTGTTAATTTTTGATCTAAAATAACAGGTTTTTCTCCAATCTTTCTTAAGTATTTATTTATTGAATTATTTTTAAGGCTATCAGTTAAATTGTAAATTCCAAGATGAAAGGTAATTAATTTTCCAATAATTTTTTTATTGGGTTTTTGTTTTATAATTTTTTTGATTTCAAAATCATTTATTTTTTCTTCATTTAAAATGATGTTATTTCTAATTAATAAATGTTTATTTTTAGGGACATGTTTAGTTGTAGTACAAGAATTGAGAATAATTAAAATTGAAAAAAAAACTAAAAGATTTTGCATCTAAATATGTTATTTACAACAAATTTATATTTTATCATTGATAATGATTTCAAAAAGTGAAATAAAGTTTTTAAAATCCCTTAATCTTTTAAAATTTAGAGAGAAACATAAAATGTTCAAAGTAGAGGGGTGGCGCTCAATCAAAGAATTTATTGACTCTAATTATAAAATGGTCGATATTTATCAATCTTCAGACGAAATTTGCGCTACTTTAACTCATATGAAATATAAAAAAATAAGAAAAAGTGACCTTAAAGTTATTAGTTCATTCAAAAACCCTAATAATGTAGTTGCAGTTTTTAAAATTAAAAATTCAAAAATTAATATTAATTCTCTTAAAAAAGAAATAGGAATTTATTTAGAAGATGTTAATATTCCTGGTAATCTAGGCTCAATTATAAGAACTTGTGATTGGTTTGGAATTAATAACGTTATATGTTCAAATGAATCTGTTGATGTTTTTAACCCTAAAGTTGTTCAAGCTTCTATGGGTTCTTTGTCTAGAATTTCTGTAAGTTATGTAAATACCGAAAAATTTTTATTTGAAATTAAAAAGAAAAATATCAATTCATATGCTGCAGATTTAGATGGTAAAAGTATTTATGTTCATCCAAAATTAGATAATGGAATTATTTTTTTTGGTAATGAAGCTAGAGGAATTTCTAATAAAATAAAAGATCAAGTTTTAAATAAAATTTCAATACCAAAAAAGAACACCAAATGCGAATCTCTAAATTTGTCTGTTTCTTTAGGGGTTATTATTTCTCAGATTTTTAGAAGATAGAATTTTTATTCAAAGGTAAGTGAAAATAATATTGTTCTCGAATAAAGAGACTCTATATTAGATGTTATTAACTCAATATTATTTATTTGTAATAAGTCATTAAATCCGTAAAAATATTTAATTTCCGGAGCAAGTTTAAAGTAAGGTAAGTAAATATCTATTCCAAAACCAAATTCAATTCCGTAATCAATTTCATCTAATTTAAAAAGATTTATATCCTCAACTTCTTTTTTAGATGCCATATCATAGGTTAATCTCGAACCTAAAAGAAAATATGGTCTCATATTTTTATATCTTAAGGATCTATATTTGAGTAAAATTGGTAAGTCAAGGTTAGAGCTTTCAGTGCTTTTAATAATTTCAATATTTTCAAATGAAATAAAATTAATATCCCTTTGTGTAAAAGTTAAAGATGGTATAAATCTTAAGTTTAAATTTTTTAAAATTTTTAAGTCACATACTATTCCTACGTTAAAACCAGGTGAAGAAATTGCAGAAATATTTTTTACAGATTGATTTTGTTGGTAGTCAATTTTTAAATTAGTATTCATTAAACCTAATGTAAATCCAAAATGATACCATTGCTTATCATACTTGGGTAAATTAAGCAAATTTGTATTTTGAGATTTTAAATTTGAAGAAATTATAATAATTATGGCAAGAAATATTTTTTTCATAGTATTTGCAATATAATTAGATTTATTTATCCAACCATTAAATGTGCTTTAGGATAGTTGTAATTTGGGTTCTTTTTTTTCTGAATTAATGAAAAAGCCATTAGTAAAGTTCCTATTCTTCCAATAAACATCGTTATAATAATAATAATTTGACCAATATTTGAAAGTTCTGCGGTTGTGTTTCCTGTCGACAAGCCAACAGTGGAAAAAGCAGATGTTTGCTCAAATAATAAATAGATAGGGTTTATATTTGGATCTGTGATTAAGAGACAAATCCAACCAATAAAAATTACAATTAGTGCAAATAATAGAATTGAGTATGATTTATATAAAAGACTTGATGATATTCTTCGATTAAATATTTCCACATTTTTTTTTCCTCTAATTGTTGAGGAAAATGAATAAATAATTAGAACAAATGTGTTTGTTTTAATTCCACCACCAAATGAACCTGGGGAGGCTCCTATAAACATTAAAAAGATGAATGTTATAAGTAATGGAAATCCTAAAGTGCTAAAATCTATAGCAGTAAAACCAGCAGTTCTTCCGCTTGTTGAATGAAAAATTAAATCTGTTATTTTCTCAAGTAAACTACCGTCTATGCTTGTGGATTCTAATAAATATAAGGCAATAGAGCCAATAAAAATTAACATAAATGAAGAAAGCAAGGAAATTTTAGTTGTTAAATGAAGTGTTTTCCAATTTCTTTTTTTTGAAAAATTTGAAAATACATCACTTAGGGTGGGGAATCCAATTGCCCCAAGAAAAATTAGAATAGTAAAGTACCATTTTAAATTCAATGAATTCACAAAATCATCTGACAAAATAAATCCAGCATTATTAAATGCACTAATTGAGTGAAAAACAGATTCAAATAGCATTTTGTAATCAAATTGGTAACTAGAAAAAATTAAAAAAGTACCAATTAATTCGATTATTATACTAAAAGTAAATACTCTAATTAGTAAGCTTTTTCCACTTAATAAGTTTTGAGTATTAAAATTTTCACTTATCATTTTTTGTTGTTCAATTCCAAGACCTTTTCTAGAAAAAAGTGCAAAAAAGGTTGCGAAGGCAATGATATTCACACCTCCTAACTGAATTAAAATGAGTATAACTAATTGTCCCTTAAAAGAAAAATCTATAGCTGTATCTAAAACAGTAAGGCCGGTTACAGTACAAGAGCTGACTGATGTAAACAAGGCATCTTTAAATCCTATACTGGTGCCCGAACTTGCAATTTCAGGCATCATTAATAACAAAGTTCCAACTATAATTAAACTAGAGAAAGATATAATCAATAGAACAGGAGGGGATATTGGTTTTTTATTTATTTCAGAATCGCTTGATTTAATTGTATTTGATAATGAATCAAAGAAAAAATAAAATTGTATGATTAAAATGCATAAGATTCTAATACTTGATAATTGGTTATATAATATATTGGGCAGAAAATAATTTGTTAAGTCAAGAGAAATTAAAAAAATGAGAAAGGATAGAAACTTATTTTTTTTGATAAAATCAAAAAAATTAACATGAACCGCTCCTCTTATGAAATAAGAAGTTATGTAAAATATAGAGACAATAAGAATTACTGAATTTTGTTCCTTAACTAAAAAATTACTGAATCCAAAATTTAAAATAATAACTGTTAAAACTAAAAATGAACCGATTAAGTTATATTGTCCAATAATTTTGGGAATATTTTGATTAGCATCGTAAAACTTAAGTTTTAACTTTCTAATAATTTTTTTTAGTGTCATTTTTTAATTATTATTTTCCAATTTAGTCAATAATTCATTTAAATTGATTGGATTTGTTCCGATTTTATCGCAAGATAATGCGCCACTTTCGTTAGAAATTTCAGCAATTTTATTGATTGGTAAGTTTAAATGAACTAGCAAAGATGAGATGCAGATTACATTGTCACCAGCCCCAGTAACATCAGGGTTAATTTTTTTTTGTCCATTTTGTCTGTGAAAATTTCCGTCATTAAATATACATAATCCCTTTTTTCCTAAAGTTAATATAATCCAATCTGATTTAGTTTTAATTCTAATTTCTTCACACGCTTTTTTTAAGGATTTATTATTTAATTTAATTTTTTGATTTAAAAATAATTCAGCTTCTTTAAGGTTGGGCTTTATGAGTTTAACTTTTTTATACTCTATGAAATTTTTTTCTTTTGGATCTACCATAACTGCTTTATTGTATTTTTTTGCAGCACTAAGTATCGATTTTATCATAGTTTTATCTAAAAGTCCTTTATTGTAATCTTGTATAATTATAAAGTCAACCTCTGGTATATGTAATTTGATTTTTTTTAATAAGGTTTTTTTTTCAATCGTATGATTGTAATTTATTTTTTCAATATCAAATCTTGAATGATGTTTTGATTTTGATGTAATTATTCTAGTTTTGATTGTTGTTTGTTTATTTTTAAAAATTCCAGATGTTTTAATTTTATTTTTTTTTAGTATAGATAATATTTTATTTCCTTCATAGTCATTTCCAATAAGCCCAAATAAAAAAACATTAGTTTTTATATTTTTTAAGCTCAATGCAACATTAGCAGCTCCCCCAACTTGTTCTAATTTAGTATTAACATCTACAATATCAATAGGAGCTTCCGCTGATTTTCTGTTGATTTCTCCAAATAAATATCTATCCAGCATTAAGTCTCCAATTACCATAACTTTTCCTTTTGAGTAGGATCGTAATAATTCTAAAATCATTTTATGAAAGTTTAGATAGACTTCTTTTTAATCTTGAAATTGCTTCAATTAAATCATTTTTTGAAGATGCAATTGAGATTCTAATACAATTTTTATCACCAAAAGCACTTCCACTAACAGTTGCAACTTCAGCTTCTTCTAAAAAAAACATACTCAAATCATCATTATTTGTAATTTCTTTTCCTTTGAAATTTTTATTAAAATAATTTGAAAAATCTAAAAACATATAAAATGCCCCTTCTGGTTTTGTTTTCTTTATTTCAGGTATTTCAGAGATTAAATTAAAAACTAAGTCTCTTCTATTTTCAAATTCATTTTTCATTTTTAAAGTAAAATCTGGACTTTTAGACAGAGCTGCTAAAGCTGCTTTTTGAGTTATTGAGCATGTGCCGGATGTAAATTGCCCTTGAATTTTAATACATGCATCAGCAATTTTTTTTGGTGCACCCAAATACCCCAATCTCCAACCAGTCATAGCAAATCCTTTAGATAATCCATTTACCGTTACAACTTGATCTTTTGTACTCAAAAATTCACCTATACTACAATTATTGCTTGTAAAATTTATGTGTTCATAAATTTCATCAGAAATAACAATAATATTTGGAAAATCCTTCAACACTTCAGAGATTAGGTATAATTCATCTTTTGAGTAAACAGCTCCAGTGGGATTTGATGGCGAATTAATTAGAAAGGCTTTAGTTTTTTTTGTTATTTTTTTTCTTAATTCATCAGGTTTTATCTTGAAATTATTTTCTATTGATGACTCAATAATTATGGGTTTAGCTTTAGCAAATTTTATCATTTGGTAATAACTAACCCAATATGGACTTGGTAAAATTATTTCATCATCAGGATTCAAGATGCATAATAAAACTTGCATCAAGCTTTGTTTGGCTCCAGTTGAGCAAACAATTTGATTTTTGTTATATATTAAATTGTTGTCACGTTTAAATTTTTCAGAAATCGCTTCCCTTAGTTCAATATATCCTGGAACTGGAGTATATTTTGAGTAATTTTCATCAATTGCTTTTTTAGCTGCATGCTTAATAAAATCTGGTGTATTGAAATCTGGTTCACCGAGACTTAGGTTAATTATATTTTTCCCCTCGTTAATTAAATTTCTACACCTTTGAGCCATTGCCAAAGTGGAAGATTCTTCTATTCCCAATATTCTATCTGAAATCATTTTTAATTTATTTTTTAATTAAGATAAATAAATATAAATCATAAAATTCAATTAGTTTTATTTTTAGTTTCTTTTCAAAGAAAAAGCGATATTAGTATAAAATTTAAAATTATGTTAAACTTTATTTTTCTTAGTTTTTTAAATTCTTATGGAGTGTATATTATTTTAGGTTGTTTTTTTTTAATTATAATTTTCTCTTTTGTTAAAAATCTCAAAAAACAAAAAACAGAGAGTCTTGAAAATTCGCAGTCTGATATATTTAAATCAACATCCATTAATAAAGGGATTGACATAAATTTAAAAATGCAGGCTTATGAAAGGTTAACTATATTTTTAGAGAGAACAGATTCTCTTAGATTGTTAGCAATGATAGATAAAAATGAAAAAAATGTAGAAAAAATAGAATCAAATATTATACGAACTATTTTAACTGAATTTGAATATAATATTTCTCAACAAGTCTACGTTTCTGACACAATGTGGGATCTAATTTTAATGTCTAAAAATAAGAATATCAGTTTAATATCATCTATAAAAAAATCTTTAAAAAAAAATGCAAATGGAACTGATTTTTTTAATTCATTAAAATTAGTTTTAGATAATCAAGAAACTACTCCTTCAAAAATTGCTTTAAATTTTTTAAAAAAAGAAGTTCGGTCTATTTGATAAATAAATTGTGAAGTTTAAAAACTTGGTCAATTAAAAAGATATTTTCATAGTTTTTTATTTTAAAGTCACAATTCTCTTCAAAAAAGTTGTCAGAAGGCTGGTTTTTTATAATTAGATTAATTTCTTCTATACTTTTTTTGTCTCTTTTTTGTACTCGATCAATTCTATTTTTTATTGTTGATTCAACATATATTATGTGATCAAGTTCTTTGTGTGAAGATGATTTGAAAATTATAGCACTTTCTTTTATTATATATTTGTTGTTTTGATTCATGCACCAAACTTTAAAGTCTTTGTCAACAAGAGGGTGTATTAAAGAATTTATAAAATTTAGATTAATCTCACTTTCAAAAATCTTATCGGCTAATTTTTTTTTATTTATCTTACCTTTAATTACTACACTTTTTCCAAAGTATTTATTAATTTCATTTTTAACGTATTTATTATTAAGTAGAATTTGTTTAGCAACTTCGTCTGAGTTGTAAACTGGAGATCCTAAAATTTTAAATATTTTACTAACTATAGTTTTTCCTGTACCAATTCCGCCTGTTAATCCAATTTTTTTCATTGTATTAAAAATTTTATTTTTTTATTAAACTCAGTAATCTGTATTTTTTTTGGTTTTTTAATAATTGAAACAAAACATTCTTTAGTTTTTATATTAACATTTTCAAAGTCACAAATAATTTTAAAATCTTCTTCTTTTATTTTATTGTAGTTTTCTTCGGAAACTAAGTAACGTAATTGTAAATGATCTGGAAATAATAAAACTTCTTTGTTTGATGGAAAATTCTTAGGCTCAATTTTTATTTTTATTTTTCCCTCAGTATATTTTTCTACATCAATATTGTATGATAAACCCATTTTTTTTGAAAAAAATAAATTTTCTTTTAAATAAATAGTGCCTGTTTTCTTTTCACCAACATTTAATAATTTTAATTGTTCAGTTTCTAGAAACTTTACTTTGTTTAAATCTCTTTTATTTCCCTTTATTACTAATGAGTCAGGTTCGATTTTTATTTCATTTTTTAACCAATGATTTTTATTTAATTCAACTAAAATATTATGTTTAACAGGCACTTTTTTTAATTCTTTCTTAGATGTAAAAACAAGAATAGTGTCAGGGTAAATATCAATTATGTTTAAGTGAGATTCTAGTTGAGATTCAACTTCATTTTTGTTTATTGGTAAAATACCATTCAAAATATTTTTTCCATTTATATTTATTTCTTTTTTTTTTGATTTTTGAGTCCCTTTTCCAGATAGTTTTAAATTTATTTGTTTATATGATGTGGAATCTAAAGCTAGATTTTCTGGTAAATCAACAATATTCAATTTCAATGAAATATTGTTTTTCGTTTTTTTTGACAATTTATTTAAAGTCCAGAATGTAAATGAAATAACTATGCATATAATAATTTTAAAAAATCTATCAAGTTTAGATTTTTTCATATTTAGTTATTTAGCTTACTGTTTATTTTTTAGAATGGAGGATTTTTCAATTTTTATTTTTGTGCCAGATTCTATTTCAATTAAAACAGTTTGTTCTTGAACTCCAATTATTTTCCCGTGAATACCACCAATAGTAATAATTTTTTGTCCTTTTTCTAAGCTATTTCTAAATGACTCTTCTTTTTTTTGTGCATTAACTTTTGGTCTTAGAATAAAAAACCAAAAAACAAAGAAAATAAGGACCCAACCTAGCCACCAAATATTTTCATTTATAAACTCTTCCATTTTATTTAGCTAAAGGGTTAACTTTTCCAACTAGCCTTAATTTCATTGTGTTTGGAGTAGTATTCATTGTAAGAGTAACTGGTTTATTTTGCGGACCGGGTTTACCTTTACTATTAAATTTGACTGCAATCTTTCCTGTTTCACCAGGAGCTATTGGTTCTTTAGGCCATTGAGGAACTGTGCAACCGCAACCTGCTTTTGCATTGCTGATTATTAAAGGTTCTTTTCCAACGTTTGTAAATGTAAAAATTGTATCAATCACGTCACCTTCATTAATCTCTCCAAATTCCCATACTTCCATGTCAAATTTTATCTCTGGGCCTCCAGCTCCATCATTAAAAACTAGTTCTGGAGAAGTCTTTGTGACTTGACTAGTCTCTTTTTTATCATTAGAATTCGATTTTATTTTATCAGTTGCATTATTATTACAACTAATGATGAATAAACTTACACATATAATAATTACAATTTTTTTCATTTTTTTTATTTTTTATGTTGCTAAATTAAAATATTTTTTTTCAAAAATGCATCTAAGATTCCATTAATAAACTCATGACTCTTTTTTGTACTATAAGTTTTTGCAATCTCAATATATTCATTAATACTCACTTTATAAGGAATTGACTCAAATTGTGTCATTTCAGTAATTGCAAGTTGAAGTAAAATTGAATCTAAAGTAGAAATCCGTTCTATATCCCAATTTTTAGCAAGTTCATGAATAATAGTGTTGTTTTTTTCTTTTAATTTAATTGTTTTTGAAAAAAGTTTTTTTGCAAAATTTTTATCTTCAGCATTTTTAAAAGTTTTTACTCTAAGAAAATAACTTGTTTTTGATTTTTCACTGAACTCATTTAACATTTTATTTAATAAAAGTTGAACAGAAAAAAAATCATCATTCCAATAAATAGAATTGTTTTCCAAATAATCGAAAAGGTCAGATCTATTAAACATTTCTTCATTAATTATTTTAATAATAATTTTTTTATCATTAATAATATTATCAGTTTTTTTTGACATATAGGACAAATAGTAATCCTTATTTTTTAATTCTGAATATATTTTTTTTGCTATCAGTTTTTTTTCGTCTTCACTACAATCAATCTGTATGTCATTGTCAATTTTTTCTAGAATGGAGTTATTAATAAATTTAGTGTTAGGATTTAAGTCAGCTTTAGTTGCTATATTTTTTTTTAGACCGTGGCTAATTTCAAATTCTGCTCGCTTTTTTATGTAAATTAAAATTTCTAATATTTGAAAATAAAGCTTTTTGTATTCTTCAAAACTTTCATAAAGTTCGTTTTCTTTAATATCATGTTTTGTGTATGAGGAATAAATACAATGAAATATTTTAATTCTTATTTGATGTCTAGATAACATATTAATTTTTATCTAGCCTCTCTTGTGCAATTGATAATGCTGCATTGTGAGTAGAAGTTTCTTCTTTTTCAGACCTTGAAAGTATCGAAATAGTTGTATCATATATGTTTTCAGTTTTCTTTAATGCTTTTTCTTGTTTCCAATTTTTTAGTTCGGAATAAACATTAATTAATCCTCCCGCATTAATTAAAAAGTCAGGGGCGTATAATATATTTTTTTTCTGTAAAGCAATATCGTGAATTCCTTCTTTTTCAAGTTGATTATTTGCAGCTCCAGCAATAATCTCACAACTTAATTCAGAGATATTTTTATCATTTAATGTTGCGCCTAGAGCACAAGGAGAATATATGTCAATTTGTTGTTTGAACATTTCATTTTCATTTGTGATTTTTGTGTCAAATTGTTTTGCGACATCTAACATTTTCTTTTGATCAATATCATGAATAATTATATCACATCCGTCTTTTTTTAAATATTCAATTAAATATCCTCCAACTTTCCCAACTCCTTGCACAAAAACTCTTTTATTATCAAGTTTATCAGAACCCCATCTAAATTTTGCTGCCCCTTTTATTCCCATATATACACCATAAGCAGTTACTACAGAGGGGTCTCCACTTCCTCCCATTTCTTTGGGTGTGCCGACGACATGTTTAGTTTTTGTGCTAATTATTTTCATATCATTAGGACTCATTCCAACATCTTCAGCAGTAATATATTTTCCGCTTAACGATTCAACAAATTCACCAAACGACTCCATCATTTGTTTTGTTTTTTCTGTTTTTGAATCACCAATAATTACCGCTTTACCTCCACCAAGTTTTAAACCTGTGATAGAAGCTTTATATGTCATTCCTCTTGATAATCTCAGTACATCAGTTAGTGCTTCATTTTGATTTTTATAATTCCACATTCTACATCCACCTAGTCCAGGTCCTAGTTTAGTGTTGTGAACGGCAATAATTGCTTTTAAATTTGTTTTGGGGTCATTACAAAATAAAATTTTTTCATGCCCTTCAAAAGAAGATCTACTAATTCCTTGAATTTCATTTCTAGATATAAATTCATTTATTGTTGAAATTTCTATCATTTTTTTACAGGATAAAATAATGTTGAGCAAAAATACTTTTTTTTTAATAAGAAAAAAATTTGTTCATTAGCAAAATGAGAAGTTTAATGTATTTAAATAAATACTTATTAAAATATAAAAGTAAATTATGTTTAGGAATCTTGTTTGTAATTCTTTCAAACATATTTAGTTTATTGCCAGCAAAATTTATTGGAGACGCCTTTAGAGTTATTGAGCTTTTTACAACTAATACAAAATCAATTAATTACAATAAAGAATTGTTACAACTAGTTTTATTTATTTTTTTAGCCGTTTGTATAAAAGGTTTATTCATGTTTTTAATGAGACAAACTATAATTGTGGTTTCCAGAAAAATAGAGTTTGACTTAAAAAATGAAATTTTTAATCAATACCAGTCATTATCTACGTCCTTTTTTAGATCAAACCAAAAAGGAGATATTCTAAACAGAATCTCTGAAGATGTTTCAAAAGTAAGGATGTACTTAGGACCCGCTATTTTGTATACGCTAAACCTTGTGTTTCTTTTGTCTTTTGTTATTTTTAGAATGGTATACATAAGTCCTGAGCTAACATTGTGGGTTCTCATTCCTTTACCCTTGTTATCGTTTTTGATTTACAAGATTAGCTCTTTAATTAATCTAAGAAGCGAAATTATTCAGCAGAAGTTAGCTGCTTTAACTAATATAACTCAACAATTTGTCAGTTCAATAAAAATAATAAAATCTTCAAACGTGCAAAAAGATTCTCTGGTCGAGTTTAATGATTATTCAACTGACTATTTGAAAAGTCAATTGAGGCTTATTAAAATTAATTCTTTGTTTTTTCCTTTAATGATTTTATTAGTTGGTGCCAGCACTTTATTAACTATTTGGGCTGGAAAAAAATTAGTTTTTTTGGGGGAAATTGATATTGGTGTAATAGCAGAATTTATTATTTATGTCAATATGCTTACATGGCCAGTAACATCAATTGGATGGGTTACCTCTATTGTTCAAACTGCAGCAGCTTCACAAAAAAGAATTAATGAATTTTTAATTGAAAAAAATGATATTATTTCTAAAAAATTTTTGAAAAAAAAAATAAATGGAAATATTTCTTTTAAAAATGTTAGTTTTATTCAAGACGATAAAAACCTTTTAAATGACATAAATTTTGAAATTAACTCTGGTGAATTTCTCGGAATAATTGGGAGTATAGGATCTGGAAAATCTCTTTTGTTAAAATTAGTTTGTAGATTTTTGGATGTAAATAAAGGAGAGATTTTAATTGATGATGAACCTATTAAAAACTTTGATGTTAATTTTCTAAGATCTAACATCTCTTTTGCAACTCAAGATAGTTTTTTGTTTTCTGACACTATACTTAATAATTTACTCTTTGGCAAATCAAATGCAGACAATTCTGAAATATCTAATTTATTAGAACTTGTTTGTATTAATAAAGATATTTTAAAGTTTAAAGATGGAATTGAAACTAAGATAGGTGAGAGAGGAGTTACTCTTTCAGGTGGACAAAAACAAAGATTAAGTTTAGCTAGAGCGCTGTTAAAAAAATCAAATATTCTTTTAATTGATGATTCACTTTCTAATATTGATGTTGAAAATGAGAAGAAAATAATTTCAAATATTTATAAACTTAAAAATATAAAAACAACTTTAATTGTTTCCAATAGGGTATCTTCCATTACTAAATGTGATAAAATTATTGTTTTAAATAATGGTGAAATTATAGAGCAGGGAAATCATGAAGATTTAATAAAATTAAATGGTTATTATAAAAAATTATATGATTTGCAATCTATGCAATTTTAAATAAAAAAATAAAATTAGTTGTTATTCTTTATATTTTTTTAGATTTGCTTTTTATAATTAAAATTTAAAAAAATGGAAGAAAAAGATAATAAGATGAGAGAAGAAATTTTCTCAAAAAGTGTTAGGGCAGGTAGAAGAACATATTTTTTTGATGTCAGATCTACTCGTGCTGAAGATTATTACATGACAATAACAGAAAGTAAAAGGCATACTAAGGAAGATGGGTCTTTTTATTATCAAAAGCATAAGATTTATCTTTATAAAGAAGATTTTGATTCTTTTTTAGAATCACTTAAAGAAGTATCTGATTTCATTATTAAAGAAAAGGGAAGAGATGTAATTACTTTGGATAAAACTGAGAATGCTGATATTGAAGATAATTCTAATAATAAAGCTGATGAACCATCAGAAAATGATGCTGGAAATACTGAAGAGGAATCAAATGAGAAAGATTTTAAAGATTTAAAATTTGAAGATATCTAAAAAATTCTAGATTTTTCTACAAAAAAAAAAGGCAAGCTACTTATATCACACCGCTACGACCAAATATCCTTGCTACCTTCCGGTCCTGGGGAATTTCAATGGGAGCTGGTTGTATAAGACTTGCCCGAAACAAAAGTACTAATTAATTTTCATATGTCTATCTTTTAGTTTATTAATCTTCTCAAGATTAATTGATTATATTTACGCTAAGTTTTTTTAGTGAATAATTTTAAGAAAATATCAAGAGATTTATTGAGTTATGCTTTTTTTTCAGGAATTGCATTAGGACTTTTGTTATCATTCCCAATACACTTGTTCGGTTTGACCAATAGTGTTGTATATTTTTTTTGGTGTTTAATTTTTGTTTACCCAATTATTTCTACATGGATTTACAGAAAAAGAGTCATTTCTTTAGATTTTAGAAGTTCCTTCTCTGTTTCATTTTTAACTTTATTAATTGCTATTTTAATTTATTCTATTTTTTTGCATATAAAAGAATTGTCAGATTTTAATTTTTCTTCATTAATTTTTTCTTTAACGCCTTTAATTGCTTATAGTTTTTTATTGGCATCAATTTTAAAAAAATAAAATTAATATGGATTTATCAATAATTATTCCACTGTATAATGAAAATGAGTCAATAATAACTTTGAGTCATGAAATTGAATTAGTTTGTAAAAAAAATAACTTCAAAAGTGAGGTTATATTTGTTAATGATGGTAGTACAGATGATTCATGGTTAAAAATTAAGAAAATTTGTGATCAAAAATTCAGTAATGTATTATTTAGAGCAATAAATTTTAGAAAAAATCTAGGAAAATCTAATGCATTAAATGAGGGTTTTAAATATGCCATTGGAAAAGTTGTTATAACAATGGATGCAGATCTTCAAGATAACCCTATAGAAATACCAAAATTTTTTCATTTAATATCTAATAAAAATTTTGATTTAGTTTGTGGTTGGAAAAAAAATAGAAAGGACCCTATTTCAAAAACTATTCCTACAAAATTATTCAATTCTGTTACTAGATTTTTTTCAGGAATAAATCTTCATGATTTTAATTGCGGGTTTAAAGCTTACAAGCTAAAAGTTGTTAGGAATATTAGTGTTTCAGGCGAAATGCACAGATATATACCTTTAATTGTTAAAAGAAAAGGATTTAAAAATATTTGTGAAATAGAAGTTAATCATAGAGAAAGAGAACATGGAGAAAGTAAGTTTGGTGTTGAGCGCTTTAGTAATGGTTTTTTGGATTTACTAACAATTTTATTTTTAAATAAATTTGGAAATAGACCAATGCATTTTTTTGGTCTCCTTGGCATTATTTGTTTTGTTATTGGTTTTTGTATAGCAGTATATTTTAGTTATGCAAAGCTATTTTTAAATTATTATAATATGACTGACAGGCCTTTATTTTTTTTAGGAATACTTACAATGATTATCGGTTCTCAATTTTTCTTAACTGGCTTTTTAGCAGAGTTAGTAATAAGAAATAAGAATGAAGAGTCAAATGAGATTTCAGAAAAAATTGGATTTTAAATTTTGAAAAAAGTAATTATAATTTCACCGGCCTACCCCCTCAGAGGAGGAATTTCAGAAAGTACAGAATTGTTATATAAAGAGTATTTAAAAAAAGGCATTGACTGTCAAATAATTTCATACAGTTTACAGTATCCAAGATTTCTTTTTCCAGGGAAAAAGCAAACTACTATAGATGACAAAAAAAAAAATTATAATATTAAATCAATATTAAATTCAATAAATCCATTTTCGTGGTATACTACCTCTAAATATATTATTTCAAAGAGACCTGACTATGTAATATTTAGATTTTGGAATCCTTTTTTTTCTATATGTTTGGGATTAATAGCTTATTATTTGAATAATTTAAATAAAGTAGGTTGGGTAGATAACGTATACCCACATAAAAAAATTCCATTTCAAAAAATTCTTATCAAATTTTTTATTAATAAAATGAATGCATTTTTAGTTATGTCTAAATCAGTTAAAACTGATTTACTTAATTTTAAAGTAAGTGTTCCAGTTCATATTTCTAATCACCCCTTGTATAATAATTTTGGCTCGGTAATAAAAAAAGATTTAGCACTAAAAAAATTAAACCTTGATCCAAATTTTAATTATATTTTATTTTTTGGTTTTATAAGAAAGTATAAAGGATTGGATTTACTGTTGGATGCAATGAGTAGTAATTATATTAAAGAAAGTAAGATTAAATTAATAATAGCAGGTGAATTTTATGAAAATGAAAAAATTTACAGAAAAAAAATCCATGATTTAAACCTATCAAAATATGTCATTATTTTCAATAATTATATTAAAAATGATGAGGTAAGTAAGTTTTTTTGTTCCTCTGATATTGTTGTTCAGCCTTATGTTTCTGCTACACAAAGTGGTATATCTATGATAGCTTTTCACTTTAACAAACCTGTTTTAGCCACAGATGTTGGCGGGTTAAGTGATTATATTAAAAATAAAAAAAACGGATATATTATTGATCCAAATCCTCAAGCAATAGTTGATGCTTTAAGAGATTATTTTGATCACAATAGAGAATTAAATTTTAAAGAAGAAATTAAACAAACTAAAAAACAATATTCTTGGTCTAAATTAGTTGATAAATTTGAAGACATTTTTAAATGATAAATATGTATCGATTTTTTTTAATTTTAAATCTATTATTTTTTCAATCCTTTTCTCAAAATCAATACTCTGAAAATGGAAATAGAGATGGTTTGTGGAGAGGTTATTATGAATCTGGAGAGTTGAAATATGAAGGCTCTTTTGATGACGGAACTGAAGTTGGATTGTTTAAATATTATTATAAATCTGGAAATTTAGAAAAGGAGCTATTTTATATTGAAAGTGGTGTCAGGGCCCTGGTAAGAATTTATTATTCAAATAAAAATATAAAAACAATGGGTGAATATTGTTTGAAAAAAAGATGTGGAACATGGGAATATTTTGATGATTTGGGAAATATAATACTTAAAGAAAATTATATGGATGATATTTTAAATGGTCCTTATTTTGTTTACTTAAATGGTAAATTAAGTGATGTTTATAATTATAAAGACGGTAAAAAAAATGGTTTTGCAAAATCTTTTTTTTCATCAGGTAAAATAAAAAATGTTAAAAATTATAAAAATGATAAATTAGATGGAAAATATGAAATATTTAATGAAAAGGGAGAGTTGATAGAGAAGTTAAATTATTCAAATGGATATTTAGATTATTAATTATGATTAAAACTAAAATAACTGAACTATTTAAAATTAATTTCCCAATTATTCAAGCAGGAATGGTATGGTGTAGTGGGTGGAAGTTGGCTTCAGCAGTTAGTAATTCTGGTGGATTAGGCATTATAGGTTCAGGTTCAATGTATCCGGAGGTGTTAAAATTACATATCAAAAAATGTAAACAGTCAACAAAAAATAACTTTGCTGTAAATATACCTCTTCTTTATCCTAATATTGAAAGTCATATAGATACTGTAATTAAAGAAAAAGTTCCTATAGTATTTACTTCAGCTGGAAACCCAAATATTTGGACGAAAAAATTAAAAGATAAAGGAATAATTGTTGTTCATGTTGTTTCAAATTTGAAGTTTGCATTAAAGGCACAGGAAGCAGGTGTAGATGCTATCGTTGCTGAAGGATTTGAGGCTGGAGGTCATAATGGTTTAAATGAAAATACAACTTTCTGTTTGTTGCCTTTAATAAAGAAACATATTAGTATTCCTTTAATTGCCGCTGGTGGAATTGGTACTGGTGAAACTATGCTTGCTGCAATGTCTTTAGGAGCTGATGGTGTTCAAATTGGAAGTAGATTTGTTTTATCTGACGAAAGTTCTGCTCACATCAATTTTAAAAATGCTGTCATTCAAGCTAATGATGGTGACACCGTATTAACTTTAAAGGAAATCACACCTGTAAGATTGATAAAAAATAAATTTTATGATAAAATAAAAAATGCATATTTTAAAAAAAGTAATATTGAAGATTTAAGAGAAATTTTGGGAAAGGGAAGAGCAAAAAAGGGAATGTTTGAGGGTGACATAGATGAAGGTGAACTTGAAATAGGTCAAATTTCTAGTTATCTAGACTCTTTGAAGCCTGCTAAAGAAATAATTAAAGAAATAATTAGTGATTTTTATAATACAAGAAATAAATTAAATGAATATTAATTTTGATTTTTTTACTTTAGAAAACGGCTTGAAAGTAGTTTTGCATTTTGATTCAAATAGCAATGTTGTAACTACAAATATGCTATATAACGTAGGTTCTAAAGATGAAAGTCCCGATTGTACTGGACTTGCTCATTTTTTCGAACATTTGATGTTTTCTGGAACTAAAAAGCATCCTAGATTTGACACTTTTCTTGAAAAAGTAGGTGCTCAAAACAATGCTTTTACTAGCAGTGATATTACCAATTACTATATTACTGTACCCTCTAACAATTTAGAGCACGCTTTATACATTGAAAGCGATAGAATGTTAAATTTAAATGTTTCTCAAAATAATCTTGATGTTCAGAAAAATGTAGTCATAGAAGAATTCAAGCAAATTTATTTAAATCAACCGTACGGTGACATACATTTAATATTAAGGAATGCTTCATATAATCATCATCCATATAACTGGTGTCCAATAGGTAAAGAGATCTCTCACATTGAAAAATTTAATCTTGATATTGTAAGTCAATTTTACAAAAACTTTTATTCACCAAATAACGCTGTGTTGGTAATAGCTGGAAATATAGATTTAATTAAAACAAAAAAATTAATATCAAAATATTTTTCATTTATTCCTTTTCAAGAGGTTAAAAGAAATTTTTATCAACCAGAACCCAAAAAAATCGAAAAAGTTGAGTTGAAAATACAAAAAGATGTTCCGTCTAAATGTATAGCTTTAGCATTCCATATGGGACCTAGGGTAAATAAGAACTTTTATGTTTCAAAATTAATTTCTCTTATATTGACATCTGGGGTTTCGTCTAGATTGTACAATAATTTAGTAAAAAAAGAAAAGGTATTTAGTAAAATACAAACTTATCTAGGAGAAGATTTTGATTCTAGTTTGTTTTATATCAAAGGTTTTTTAAATGATAATATCGATTATTTAAAAGCTGAAGAAAGCGTTTTTAATGAATTGAATTTGTTGCAAAGTAAATTAATCACTGAACAAGAATTAATAAAAGTTAAAAATAAAAATGAAACATCATTACATTTTTCTTTACTCAATAATTCGTATAAGGCAGTTGATTTAGCGATAGGTTCTATTTTAAATAATCCAAATTTAATTAATGATGACTTTTCTAAATATAAATTGGTTTCTGTAGATGATATACAAGCTGAATCAAAAAAGATTTTTCATCCAACTAATTGCACATCACTATATTACGGGAAAATGTAAATGAAAACTCCAAAAATAAATAATATCAACAAGCCTATTTTATTAAGACCGAAAAAAGGTTATGTTTTTCAAAATATTCCAGTATACTTTTTTCCTGATAATAATACTTCAATTACAGGAGTAGAATTTTTATTTGAAATTGATTCTTCAATTTTAAATAAAAATTCAGCTTTATCTCTTTCCTCTGTGAATTCTTATTTAACATGTGGGACAAATAAAATGACTGAATTTGAAATAAATAAAAAAATAGACTCTTTTGGGGCATATATCTCGAAGAATTACAATAGAAGACATTTTGAGCTTTCCTTACATACATTATCTAATACAATTTCAAGTGTTTTGCCAGTTATGACCGATTGTATTTTTAATTCAATTTTCCCTGAGGAAGTAATAAAAAATAAATTAGATAATGAAAAAAAATCATTTATTATTTCTTCAACTAAAGTTACTGAAAAAGCAAAAATAAAATTTAAAGAAATTTTATATGGAAATGATCATGTCTTTGGAAAAAAAACAGAATCAAATGATTTTAATAATTTAAACTCAAATATTTTAAATAATATTCACTCAAATATTTGTTGCTTTCAAGTTGAGAAAAACAAAAATTTTGTTTCTAATTTAAATATTTTAATTTCAGGAGATTATCCAAAAAATATTATTAGAATTTTAGAAGATAATCTACCTAAATCATTTCAAATTAATTCATTTCAAAAACTAGAATCAGTTGACAAAAGAAGTTCTTCTTGTCATTATATAGTTAAAGACAAGGCCCTTCAAACTGCTTTCAGAATTGGTAGAATTCTACCCGGTCATTCTCACTGTGATTTTTTTGGCTTAAAAGTATTAATTACAATTTTAGGTGGATATTTTGGTTCTAGATTAATGACTAATATTAGAGAGGAAAAAGGTTATACTTATGGAATAGGTGCATATTTATTGACTGAAAAAAATTATAGTGAATTAAATATTGTTACTGAAGCTGGCTCGCAATATACAAAGCAAGTTTATTCAGAAATTGTTAAAGAAATTAAAAATTTAAGTGAGAATAGTATTTCATTATCTGAACTCAGTAGGGTAAAATCTTATATGCTTGGTTCTATTTTGCATAATTGTAACGGTTTATTTCCTCAAGTTAGCGTATTTAAAGATTTAAAAAAACATGATTCAAATTTTAATTTTTTAGAAAAATTAAATTTTGAAATAAACAGCATTACTCCCTCTAAAATCAAATATTTAGCAAATAAATATTTAAATGTAGATGATATTAGTTTTGTTGCTTGCGGCCCCAAGGAAGAAAAAATATGGTAAAAGTCACGTTGTATAACATAAGAAAATTTATATTTTTGCAATCAATTAATTAGTTATGTTAAAAGGTAAAAAAATTATTTCTGAAGGTCTGGCGTTTGACGATGTTTTAGTAGTTCCTTCATATTCTGATATTTTACCCAAAGATGTAGATATTTCAACACATTTCTCAAAAAATATTAAGCTAAATATTCCAATTGTCTCAGCAGCTATGGATACTGTTTCTGAATCCTCAATGGCTATTGCTTTAGCTAGAGAAGGTGGTATTTCTGTCATACATAAAAATTTATCAGTTGATGAACAAGTGGCTCAGGTTAAAATTGTAAAAAGAGCTGAAAGTGGAATGATAATTAATCCCATTACTATTTTTGAAAATTCTTTAGTAGAGGATGCGAAAAATATAATGAGTAAATACAAAATTGGAGGGATTCCTGTTTTGTCATCTGAAAAAAAATTGGTTGGAATTGTAACTAATAGAGATTTGAGATTTGAAAAAAATAATAAAAAATCTATAAAGTCTATTATGACCTCATCTTCACTTATAACTTCCACAAAAAATATCTCGTTAAGTGATGCTGAAATTATTCTACAAAAAAATAAAATAGAAAAATTACCAATCATTAATTCCAATAATGAATTAGTTGGATTAATTACTTTTCGTGACATTATGAAGGTAAAAAAACAGCCTAATGCATGTAAAGACAATCATGGAAGATTGCGTGTTGCTGCTGCAATTGGAGTTGGAGAGAAAGGAATTAGCAGGTGTTCTGCACTAGTTGAAGCGGGTGTAGATGCTGTTGTAATTGATACTGCTCATGCTCATTCAAAATTAGTTGTTGAAACTTTGATAGAAATTAAAAAGAAATTTCAAAACATTGATTGTGTAGTTGGTAACATTGCTACACCCGAAGCTGCTCGATTATTGATCAAAAATAATACGGATGGTGTGAAAATAGGAATTGGTCCCGGCTCTATATGTACTACTAGAGTTGTTTCTGGCATTGGAGTTCCCCAATTATCTGCTATCAGTAATATTTTTTCTGAACTTAAAAATAACAAAATCCCATTAGTTGCTGACGGAGGAATAAGATTTTCTGGAGATATTGTTAAAGCTATTGTTGCTGGTGCAGACACTGTTATGTTAGGATCTTTACTGGCAGGTTTAGAAGAGTCTCCTGGCCAAACTATAATTTTTGAGGGAAGAAAATTTAAATCATACAGAGGAATGGGTTCTATAGAAGCTATGCAATCAGGTTCTAGTGATAGATACTTTCAAGATCATAAAAAAGATAATTCTAAGCTTGTGCCTGAGGGTATAGTAGGAAGGGTGCCTTATAAAGGTAAATTATCAGAATCAATTTTTCAGTACATAGGTGGTTTGAGGGCCGGAATGGGTTATTCTGGTTCAAAAAACATAAATGACTTAAAATCAGCTAAATTTATAAAAATTAGTTCTGCTAGTATGAAGGAAAGTCATCCGCACAATGTAACTATAACTAGAGAAGCTCCTAATTATTCAAGATAAAACTATAATTATGAAACAATTTTTATTAATATTTTTATTTACTTTTTCTTTTCTATTTTCACAAGATAAATATCTTATGAAAATCGGGGACAACCTTATTTTTCCAGATGAATTCTTAAATATTTATAATAAAAATAGAACAGATGCTGATACAGTTTTAAAAGCTGATGAAATTGATGAGTACATAAATTTATTTATCAATTTTAAGTTAAAAGTAATTGAAGCTGAATCTTTAGGAATGGATACTCTAACATCATTTAAAAAAGAATTAGCAGGATACAGAAATCAATTAAGTAAATCTTATTTAAATGACACAAAAGTAACTGAAGAGCTATTAAAAGAAGCTTATGAAAGATTGAAATATGAAATTAATGCTAGTCATATATTAATTACTCTTGACCCCTCTGCAACACCTGAAGACACCTTAAAGGCTTACAATAAAATAAATAGCATTAGAAAAGAATTTTATAACGGAGCGAGCTTTGAGGATTTAGCTGTAAAATATTCAGAAGATCCATCTGTTGCAAATAATAAAGGATCATTGGGTTATTTTTCTGCATTAAGAATGGTATATCCATTTGAATCTGCTGCGTACAACACCAATAAAGGAGAAGTATCTAAACCAGTTAAAACAAGTTTTGGATATCATATTTTAAAAGTTAATGATATTAGAAATTCTAGAGGAGATGTTAAAGTGGCTCATATTATGTTGGTTAAAGATAAAAAGACTGGAAGCGATTCAATTGCAAGAAAAAAAATATACGAAATATATAATCTTTTAACTAATGGAGATAATTTTGAAGATTTAGCAAAAAAATATTCTGATGATAAAAAATCTGGTTCAAAAGGTGGTGAGCTAGATTGGTTTGGTGTGACAAATAAAGTCAATATGTATGAGACTTTCTCTAATGCATCTTTTAATCTGATAAATATTGGTGATATTTCTGAACCAATAAAAACACCTGCTGGATGGCATATAATTAAATTATTAGATAAAAAACCTCTTCCAAGTTTTACTGATATTGAATCTAATTTAAAATCTAGAGTTGAAAAGGATTCTAGGTCACAAAAAAGCAGAGACGCTTTAATTAAAAGATGTAAAGATTTTTATTCATTTGAAGAAAGTAAAAAGTATTTAAATATCTTTTATAAAATTTCAAGCGAAGATATTTTACAAGCAAAAAGCTCATCTGATTTCTTAAAGAAATCTAACAAAAATTTATTTAGTTTAAGTTTCAATGGGACTATTAAATTATTTAAACAAAAAGATTTTTCGGAGTTTATAATTAACTTCAAAAATAGCTTTAGAGGAAAAGAAAATTCAAAATTATTGATTGATGAGTTATACAGAATGTTTGTTGAGCAAAGTATTATCAATTTTGAAAACAAAAATTTAGAATTAAGATACTCTGAGTTTTCTCTTCTAATGGACGAATATCATGATGGTATTCTTTTATTTGATTTAATGAATGAGAAAGTTTGGTCTAAAGCTGTAAAGGACACCTCGGGTCTAAATCAATTTTATAATTCTTTAATTAACAATTCAAAATCTGAAAAATATTTCAATCCTGAAAGAGTTGTTAAAAAAGTTTATGAAACTTATGATGAAAATAATAACAAGAAGTTATTGAGATATATTTCAAGAGGACTTACTGATCAATTAATTGATAAAAAACTTAATAAGGAATCTAATCTTAATTTAAAAATTTATGAGGAAGTTATTCCTATTAAAGAAATTTCAAATTTTAAGTCAAGTTACTTTTCGGAGGGAGTTTTTTATTTAAATGTATTAACAGATACTCTAAAAAAATCTCCAAAACCTTTATCTGAAATCAAGGGACTAGTTATTTCCGAGTATCAAAATTTATTAGAGGAAGAGTGGTTAGCCTTATTAAAGAAAAAATATGAAATCGAAATTAATAAAAATGTACTTAAATTATTAAAAGAAAATAGATTAGAAGAGTTAATTAATAAAGATAAAGTGTCAAAAAATATACCTGAGTATAATGGCAGTTTTTCTCAAGCATACAGAAAAGCAGTTAGAGATTTAGGTTCTTCAAAAGATAATTACTTTATTTGGAAAGGTAATGTTTATACTACAGAGTAATTTCCTCAATTTTCTTAATAAAATTTGTATATTAAAAGCATAAATAACTGTATGTTTAATTTTAAAATCTTTTTTCTCTTTATTCTAATTAGTATTTTTTCTTTTTCTCAAGAAAAAAAGAAAAAATTAGATGGAATTGTTGCTATGGTTGGAGATGAAGTATTATTCTATAGTGAATTGCAGGAAAATATAATGCAATATAAATCCCAAACTAGTTCAACTCTTTCTGACTCACTACTTTCAAAACAAGTATTAG
Source organism: Bacteroidota bacterium (assembly GCA_036158635.1). Classification (GTDB taxonomy): domain Bacteria; phylum Bacteroidota; class Bacteroidia; order Flavobacteriales; family TMED113. The sequence continues at coordinate 6,356 of JAYYFR010000012.1, read as the reverse complement.
AAGAATTATTATTTCAAAAGCTTTTAGTTTATCATGCTAAAATTGATAGTATTGAAGTTAGCGATATGGAAGTCAATAATAATTTAAATAGACGTTTAGACTATATAATTTCTCAAATAGGTTCTGTAAAAAAAGTTGAAAAATATTTTGATAAAACTATAGCTCAAATTAAGGATGAGTTGTCAGTCAATATAAGAGAACAGCTTACAGCTCAAATGATGCAACAAGAAATAACTCGATTTGTTGATATAACTCCCTCTGAAATTTCAAAGTATTATGAGGACATTCCAAAAGATAGTTTACCATTCATAGAAAATCAATTTCAAATTGCGCAAATCTTGATATTACCCAACCCTTCTGATTCCTCAATTTTAGAAACGAAGAGTAAACTTAATAATTTAAAAGAGAGAATTGAAAGTGGAGATAAATTTTCTACAATGGCTATCTTATATTCAGAAGATCCAGGTTCATCAAGAACAGGAGGTGAATATTTTGGTGTAAAAAAAGGCCAATTAGAAAAAAAATTTGAATCAGTAATTTTTAGTCTTTCGGTCGGTGAGATTTCCAATGTTTTTAAAACTGATTTTGGTTTTCATATTGCTAAATTATTAGATCGTAAAGGCGGTGTTGTTGATTTTGCTCATATACTAATGGTTCCTAAAATATTTTACAAGGAGTTAAATGAATCAAAAAATGTTTTGATTTCTTTAAGAGAAGATTTAAATAACGGTTTAATTTCTTTTGAAACCGCTGCTAGAAAGTATTCTGATGATGACTTAACAAAACATAATGGAGGATTATTAATAAACGATCAAACAGGAGAATTAAACTTTTTTTTAGACGAAATCGATCCTTTAATTAAACAAAACATAATTAATTTAGAAGAAGATGATATTTCTGATCCCTTGTATTATAAAAGCATTGACGGAAAAGAGGGCTACAGACTAATAAAATTAGTAAAGAAAAAAGATGCACATTTTGCAAATCCTACTGATGATTTTAATTTAATTAAAATTTATGCTGAAAATAATAAAAAGCAAAATATGCTGTTGGAATGGATTAACTTAAAAATTAAAAACACATTTATCCATATTGATGAAGATTTCATTGATTTAGATTTTAATTACGAATGGAATAAACATTTATAATTTTATTATGTCAAATAACTCAGAAATTCAGAATATTGAAAATTTAGTACATTCTTGTGAAAAAATTAAATTAGAAGTCTCTAAGATAGTTATTGGTCAAACAAATGTAATAAACAAGATACTAATTACTATCCTTTCAGGAGGTCATGCTGTTTTAATTGGAGTGCCTGGTCTTGCTAAAACATTGTTGATTAATTCAATTTCAAAAACTCTAGGTTTAAAATTCAATAGAATTCAATTCACCCCTGATTTAATGCCGTCTGATATTATGGGTGCAGAGATTATCGATAATGATAGAAATTTTAAATTTGTTAAGGGACCCTTATTTGGTAATATTATTTTAGCTGATGAAATAAATAGAACACCTCCAAAAACACAATCTGCTCTTTTAGAAGCAATGCAAGAAAAATCCGTTACAGTCTCAGGAGTTACCTACAAATTAGATAATCCTTTTTTTGTTTTAGCTACTCAGAATCCAATAGAACAAGAAGGTACCTATCCCTTGCCAGAAGCTCAACTAGATAGGTTTATGTTCAGTATCTTAATAAATTATCCTAGTTTAGAAGAAGAACTTAAAATAGTAAAAAGTACCACTTCAACTAATCATCAACAAATAAATAAGGTTTTAGGAGCTGATGATATTTTAAAATTTCAGAACTGCTTACTAAATTTACCTATAACAAATAATGTTTATTCTTATGCTGTTGAATTAGTGAGAAAAACTAGGCCCGACTCTAAAAATTGTCCAGATCAAATAAAAAAGTTTATTGATTTTGGAGCTGGTCCAAGAGCCTCTCAGAATTTAATTTTAGGAGCAAAAATGCATGCCGTATTAAATGGAAAGTATTCTCCAGATATTGAAGACGTTCGAGCAGTTTCAACAGACGTTTTGAGACATAGATTAGTTAAAAATTATAAAGCTGAAGCCGAAGGGATTTCAATAGAAAAAATAATACAAAATTTATTTTAAAAAGTTTTCTACTAATTTTTTTGCTATCTTTTTCATGTTCAATCCATCTAGATTGTCTCTCTTATATCTATTTATTTGAACCTTGACTTCAGAGTCTTTATAAAATTTATACTTTAGTTCCTCTTTTATAGCTTCATGTAGCAATTTCATTTGTTTATTTATTAAGTCTTTTTTTGAGGAATGATTTTCAATTTTTTTCCAGATTGTTCCAATTTCTGTTTTTTTAATTGATGAAAAGCTTTCAACTATTTTTTTATTATTGAAGGTCTCCAAATAATAATTTTTTTCTTTTACTAGTTCCACTTTACTAATTAGGTCAGACTTATGGATAATAATAAAATCAGCAAATTCTAGTATTCCTTTTTTTATTGCTTGTATTTGATCTCCAGATTTAGGAAGTGTAAGTAAAATATAACAATCTGAAATTGAATAGCCATCAATTTCATTTTGACCAACACCAACAGTCTCAATAATAATAACATCAAATCCAAAAGCTTCACATAAAATTACACTTTCTCTTGTTGAACTATTGATTCCGCCTAGTGAACCACTACTTGGTGAGGGGCGAATGAACACATTTTTGTGAGAAGAGATATCAGACATTCTTGTTTTATCAGCTAAAATACTCCCATTTGACTTCTTACTGCTTGGGTCAATCGCTAGAACAGCAATTCTTTTTTTATTATTTAATAAATAAAACCCAAGTTGATTTATGAATGTGCTTTTTCCAACTCCAGGAGGTCCACTAATACAAATTTTTTTAGTTTCTTTTCTTTCTTTTAGACATAAATCAATTAATTTATTTGCTTTAATTCTATCACTCGATGTTGTGCTTTCTACGAGCGTTATTGCTTTTGATAAAATGCCTATATCGCCTTTTTTAATTCCTTTTAAAATATCTATTACTTTCATTTTTTAGAAATTGACTCAATAATTTCAATTGCGGCTTCAGCTATTATAGTACCTGGGCCAAAAATATTATCAACCCCTTTTTTCTTTAAGTAACTGTAGTCTTTTTCCGGTATAATACCTCCTAAAACAATATGTATTTTATTTCTTGTTTGTTTTTTAATACACTTAATTAATTCTGGAACTAATGTTTTATGTCCCCCTGCCAAACTAGATATTCCAATTATATGAACGTCATTTTCAATTGCTTGTTTCGTTATTTCTTCAGGTGTTTGAAATAATGGTCCTATATCAACATCAAATCCAAGATCTGAAAAACTTGTAGCAATAACATTTGCACCTCTATCATGACCATCTTGCCCAATTTTTGCTACTAAAATTCTTGGTCGTCTTCCGTTTATTTTGGAAAAGAGATTAATTTTTTCTTTTGCTTTTTTAAATTTCTTATTTTCTTCCATTTGCATAGAGTAAATTCCAGTAGAAATAGTTTTTTCAGGAATATATCTGTTGTATTCTTTTTCTATAGCAAATGAAATTTCTCCTAAAGTTGCTCTTTCCTTTGCTGCTTCAACGCATAAATCTAATAAATTACTTGAATCATTTTTACAAGAACTAGTTATATTTTTTAAAGCTTTTTCAACTTTCTTTTTATTTCTATTTTCTTTTACTTTTTGAATTTTTGAAATTTGACTTTTTTGAACTTTTAAATTATTTATATCTAAAACTTCAACTTTTGTTTTGTTTTTATTTTGAAATGCATTTAATCCAATTATTAATATTGATTTAGAATCAATTTGAGCTTGTCTTTTGATAGCAGCTTCTTCAATTTTATTTTTAGGAATTCCTAATTCAATTAATTTTGTCATTCCTCCATTTTCTTCAACTTCTGTTATTATTTTTTTTGTTTTTTTGATTAGTTCTGATGTTAATTTTTCTATGTAAAAACTTCCACCGACAGGATCAATTAATTGACAAATTTTTGATTCCTTTTGTAAAAACAGTTGAGTGTCTCTAGCTATTTTTGCAGATTTCTCTGTTGGTAATGTTATTGCTTCATCAAATGCATTAGTGTGTAATGATTGAGTTCCTCCTAAAACTGATGCTAAGGCTTCAATACATGTTCTTGTTATGTTATTTAATGGGTCTTGTTCTGTTAAACTCCAACCCGAAGTTTGACAATGAGCTCTGAGCATTAATGACTTTTGATTTTTTGGCTTAAATTTATTGACAATCTGAGCCCACAAAACTCTCGCAGCTCTCATTTTTGCAATTTCCATAAAGAAATTCATTCCAATACCCCAAAAAAATGAAATTCTTGGTGCAAAATCATCAATATTTAATCCACTTTTAATTCCTGTTTTCAAATATTCTAAGCCATTAGCTAATGTATAAGCTAGCTCTAATTCTGCTGTAGCTCCAGCCTCAAGCATATGGTAACCACTAACACTTATTGAATTAAATTTTGGCATTTTTTTTGAAGTGTATTTGAAAATATCACCAACAATCTTCATTGATTGCTGTGGGGGGTAAATGTATGTGTTTCTAACTAAAAACTCTTTTAAAATATCATTCTGAATTGTGCCACTTAATTTTTTTAATGAAATATTTTTTTCTTTAGCACATACAATTAAAAATGACATAATTGGTAAAACTGCTCCATTCATTGTCATTGAAATTGAAGTATTTTCAATGTCTATACCATCAAATAAAGTTTTTAAGTCATCTACAGTATCAATTGCAACTCCCGCCATACCAACATCCGATTTCACTCTTTCATGGTCAGAGTCATAACCTCTGTGAGTTGGTAAATCAAAAGCAACAGATAAACCAGTTTGTCCGGATTTTAAATTTTTTTTATAAAATTCATTTGATTTTTCAGCTGTAGAAAATCCTGCATATTGTCGAATAGTCCATTTTCTTTGGCAATACATGCTTGTATATGGTCCTCTCAAGAAAGGAGCGGTTCCTGCACCAAAATTTAAGTGTTCAACACCCTTAAGATCTAATGAGGAGTATTTAGATTTAATTTTAATTCCCTCAGGACTTAACCAAGTACTATTTTCCCCCTTTATTTTAAATTCAGTGTTATCAGGTTTCAGGTGATTAGTTATTTTTTCAATATAATTGCTTCCAAAAAAAGGGTCGATTACTTTATGTAACAAACCTTCGTGTTGTAATATTAGTTGTTGTTTAATTCCATGATTAATATTTTTATATGTGATTTTTAGTGAGTCGCTTCCGCCAATAAAAGAGGATAGTGCTTGAAAACTACTTTGAATTAACTGGTGATAATTTTTACTTTTTAGTTTTGTTTCAGAGGAAACATATGGAGTTGATTTATACTCATTTTGATACCAAATTCTGAAAGCTCTAATTTTAGCAATTTCAAACATAATGTTATTAGACAAAATAAAATTAAATTGAATAAAATTGGGATCGATGAATGAAGGAATTTTATTTTTTAAATCTAAAAAATTTGTATCTCTAATTTGCAAAAAATGAAATTTATATTTCTGTAATTTTTTTTTTGTTTTTATGTAAATTTTTTCATTTATAATAATGTCATGAATACATCCTTGAATATATTTATTATCCTTGTGTGATGATAGATAATCTAAAATTTCTGAACCTTTTTTTGTTTTTTTGAATTCAATAAAGATTTTTTTAAGATTTATGTCTTTTAATAAAGAGTCTAATTTTTTTTTTGTTATGCTTATACTTTTTAAGTTAAAACAAATAGTATTTGCTCCGTCAGAAATTGCATTTATAGCATCTAAATTAGATTGTTCAACATTAGTTACATTGATTTCTACGCAGATGTTCCATTTTTTATTTTTATGAAATGTAGTTTTTTGACTAATCTCTTCTTCAAAATATATTGGATCAAATAATTTATCATTAATTGAATGTTGTATTTTTTTAATATTAAAATTTTCATTGTCAAATTTACGTATCCAATCTTTTTTTGTTTGTGTTGAAAATTCATTAATTGAAGAAAATATCTTTTCCATTTTATTTTTCTATTTTATAAATAATTTCATTAGGTTTTGATAGTAGATATTCCTCTCTTAAAATTTTTTCAAGATTAGCATTTAAGGTATCTGTATTTAAAATGCTGATTAAAGTGCTGTCTTTTCTAATTATTTCTCTAAACCGTTCAATTTCCTTTTCCTGAGTTTTAATTTCTTTACTTAATTTTACGTGTCGAATTAAAGCATTTTCATCAAAAAAAATAAGCCAAATAAAAAGAAAAAAAAACAATAACTTAAATATGTTTTTAGAAACAAATAAAAATATTTTTTTGGTTTTCAATTTATTTATTTTTAATC
>JAYYFR010000011.1:0-13182 GCA_036158635.1 Bacteroidota bacterium | reverse complement strand
TATCCAGTCAAATATATTTGTGTATTTTTCATAAATTGAATATGATTTAGTCAAATAGTTATTTGAAATGCCATTTATATTATTATTAATATAATTATTTACTTGTACTGTTTTTTTATTGTTATTTAAAAAAATCTTATATGAGCTGAATTGATTTTTCCATCCAATTTTTTTTTCAATGTAATTTAAGTTTACAAAACAAATATTTTTGTCAAAATTTTCAATTTCTGACTCATAGATTCCACAAATTCTCATTTTGCTGTGGGTGTCTTCATATTTATTTTGATTTTTTCGAATAAAACTTAAAAGAATCGTATCATTTAGTTTTAAGTTTAACTCTCTTGATTGTGATTTAGAAATTAGAATATCAAATTTATTTATTGGTTTTTTTCCCTTTATAATTTTTTTGTTTAGAAAATCTTTATTGTTTTCGTAGTCAATTCCATTTAATATTATACCTATAAAATCTTTATTATTACTGATAACAGAAAAAGTGGCTATAACTTTATTTATAAATTTAACTTCTGGGATTTTTCTAATCTTATTTAAGATTGAATCATTTAAATATATTCCTTTTTCTCCTATATTATGTTCATTGTTTGAATTAGAGTAATTTTCAATAATAATATTTCCATTTAAATCAATAAAGTTTTTTTTAATACTTTCTTCTAGTCCCTTTCCTGTACAGATTGAAATAATAATAATAGCTAAGCTTGATGCAACTGCAATTACACAAAGATCACTGATTGACTTAGAGTATTTTTTTTTAGAATTTTTTTTATCTAGTCTTTTTGATATAAATTTTTCTATATTCAATTTTAAATTAATTATTAATTCAAATATATACAGAAGATTAAAATGAATGTAAGTTTTAAATTATTTTTTTGGAGTTTAGTTCCTTTATTTATTTTTACTCAAAATAAGTCAATTGACCACCCTGAATTATATCTTCCTTATTTAGTAAAAAAAAAAATTGGTTTAGTTGTTAATCAAAATTCTAAAATTGATAACATTCATTTAATTGATAGTTTAATTAACCTTGGAATTAATGTCAAATCCATTTTTGCTCCAGAACATGGATTTAAAATTAATTATGGCGCAGGGGAGAAAATTAAAAATGAATCGTTTAAAAATATACCTATATACTCTCTTTATGGAGACAAAAAAAAACCTTCTTCTACTTTACTTGAAAATTTAGATTTAATATTATTTGATATTCAAGATGTAGGTGTTAGATTCTACACCTATATATCAACTTTACATTACGTCATGGAGGCTTGTGCTGAAACTAAGACGCCATTAATTGTTTTAGATAGGGATAATTTAAATTCTAATTATGTAGATGGTCCGGTTTTAGATATGAATTATAGTTCTTTTGTTGGCATGCATCAAGTCCCAGTTTTATATGGAATGACAATAGGGGAATACGCATTAATGATAAATGGTGAAAATTGGCTATCAGACTCTTTGAAATGTGATCTTAAAGTTATTCCTTTTCCTAAAAAAAATAATTATTATATAACAAATTCTCAACTTAATGTCTCTCCATCTCCTAATTTAAAAACAAATTTTTCAATATTCTTATACCCAACATTATGTTTTTTTGAAGGAACAGTTATAAGTATAGGAAGAGGTACTGATTACCCTTTTCAAGTTTTAGGTGCTCCTGAGTTAGATGGTATTATGCTTAGTCATGATTTTTCTGAGTATCTCTTTTCAAATGAATTTTCTTTTACCCCAAAATCTAGAATGGAGAGCAAGAATCCAAAATTTAAAAATAAAGAATGTTTTGGTTTAAAATTTTTTCTTAACAATGACTCAGTCTCTATAAAGTATAATCAAATTGATTTGGATTTAATAATTAATACATATTTAGCATACCCAAAAGAAAATGTTTTTTTTAATTCTTTCTTTAATAAATTAGCTGGTAACTCTACTCTTATGAAAAAAATTAAATTAGGTTGGGATTCTGAAAGAATAAGAAATTCATGGGCAACTGAACTTAATGATTTTTTGAAAATTAGAGAAAAGTATCTTCTTTATAAAAGAAAATAATATTTATAATTGTCTATATTTTTTCAAGCCTTTATTTAAAATATCGCAAGCTTGAAGAATTTTATTTTTTTCTAATACATATGCTATTCTAACTTCATTATTACCAGTATTTTTAGTACTATAAAAACCACTAGCTGGAGCCATCATCAAAGTAGTGTTATTCACATCGAAGTCTTTTAATATCCATTTACAAAAATCATCTGCATTTTCGATTGGTAATTTAGCTATACAGTAAAAAGCTCCTTTTGGCATTGGGCAAATAACACCATTGATTTTGTTTAGCTCTGTTACTAAAAGATTTCTTCTTTCTTGGTATTCTGAGATAACATTTTTAAAATACTCCTCGTTTGTTTGTAGCGCAGCAATTCCAGCTAACTGACCAAATGTTGGAGGACTTAACCTGGCTTGAGCAAATTTTAAGCAAGTTTCAATTAAATTTTTGTTTTTCGAGACTATACAGCCAACTCTAGCTCCACACATACTGTATCTTTTAGAAGTTGAATCAATTACAATCGCATTTTGACTTATATCTTTTTCAGAAAGGATAGAATAGTGTTTTCTTTTATCATAAATAAATTCTCTGTAAACTTCATCTGCAATTAAAAATATGTCATATTGTTTTGCAATTTTTGCAAGTGTATGTATTTCATTTTTTGTATAAAGGTACCCAGTAGGATTATTTGGGTTGCAAATCAAAATTGCTTTTGTTTTTTTTGTTATTGTTTTTTCAAAACTAGTAATTTCAGGCAAACGGAAACCATTTTTAATATTTGAAATAACTGGCTTAATTTCCACGTTAGCTAATTTAGAAAAACCGTTATAATTAGCATAGAAAGGTTCCGGTATTATTATTTCATCTCCTGGGTCAGTTATAGAATTTATTGTGAAAATTAAGGCTTCTGAGCCACCGGTTGTAATTAATATATCATCTTTTAGAATATTTAAATTATTTTGTTGATAGTAATTAGCAATTCCTTCTCTATATTTTTCTATGCCCGCTGAGTGACTATATTCAATTTTTGAAATATTGAAATTATTAATTTTTTTAATGACTTGTTCTGGAGGTTTAACATCAGGTTGTCCTATATTTAAATGAATAACTTCTTTACCTTTTTTTTTGGCAATCTCAGAGAAAGGAACAAGTTTCCTAATTGGTGATTCGGGCATATTTATACCCTTAAAAGAAATATTAGGCATAAATTACATAAAATTATTTAACAATTGGTGCGCTTCCAGAATGTTTTAGAATTGGGCTGTTGTTTGATTCATCAGGAATAACTTTACCTTTTACTTTAACAATTTTAGGAGATGTCTTAGCATTAGATGTTATTGTAATACTTTTAGTGTAAGGACCTACACGTTTTTCATCATAATTTACTTTAATTACAGCAGATTCACCTGGAGCTATTGGATCTTTTGGCCATTCTGGCACCGTGCAACCGCAGCTTCCTTTTGCTTTTTCAATAATTAAGGGTTCTTTTCCAGTATTTGTAAATATAAATTCACACTTTGAACTATCATCATCAAATTGATTGTAGGTTCCCATATCAATTAATTCTTTTTCAAATGTAATTTCTGGAGCATTAGGGTTAATAATTATTTTATCTTGTGCGTTAATATTAGTAACGAAAAAAAATAGACAAAAAGCTAGTAAATATTTTAGTTTCATTTTCATTTTTTTTAGATTACAAATCTAACTTTTTATATTTAATAAAACAAATTCAAATTTCTTTGTTCAAAGCTTTAAAAAGACATAAATATTGTAGATTTGTTTAAGTCAATTTTAAAATGAAAAATTTAATAAACAAAACATATAATTCTAATGAAGTTGAAACTAAACTTTATAATTATTGGTTAAAAAATAATTTTTTTTCATCAAAAATTGATAAGTCTAAATCTAATTATACTTTGTTAATGCCTCCTCCAAATGTAACTGGAATTTTACATATGGGTCATGTTTTGAATAATACAATTCAAGATGTTTTAGTCAGGAGAGCTAGGCATTTAGGTTTTAATGCATGTTGGGTTCCTGGAATAGATCACGCTTCAATTGCAACTGAGGCAAAAGTTGTTGATAAATTAAAAAAAGATGGTATTTTAAAATCACAAATTTCAAGAGAAAATTTTTTAAAACATGCATGGGATTGGAAAGAAAAGCATGGGAATATAATTTTAAACCAACTAAAAAGATTAGGCGCTTCATGTGATTGGGACAGAGTAAAATTTACCATGGATGATGATATGTCAGAATCTGTAATTAATGTTTTTATAGAATTATTTGAAAAAGGACTAATATATAGAGGGGTTAGAATGGTTAATTGGGATCCAATGGCTAAAACAGCTATTTCTGACGAAGAAGTTATTTACAAAGAACAAAACTCACCTTTGTATTATATTAATTATAAGTTAAAAGCTAATGAAGGTACAATTACTATAGCTACAACAAGACCTGAAACAATTTTAGGAGACACTGCTATTTGCGTTAATCCTACAGATAAAAGATATAAATCACTCATTGGAAAAAAAGCATTAGTCCCTCTGTTAAATAGGGAAATTCCTATTATCTCTGATAGTTATATTGATCCTGATTTTGGTACAGGAGCTTTAAAAGTAACACCAGCTCATGATATTAATGATTACAAGATTGGAAAAAAAAATAATTTACAAATCATCTCTGTAATTGACGATAATGGATTGATAAGTGAACAAGGTAAACTGTATATTGGTGAAGATAGATTTGAAGTCAGAAAACAGATAATTAAGGATATTGAGTCTATTGGTCAACTTAAAAAAATAGAAACTATAAAGAATAAAGTAGGTTTTTCTGAGAGAACAAATGTGGTTATTGAGCCAAAATTATCAATGCAATGGTTTTGTAATGTAAAAAAAATGTCCAAACCTGCATTAGATGCTGTATTAAAGAGTAAAATAAACTTTTATCCTAAAAATTTTAAAAACATATATAAGCATTGGATGGAAAATATTCAAGATTGGTGTATTTCAAGACAATTATGGTGGGGCCATAGAATTCCTGTTTTTTATTATAACAACGATGAGTTTGTAGTTGCCAAGAATAAAAATGAAGCCTTAATAAAAATTAAAAAAATTAATGGTTTTAAAAACATCAAATTATCAGAAATCAAACAAGATGAAGATGTTTTAGATACATGGTTTTCTTCTTGGCTTTGGCCCATCAGTGTTTTTGACGGTATTAATAAAAAAAATAATAGTGAATTAGAATATTATTTTCCAACTAATGATTTAGTAACAGGTCCAGATATCATTTTCTTTTGGGTTGCCAGAATGATAATGGCTGGTTTTACATTTACTAAATCAATTCCATTCAAAAATGTATATTTCACTGGAATTGTAAGAGATAAAAAAAGAAGGAAAATGTCTAAATCTTTAGGTAATTCACCTGATGCAATTGAGCTAATTGATAAATATGGAGCTGATGGTGTAAGGTCTGGAATGCTTTTTTCTTCTAACGCGGGAAATGATCTTTTATTTGATGAATCTTTATGTGAGCAAGGAAGAAATTTTTCTAATAAAATATGGAATGCTTTTAGATTAATAAATTCATGGGAAGTATCATCTAATAACCAGTCTGAATTAAACAGAGTTACTGCAAATTGGTTTGACAGTAAACTTTCAGAATCATTAAAAAGTATTAATGATTCATTTGAAAAATTTCGAATTTCAGAATGTTTAATGAAAACTTACAAATTAATTTGGGATGATTTTTGTAGTTATTATTTAGAGCTAATTAAGCCCCAGAATCATGAAATTGATAGTAAAACAAAAGAACAAACTATTCACTTTTTAGAAAGGCTAATGATAATTTTACATCCTTTTATGCCTTTTATTACAGAGGAGGTTTGGAGAAAAATTATTACAAGAGAAAATACTGAAAGTATTGTTTTTGCATCATGGCCTGAAGTTAAAAAATCTAATAAAAAATTATTAAGTTCATTTACATATTTATTTAAACTTATTTCAAAAATTAGAAAAATAAAAAAAGACAAAGGTTTAGCTCCAAAAAAACCCATAGAACTTTATTATGAAGGGACCCTAGAAAAATCACAAATTGAAGTTTTGAAAAAAATGTGTTTTATTTCAAAAATTGAATTTGTTAATGAAAAAGTTGAGGATTCTTTTCCTTTTTTATTAGAAACAAACAGATACTATCTCATACTTCCTCTAATAATTAATAAAGAAGAAGAAAAAATAAGATTACAAAAAGAGCTTGATTATCAGGTTTCTTTTTTAAACTCTATAGAAAAGAAACTTTCTAATAAAAATTTTATAAATAATGCTCCGGAAAAGGTGTTAAACTTAGAAAGAAAAAAACAGAAAGATGCTAAAATCAAGATAGACTCAATAAATAATCAAATAACACTTCTGTAATCTTATGTCTGAAAAAGTTTATAAACCAAAAAATAAAATTAGAATTGTTACTGCTGCAAGTTTATTTGATGGTCATGATGCAGCTATTAATATAATGAGAAGAATTATTCAATCTACTGGATGTGAGGTTATTCATTTGGGTCACGATCGCTCAGTTGAGGAAGTAGTTAATTGTGCAATTCAAGAAGATGCAAATGCTATTGCCATGACATCTTACCAAGGAGGACATAACGAGTATTTAAAATATATGTTTGATCTTCTCAAGAAAAAAAAATCATCACATATTAAAATATTTGCAGGAGGTGGAGGGACTATATTACCTGAGGAAATTAAAGATTTACATAAATATGGAATAACAAAAATTTATCACCCTGATGACGGTAGAAAAATGGGTTTGCAGGGCATGATTAATGATTTAGTAAAAAAATCAGATTTTCCTTTAGGAAATAAAATTACAGGTTGCATTAAAGATTTAAATTTAGATAATAATATTTCAAGATTAATTTCTGCTGCTGAGAACTACCCAAAAATTGTTAAAAAAGATTTGACAATTATTAAGAAATTATCTAAATCTTCAAAGATACCAGTTTTAGGAATTACTGGTACTGGAGGTGCTGGTAAGTCTTCACTCGTAGATGAGTTACTTAGAAGATTTTTAAATGATTTTAAGGAAAAAAAAATTGGCGTAATTTGTGTTGATCCTTCGAAGAGAAAAAGTGGGGGGGCTTTATTAGGAGATAGGATCAGAATGAACTCTTCAAATAATCCAAGAATTTATATGAGGTCCTTAGCTACAAGACAAGCTAATTTAGCTTTATCAGCTCATGTCAATGATGCTATTGCTATACTGAAAGCTGCAAATTTTGATTTAATAATTTTAGAAACCTCAGGTATTGGTCAATCTGATACAGAAATATTAGATCACTCTGATATTTCGTTATATGTAATGACTCCTGAATACGGCGCTGCAACTCAATTAGAGAAAATAGATATGTTAGATTTTGCAGATATTATTTCGATCAATAAATTTGATAGGAGGGGGTCTTTGGATGCTCTGAGAGACGTAAAAAAACAGTACCAAAGAAATAACAACTTGTTTTCAAAAAATATTGATTCAATGCCTGTATTTGGAACAATAGCCTCTCAATTTAATGATCCAGGTTTGAATAATTTATATAATTTTATTTTAAGAAAAATAAATGATAAAAATTTTAAAAATTTTTCCTCTTCAACAAAAAAAATACCGTCTTATGAAAGAATTTGTATAATTCCTCAAAAAAGAATTAGGTATTTATCTGAAATTTCTGATGAAAATCGTAGTTATAATACATGGGTTGATGAACAAAAAAATATAGCAAGCGAAATATATAATTTAAACTCAACAAAAAAAATACTTGAAAAAGAAAATACAGAGTCAGAACTATTAATAAAAATCAAAAAAGTTTTGTTACTAAAGGAGCAAAAATTGAATTCTGAGAATAAAAAATTAATAAAACAATGGGACAACTTAAAAAAACTATACAAAAATCCCACATTTAAGTTTAATGTTAGAAAAAAAGAAATATCAATCAAAAATTTTACAAAATCATTATCTAATATTAAAGTTCCAAAAGTCTCTTTGCCAAAATATAAAGATTTTGGTGACATACTGAAATGGCAACTACAAGAAAATGTTCCAGGAAAGTTTCCTTTTACATCAGGAATTTTTCCATTTAAAAGAGAAGGTGAAGATCCAACACGAATGTTTGCTGGCGAAGGTGGTCCTGAGCGAACTAATAAAAGATTTCACTATTTAAGTTCAGGAATGCCGGCTAAGAGACTATCTACTGCTTTTGATTCAGTTACCTTATACGGAAATGATCCAGATTATAGACCTGATATTTATGGAAAAATTGGTAATGCCGGTGTTTCAATTTGTTGTCTTGATGATGCAAAAAAATTATATTCCGGCTTCAATCTTGTTGATTCTTTAACATCTGTTTCTATGACAATAAACGGGCCAGCACCAATTATTTTAGCATTTTTTTTAAACGCTGCAATTGATCAACAATGTGAAATTTATATTAAAGAAAATTCTTTAGAAAAAGTAGTAAATAAAAAAATCAAATCATTATTTAAAAATAAAAAAAGACCTAAATATTCCGGAAAGCTCCCACCTGGAAATAATGGTCTAGGTTTAATGTTACTAGGATTAACTGGTCAGGATGTCATTGATAAAAAAGTATATGAAAAAATAAAAAAACAAACCTTAAATAAGGTTAGGGGTACTGTACAAGCAGATATATTAAAAGAGGATCAAGCTCAAAATACTTGCATATTTTCAACTGAATTTTCTTTAAAAGTTATGGGTGACATTCAAGAGTATTTCATAAAGAAAAATATTAAAAATTTTTACTCAGTTTCTATTTCTGGCTACCATATTGCTGAAGCTGGAGCTAACCCAATTACTCAGTTGGCTTTTACATTAGCTAATGGTTTTACATACATTGAATACTATTTGAGCCGTGGAATGAAAATAGATGAATTTGCATCTAATCTATCTTTCTTTTTTTCTAACGGAATAGACCCAGAATATGCAGTTATTGGAAGAGTTGCCAGAAGAATATGGGCTAAAGCTATAAAATATAAATACCGAGGTAACGAACGGTCTCAATTATTAAAGTATCATATACAAACATCAGGTAGGTCCTTACATGCTCAAGAAATAGATTTTAATGACATAAGAACAACTTTACAGGCGTTATACGCAATTTATGATAATTGTAATTCTTTACATACAAACGCATATGATGAAGCAATTACTACCCCTACTGAAGAATCTGTTCGAAGAGCTGTTGCTATTCAATTAATTATAAACAAAGAACTTGGTTTAACAAAAAATGAAAATCCATTACAAGGGTCATTTATAATTGAGGAATTAACTGAACTTGTTGAAAAAGCAGTACTTGATGAGTTCGATAGAATAACGGAAAGGGGAGGTGTTTTGGGGGCTATGGAAACTATGTATCAAAGATCAAAAATTCAAGAAGAATCTCTTCATTATGAAAGCTTAAAGCACTCAGGGGAACTTCCAATAATTGGTGTAAATACATTTTTAAATACTAAAGGCTCTCCAACCATTATTCCAGAAGAAGTTATTAGGTCAACTGAGATAGAAAAAGAAAATCAAATCGATACTGTCACTACATTAAAAGAGAATTATTCTAAAGTTAGTGAAGAGAAGTTGAATATTTTGAAATATGCAGTTACGAATAATGAGAATATTTTTTCAACTTTAATGGAAACCTCAAAATATTGTACACTTGGTCAAATATCAAATGTTTTATTTGAGGTTGGTGGTAAGTATAGAAGAAATATGTAATTAATAATTTGATTTAAACTCTTCTATTATTTTTTTCTTATTAATTTTTTGTTCATAATATTTACAAATCTTTTCAAGTAATCTTTCTAAAACACTATCTGGGCAAGAAGCACCACCAGTAATTAGAAAGTTTATTTTTCTTTTGTTAGGTAAATAATTTTTTTGGATTCTCTCTATTTTTTGTTCCATGTCGAAGTGAATAATCTCATTTTTAGAAATAAGTTTTTTTTCAGATGAAATAAAGAATGTTTTAAAATAATTTTCACAGATTTTGACAAGTTGTGATGTGTTAGAACTGTTGTATCCACCAGTTATGAAAGCTAAATCAATATTTAAATTAATTAATTGCTTAATACTTGTTTGATTTTCATTTGTTGCATAGCATAGAGTGTCTCTGGTATTGGCAATATGATTTTTGCCGTCCAGTTCTCCATACTTTAAATTCATGACATTTTCAAAAAATGAAGAAATTTCTTTTGTTTCTTCAGCTAGCATTGTTGTTTGGTTAATAACGCCAATTTTTTTAAAATCTTTTTTTGGACTAAAATCACTTGAAAATCTTCCTTTGAATTTCTCTTTAAAATTTGGTAATTTCTCATTTATTATATACTTAGAAAGTTCCTTTGCCTCTTCCATATTTTTTATGATAATTCTGGGAATATTTTCATCAAAATAAGAGAAGGTTGCCTTAGTTTCTTCGTGCTCGGGCTTTCCATGAATTATAATTGTATAGTTTTTTTTTGCTAATTGATCTCCTCTGTTCCAAACTTTGGTAACAAAGGGACAAGTGGTGTCATATGATTTTGTTTCAATTCCCTTAGCTTTAATTATATCCATATTTTCTTTGGTAGTACCAAACGCTGGGATTATAACAATATCTTCTTTATTAACTTCATCCCAAGAAATAATTTTTTTTCCAGTACTTTCTTGCAAAAACTTTATTCCTTTTTTTTTTAAGTCTTCATTTACATTTGGGTTATGTATCATTTCACTTATAAGAAATATATTTTTGTTTGGGTTTTCGTGTATTGTTTTATAACATATTTCAATTGCATTTTTTACTCCGAAACAAAATCCAAAGTATTTAGGTATATAAAAATTTAGGTTCCCAATTGATATTTTTGTGGGACTGTAATCTGTACGCTTTTCTTTTTCAGTACGAATATTTTTTATTTCTGATATTAATTTAGATTCATAATATTTTGGTAAAATAAAGCTTTTCAATATTATTCGGATTTTTTTTTTCAAATATAGTGATTAATTAAATTTTGTAATTTATTTTTTAAACTTATCTAAGTTTGTATATTTGCGGACTTGATTTAATAATTAATTAAATATGATGGAAGAAAATATTGAAAATGTAAATAATTCTGAGGTTTCTAATAATGAAAACCCTGAACTAGCTAGTTCCCCTGTTAATGATTCCGAAAAATCTAAAGATGAATCTGATGTAATTGAGGATTTTGATTGGGATAATTTTGAAAATGAACAATCTTACAGTGATGATGAAAAAAAGAAATTGGAAGAATTATACTCAGAAACATTAGCCTCTTTGGGTTCTAGTGATGTTATTCAAGGTGTGGTTTTAAAAAAATCAGATAAAGACGTTATTATTGATATTTCTGGAAAATCAGAAGGTGTTATTTCGACTAATGAGTTCAGATATAACCCTGATCTAAAGGAGGGAGACACAGTTGACGTGGTAATTGATAAACAAGAAGACAAAACAGGTCAACTTGTCCTTTCACATAAAAAAGCTAGATATTTAAAATCTTGGGGAAAAGTAAATGAAGCTCATGACAATGGAGAAATTGTTGATGGATATGTAATGTGTAGAACCAAAGGGGGTATGATAGTTGATGTTTTTGGTTTAGAAGCCTTTTTACCTGGTTCCCAAATTGATGTTAAGCCCATCCGAGATTATGATTTGTATGTTGGTAGAAATATGAAATTTAAAGTTGTTAAGATAAATCCTGATTTTAGAAACGTTGTTGTTTCACATAAAGCTCTTATTGAGGCTGACATTGAGGAACAGAAAAAAGAAATTATCTCAAAGCTTGAAAAAGGTCAGGTTTTAGAAGGTATTGTTAAAAATATCACAGCTTATGGTGTTTTTGTTGATTTAGGTGGAGTGGATGGTTTAATACATATAACAGATTTATCATGGAGTAGAATAAATCATCCAAATGAAATTGTTAAACTTGATGAGAAAATAAAAGTCGTTATTTTAGATTTTGATGATAATAAAAACAGAATTCAATTAGGATTAAAGCAATTGTTTAGTCATCCTTGGGAGTCTTTACCTGAAGATTTAAAAGTTGGAGATAAAGTCAAAGGTAAAGTTGTTGTTTTAGCTGATTATGGTGCTTTTGTTGAAATTCAAGATGGTGTTGAAGCTCTTGTTCATGTCTCTGAAATGTCGTGGTCTGCAAATTTAAGATCTGCTCAAGATTTTCTTAAGATTGGAGATGAAGTTGAAGCTGCAATTATAACGCTTGATAGAGAAGAAAGAAAAATGTCTTTAGGAATTAAGCAATTAACTCCTAATCCGTGGGAAAAGTTAGCAGAAAAATATCCAATTGATTCAAAAATCAAAGGAAAAATAACTAATTATACAAACTTTGGTGTATTTGTTGAATTAGAAGAGGGAATTGATGGATTAGTTCATATTTCTGATCTCTCATGGACTAAAAAAGTAAAACATCCTGCTGACTTTGTTAAATTAGGAGAAGAGATGGAAGTTATTGTTTTAGAAATTGACGTTGATAACAGAAGATTAAGTCTTGGCCATAAGCAATTAACAGATGACCCCTGGAATGTTTATGAAACAATTTTCACTCTTGGTTCAGTTCATAACGGAGAAGTTCTTGACGTATTTGATAAAGGATCTACTATTCTTTTCAAAGAACAAGGTCTTGAGGCTTTTTGCCCATCTAGGCACTCTGTTAGAAAAGATAAAAATAAATTAGAATCCGGAGATAATCTAGATTTTGAAGTAATTGAATTTAACAGAGATTCAAATAGAATAGTTGTTTCTCATTCTAAGACTTTTATGGATGAATTAAAAAAAGAAGCGTCTGAAAAGAAAAAAGAAAAGTTTGCTGTTGATAAAAAAGTTAAGAAAATGAGAGAGAGTGTTGAAAAGTCGACTTTGGGAGATATAGATGCATTGTCAAATTTGAAAAACAAAATTGATGAATAATTTAGTATATAAATTTTGATTTTTAAAAACCTTCTTTCATTTATTATAAAGAAGGTTTTTTTTTAAATTATGGAAAATAAAATAATATTAAATTCTAAACAATTATCAATAATTATTGACAGGCTATGTCATGAACTTATTGAGAACCATTTCAATT
>JAYYFR010000010.1:0-83587 GCA_036158635.1 Bacteroidota bacterium | reverse complement strand
TATTTCTTTTGCTGCTGCACTATTAATTGGAGTAGCTCAAGCAATTGCAATTTTGCCGGGAATTTCAAGATCAGGAGCAACAATATGTTGTGCCCTTTTATTAGGAGCTACAAAAAAAGAAGCATCTTCTTTTTCTTTTATAATTTGTTTGCCTATCATAATTGGAAAATCTTTTAAAGATTTATTTTTTACCGATCTACTTACAACAACATCTATTAACTTAAATATTTTACTTGCATTTATTGTAACCTTTATTATTGGTTTATTATGCTGTAAGCTAATGATAAGTATTGTTAATCAAAGTAAATTAAAATATTTCGGGGTGTATTGTATACTTATTTCTTTTAGTTCATTTTTAGTATATGTACTTAAATGAAAAATGATATAATCTTAATAAATAAACCAATCAATTGGACATCCTTTGATGTTGTAAAAAAAATAAGAGTAATTCTAAAAAAAAAATATAACTTAAAAAAACTTAAAGTAGGTCATGCAGGTACCCTAGACCCCTTAGCAACAGGGCTTCTTATAGTTTGTACAGGAAATAAAACAAAAGAAATTTCAAAGTATCAAAACTTAAAAAAAACATATTTAGCCAAGATTAAGCTGGGCTACATCACAGAGAGTTTTGATAGAGAAACTGCTGAATTAAATCAAAAAGATTTTAAAAAAGTTCCATTTAAAAAAATTAAAAATTTCATAAATTTTTTTTTAGGTGAACAAACTCAAATTCCCCCAAAATTTTCTGCTATAAAAGTTAATGGAAAGAGGGCATACGAAAAAGCTCGAAAAAATGAAACGTTTAAAATTAATCCTAGAACGGTTATAATTTATAGTTTGGTAATAAAAAAAATAAACCTGCCATTTATTTCATTTGAAGTAGAGTGTAGTAAAGGTACTTATATTAGATCATTAGCAAATGATATTGGAAAATATTTAGGTTGTGGAGCATATCTTTATGATTTAAAAAGATTATCTATAGGCAAACAGCATGTTGATTCCTCATTTGATATGGAATCATTTAAAATATTTTTAGATGAATTGGAATAACTAAGTCAACTCATATAATTTTGTATATTTAGAAACTTTTATTCACTTAACTTCGCAACATGAAATATAAATTATCAAATTTTAATTACGAATTACCAGAAAAATTAGTTGCCAAAAAACCTAGTACAGAGAGAGATGAATCAAGAATGATGGTAATAGATAGGGCTACTGGCAAAATTGAGCATAAAATGTTTAAAGATATTTTAACGTATTTTGATGATCAGGATATGTTCATCGTAAACAACACAAAGGTTTTTCCTGCAAGAATGTATGGAAATAAAGAAAAAACAGGTGCTAGAATTGAAGTTTTTTTATTGAGAGAACTTAATAGTGAAATAAGATTATGGGACGTTTTGGTTGACCCTGCTCGTAAAATAAGAATAGGAAATAAGTTATATTTTGGAGATGATTTTTCACTTGTGGCTGAGGTCGTAGATAATACAACATCGAGGGGAAGAACGTTAAGGTTTCTTTATGATGGTGACTATGATCAATTTAGAAATAAATTAAAAGAACTTGGAGAAACACCAATACCAAAATATTTAAATAGATCTCCTGACAAAAATGATATGGAAAGGTACCAAACAGTTTATGCAAAAGTGGAGGGGGCTGTAGCTGCACCTACAGCAGGATTACATTTTAGTAGGAATTTATTAAAAAGAGCCGAAATAAAGGGAATTCATTTAGGTGAACTTACATTACATGTTGGTTTGGGTACTTTTAAACCAGTTGAAGTTGAAGATTTGTCAAAGCATAAAATGGATTCAGAAAGATTGTTTATTCCAGAACAAACTGCAATTAACGTTAATAAAGCCATGAGTAATAGAAAAAAAATATGTGCAATTGGAACTACCTGTATAAGAGCTTTAGAATCATCTGTTTCAACAGATTTAAAATTAAAGCCATTTGATGGATGGACAAATAAATTTATTTTTCCGAGCTATGATTTTAGGATTGCAAATTGTATGGTTTCAAATTTTCATGCACCTAAATCAACATTAATGATGCTAGTTTCCTCTTTTTCCGGACATGATTTGTTAATGAAAGCTTATAAAGAAGCAATTAAAGAAAAGTACAAATTTCTTGGTTATGGAGATTGTATGTTGATATTGTAATCATATATGCAATGTTAGGTAAACATCATGTAATAATTTTAGCAGCTGGAAAAGGAGAAAGGATGCGCTCTAATGAACCAAAACAATTTTTGATTTTAGGAAAAAAACCAGTTTTAATTCACAGTTTGTGCGC
This sequence comes from Bacteroidota bacterium, assembly GCA_036158635.1. Taxonomy (GTDB): domain Bacteria; phylum Bacteroidota; class Bacteroidia; order Flavobacteriales; family TMED113. The sequence continues at coordinate 81,289 of JAYYFR010000010.1, read as the reverse complement.
TTTTTATAATTTTGATAAAAACAGTATTATTTCTGTTGTTTTACAAAAGAATAAAATAAATTATTGGAAACTTATTTGTAAACAATATAATTTTAACTTTAAACATAACATTGTTATTGGAGGATCAACCCGTTATGAGTCTGTTCGAAACGCTTTAAATAATTTAAATATAGCTCACAATGATATGGTAACAATCCATGATGGAGTTCGCCCATTTATAAGTAAAAAATTAATTACTAAAATATTTAATTCAGCATTCAAAAAGGGTCATGCAGCTCCATTTCTAAGCCTCAAAGATTCTTTAAGAAAATTTGATGAAAAAAAAATAAATACCAAATCAGTAAACAGGACAAATTTTATTTTAATACAAACACCTCAAATATTTAGAGGAAATATTATTAAAGAAGCTTATAAAAAAGAAAAAAATAATAAAACGGATGATATTTCCTTAATAGAATCCAATGTTAAAAGAGTAAATCTCATTAAGGGAGAACAAACGAATTTGAAAATTACCACCAAGGAAGATTGGATTTTAGCAAATCTTTTAATTAAAAATTAAATTCTAGTAATTTTAGATTTTTTGTTTATGAAAAAAAATATAAGAGAATTAAAATTATATGATTTAGAAAACATTTTAAATAAATTAGAAGAGCCCAGTTTTAGGTCACTTCAAATTTTCAGATGGCTTTGGAAAGAAAGAGTTAGTTCATTTAATCAAATGACTAATATTTCAAAAAAATGCAAAGACTATTTAAATAATAATTTTAATATTGAATACACTAAGATTAGTAAGAAAATTAAGAGCAATGATGGTACAATAAAATTTTTATTTAGGTTACCTGATGGAAAAAAGTGTGAAGGGGTTTTGATACCGGAAAACCAAAGAATTACAGCATGTGTTTCGTCTCAGGTTGGGTGTAGCTTTTCTTGTAAATTTTGCGCAACAGGAAAAATGAAAAGAACTAGAAATATCTTTGCGTTTGAAATATATGATCAGATCACTTTGATGATGGAAGAAGCAAAGAAAAATTTTGAAAATTATTTAACTAATATAGTATATATGGGAATGGGAGAACCACTAGTGAATTATCAAAACCTAATAGAATCAATAAATTATATAGTAAGTAAAGATGGTTTAAATATGTCATCAAAAAGAATAACAGTTTCAACAGTCGGGGTGTCTAAAATGATAAAAAAATTAGCTGATGACAATATAAAAGTTAATTTAGCCGTGTCCTTACATTCTGCTAATAATATTAAGAGAAGTCAAATTATGGACATTAATCATGTCAATAACTTAGATGATCTAAGAGATTCATTAATTTATTTTTATAGTAAGACAAAAATTAAAATAACATATGAGTATGTTATGTTAAAGGATTTTAATGATTCAAAACAAGATGCAATTGAGTTAGCTAAATTTTCAAAAATCATACCATCAAAAATTAATTTAATTGAGTTTAATTCAGTAGAAAATTCTAATTTTAAAAAAACTTCTGAACAAGTAACTAAAGAATTTATTACTTTGTTAAAAAAGGAAAATATAATAGTTAATTTAAGAAGAAGTAGGGGTGAAGACGTAAATGCTGCATGCGGGCAGCTTGCTAATTTAACTGACAAATGATAGAGAAAGTAACTAAGCCAATACAGAAAGAACTGGAAATATTTGATAAAAGATATAAAGTGGCTTTATCAACTGATGTCAAGTTACTTTTAAAAATTTCTAATTATATTTTAAAAAATACAGGTAAAAGAATAAGGCCAATATTATTATTATTAGTTTCTAAATTATTAGGAGAAATAAATGAGAAAACTTATTCGAGTTGTATATTAATTGAATTACTTCATACTGCAACATTAATTCACGACGATGTAATTGATGATGCTAGTTTCAGAAGGGGAAAGTTTTCCATTAATAATTTATGGAAAAATAAAATTGCTGTTCTAGCTGGAGATTTTCTTCTATCCAAGGGACTATCTTTAGGATTAAAAGATAACGATATTAATATATTGGCGTATACTTCTAAAGCAGTTGAAAAAATCAGTGAAGGAGAGATTTTTCAAATACAAAAGTCAAGAGATCTAGACTTAAATGAAAAAGACTATTATAATATAATAAGTAGAAAAACAGGTTCGTTATTTGCGTGCTGTTTTCAATTGGCAGCAGTTTCTAATGGGATTCATTCAAAAAAGAAAATGGAAAGTTTATATAATATGGGCTTGAAATTTGGAATGATCTTCCAAATAAAAGATGACATATTGGACTATTCAAGTAGTGATATTACAGGAAAAATAATGGGAAATGACTTGAAGGAAAGTAAAATTAATTTACCACTATTATTGGCAATAAAAAATTTTTCCTTTTTAGAAAGACAAAAAGTTTATTACATACTTAAAAAGAAACAAAAAAAGAAAGAAGATATTTATTATGTTAACAATTTAGTTAAGAAAAAAAATGGTATTAGCTTATCAGAAATGAAAATGTATTCCCTTAAAAAAGAGCTTATAAATGATTTAACTATCTTTTCAGATTCAGTATATAAAACTGCATTAATTCAATTAACTCAACTAATAATTGACAGAAAAAAATAATTTAATGATTTCAAAAAAAACAATAGAAGAGGTATTTAATGTTGCAATTATTGAGGATGTAATTAGTGATTTTGTTTCTTTAAAAAAAACAGGGGCAAATTATAAAGGTTTAAGTCCTTTTTCAGATGAAAAAACTCCTTCATTTATTGTTTCACCAACTAAAAGAATATGGAAGGACTTTAGTTCAGGTAAAGGAGGAAACGTGGTATCTTTTTTAATGGAACATGACGGATGCACTTACCCAGAGGCTATAAAATACTTAGCGAAGAAATATAATATTGAAATAATTGAAACAAAAGATCAATTGTATAACAAAGAAGAGGAAGATGAAAAAGAATCAATTTCTATATTATTAGATTTTGTAACTAATTATTTTAACAAAGAAATTTCAATAAAACAAAATATTCATGTTTTAAAATATTTACAAACTAGAAAACTTAATAATGAAATCATTTCAAAATTTAAAATTGGATATGCCCCAAAAGGAAGTAAAGAATTTTATGATTTACTAATTAAAAAAGGTTTCAAAAAAGAAATTTTAATTAAATCAGGTTTATTTATAGAGAGTAAGAATCCTTTTAGTAGGTTTAATAATAGAATAATGTTTCCAATTTTTACTTTAAGTAACAGGGTAGTGGGTTTTGGAGGAAGGATATTAATTAATGATAAAAAAAGTGCAAAATACATTAATTCACCTGAAACAGTATTGTACCAAAAAAGTAAAATCTTATATGGTATGAATTTTGCCAAAACAGATATTATTAAAAAAGACAATTGTTACTTGGTAGAGGGATATTTGGATGTAATAGCTTTACATCAAAAGGGAATATCTAATGTTGTAGCATCATCAGGAACTGCAATTACTTCAGATCAAATTAGATTAATAAAAAGATTTACTAATTCAGTAACAATTTTATTTGATTCTGATATAGCTGGAATAAATGCTACACAAAAAGTTATTGATATAGCTTTAGCTCAAGATATGTTTGTTAATGTTATAAACCTTCCAGATAGGCATGACCCTGATTCTTTTAGTAAAGAAAACTCCAAGGATTTTATAGAAAAATACTTCATTGAAAAAAGAAATGATTTTATTTCTTTTTACCAAAAATTAGAATTCTCTAAATCCAATTCTCCAGAAAGCAAAATAAAATTAGTTAAAAGAGTAATAAATAGTATTTCATTAGTTCCTGATTTGACGAATAGAACAATCTATATTCAGGAAGCTTCAAAAATTTTAAATATAGATACTCATATTTTAATTAATGATTTAGAAAAAAAGTTAAATAAAGTTAACGCTAAAATTAATATTAAGGAAAAGGATTTTGATAAAGTTGATAGTGAAAAACCCTGTAAGGAAGAACAGTTTTTGTTTAGATTATTATTAAATCATGGCGATAAATTTATTCAAATCAATTCAAATCAAACAATGCAAGTAGCAAAAATGATTCTTCAAGAACTTCAATTAGATGGGATTCCAGTTACTTACCCTATTTTTTCAAAAATTCTCATTGAATATCAAAATGCAATAAAAACAAACAAAAATCTTTCAAAAGATTACTTTATAAATCATAAAGATTTAGAAATTTCAAAAACAACTATTTTTCTTACAGAAGAAAAATATAAAATGGACAATTGGGAATTAAAAAATATAAAAGTAAAGAAAGAAGAAGACATTTTATTTTCCTTGTTAAAAGAAGGATTAATTAGGTTTAAATTAAAAAGAATTTCTGTTATAACATCAGAAATCTTAGCACGAATTCCCTTATTAGAAAGTGAAAGAGAAAAAAAAGAAGAATTAAATAGATTTTCTAAGTTAACAGAATTATCTAGAAATTTACATAAACAGGTTGGTAGAGAATGTTAGTATATGTTTAATTTATTAATTAATTCTTTAAATTCTTTACAATTAACTTGTTGTTTTGCATCACTTAATGCTTTTTTTGGAAATGAGTGAGTTTCAATCATTAATCCATCAAAACTCAAAGAAATTGCTTTTTTTGAAACCCCATATAGAAGTTTTTTACTACCACAAATATGACTTGGGTCACAAATAAATTTTATTTCAGGGAATAATTTTCTAACATCATTAGTTATTTTCCAATAGGGTTTATTCCTGTAAACTTTTTCAGAAATAGAAAAATAACCTCTATGAATAGCCTTAATCTCTTTAACTCCTGTATTTTTAAATCTTTCAATTGCACCAATCCATAAATTTTTATCTGGGTAAATGGGGTTTTTTATCCAAATTTCAATTTCATGTCCTCTTACACATTCACAAATTTCTTGAACGTAAAATGGATTAACAGTTGTTCTTGCTCCTATCCAAAATATATTAATATTATGTTTAAGAGCCTTCTCAACATGTTGAGGAGTCCCAACTTCAATTGCAATTGGAGTTTGATATTTTTTTTTTAATTCAGATAGCCATACTAAACCTTTTTCTCCAATTCCTTGGAAGTGATTAAAATTAGTGCGAGCTTTCCAAATTCCACATCTAAAAAAATCAACTTTATCGTAAATATTTATAAATGTATCATTTAATTCTTTTTTTGAGCTAATACTACATGGCCCAGCAATAATTATTTTTTTATTTTTCATCACTTCCATTTATAATTATTATAAATTCTCCTCTTAACTTACTTATTTCTAAGTTTTTTATAATTTCTTTAGAAATTCCTCTATATATGTTTTCGTGAATTTTAGTTAATTCTTTTATTACAACAATTTTTTTGTTAGGAGTTAAGTTGTTAATAATTTCTAAAGTTTTTAATATTCTGTGAGGCGACTCATATATAATTACACTTCTTGTTTCATTAAGTAAATAATCTAATCTCTTTAATTTACCTTTTTTTTTAGGTAGAAATCCTTCGAAAACAAATTTTTCACATGGAAATCCAGATTGAATTAGAGCGGGAATTAAAGCAGTGGGGCCAGGAAGACATTTAACATCAATTTCAAGCTCAACACATTTTCTAATAATCAAAAATCCGGGATCAGAAATCCCAGGAGTTCCGGAATCAGTAATTAAACAACAATCACTAACGGATTTAATTTTAGATATGATATAATCTAGTTTAGAAGACTCATTAAACGTATTATTTATGATGTAAGGAGCGGATATATTATACTCTTTAAATAAAATTTTACTTTTATTGTAATTTTCTACAATAATGAGTTCGGTGTTTTTTAATTTCTCTATACATCTCAATGTAATGTCCTTTAAGTTTCCTATTGGAGTTGGGATGATATATAGCATGAAATAAATCAGTTGATAATAATCGAATTTAATTAATTATTTTTTTTTAAATAATTAAAATAGTTGTTTTCTTATTAAATTGTATTGTCAATATAATTTAAATAATATTATTTAATGTTAGGTAAAATTGAAATTATTACAGGTTGCATGTTTTCTGGTAAGTCGACAGAACTATTAAACAGATTAAATAACTGTTCGCAAGATTATTTATTGTTAAAGCCAAAAATTGACACAAGATATGGTCTCTCTGATGTATCAACTCACTCTGGGATAAAAAAATCAGCTAAAGTAGTGAGTTCTATATCAGATGCTTTTGATAATATTAGTAATATTAATGTGATTGGTATTGATGAAGCGCAGTTTTTTTCATCTTCAATAATTAATGATTCTTTAAAATTAAAAAGTTTAGGTAAAAGAATAATTATTGCTGGATTAAATAAAGATTATTTAAATAAAGAATTTAAATCAGTCTCCGGCTTGATTAAAATAGCAGATAAATTGACAAAATTATATGCAGTTTGCAACAGATGTTCTGCTCCAGCATCTAGATCTTACAGAATAGTTAAGGAAAAATCAACAATTTTATTAGGACATAAAGACGCTTACGAACCTTTATGTAAAAAATGTTATGAAAATGCTAGATAAATATTTTTCAACTAGACTAGAATTAAGTAAAAAAAATTTAAAAAATAATATTGATTTTTTAAAGAAAAATATCGGAAATAACAAAGAAATAATTGCTGTATTAAAGGCAAACGCTTATGGTTTTGGTGATATTATTTTATCAAAAGAAATTATTAAACATGGAATAACTAAAATTGCTGTTGCTGATTTTGAGGAAGGGTTACGTTTAAGAAAAAATAAAATAAATGTTCCTATAATGATCATGTATCCAGCGTTAAGAAATTTGAAGCCAATTATAGATAATAAACTTGAGCCTTCTATATATAGTTTAGAGATGCTGAATAAGTTAATTTTTCACGCAAAAAAGCGTAAAAAACTAGTAACATTTCATTTAAAAATTGATACTGGAATGAATCGTTATGGTTTTTTAGAAGAAAACATTAAAGAAGTTATTTGTAAAATCAAAAAACAAAAAAATTTAAAAATAAAATCAGTATTTTCTCACTTATCTTCATCTAAGTTGAAAAATCATAAGAGGTTTACTCTTAATCAAATTCAAAAGTTCAATTATCAAAAAAGTATGATTCAAAAAGAATTTTCATATAAAATAAAATCACATATTTCAAATTCTTACGGTGCAATAAATTATATGGATTCAAATTCAGAAATGATAAGGGTGGGATTTGGTTTATATTACGGATTTAATAATAAGCATACATATTGTATAGGACAATTAAAATCCTCCATTTCTCAAATTAAAGTAATTAACAAAGGAGATTCAGTAGGTTATAATAGAAGATTTATTTCTAAAAAAATCATGAAAATTGGTATTATTCCTATTGGTTATGCTGATGGTTTAAGACGGGATTGGGTAGATAAAAAATTATATTTCTCTTTAAATAATATTAAACTTCCAGTTTTAGGAGAAATATCAATGGATAGTTGCGTTATTGATCTATCAAAAATAAAAGAAGTGAAAGAGGGAGATAGTGTTACACTTTTTGGTGAGTCAAGATGTATTTTTAAGTTATCAAAAAGTTTGAAAACTATACCTTATGAGATTACATCGGGATTATCAAAAAGAATTAGGAGGATTTTAGTTTAGCCCCTCCAGTATAAAAAAGAAATATGAATAAACTCAAAAAACAAGCTGTATTATATATTATTAAATAGTCGTTTATCATCATACACAATAAAAATAGAATAGGAAAAATGAATTTAAGTATATTTTTTTTTCCTTCGTCAGTATAATTTTTAAATAATGAATAAAAAATATTAATAAATAATAACATACCAATTATACCAAACTCAGTAATTATATATATATAGCTATTGTGAGGATATTTGATTTTTTGTTCGTTTGTAATTTTTTTTACTCCACCCGCTCCTTCGCCAAACCATTTTTTATTTAAGAGTGGCGCTTTATAATTTTTCCATATAAGAAATCTTTTTTCTAAACTACTTTTTTCATTTTTTTTAATTATCTCATTCTTCCATTTAATATCTTTATTTATCATTTTTTCCCAATATTTAACGCCATGTCCCAAGGAATCAGACATATATATTGCATCTTTTTTTATTTTTTCATCGTTTGACGTAGTTTGAGACATATAAAATGTAGTTTTAATACGGTCAACAAAGGGACTAGATATAGAAATTAAAATAATTAAAGTAACAATTGAAATTGAAAGAATCAATTTTATTTTTTTAGGGTTTTTAATTATTATATAAATTGGAAAAAGAGTAATAAAAATAAATAAACCAGTTCTTCCGTAACCATTTAATAGAAAAAGAATCTGTATAAAAATTAAAATAAATACTATGATATTTAATCTAGTAATCTTTTTTTGATTAAATAAAAAATCTATTAAAAGAAAAATTGAAAATGCTATAAAAACAGAAAGATTAGAGTGGTCAATAAAACCTCTTAAAAACAAAATATTTTCGTAATGATCTGTTTTGAGAAAATATAAATTATTAATAATTCTAAGTTTATATAGAAAAGAAATAATTATTGAATACAATATATTAAAAAGTACACCACCTATAAAGAAATATTTTGCTACTTCTTTATCCTTGTTTTTAAAATTTAATACATCTAGTAAGGGAACAAGAAGAAGAATAGAGTATTTAATTATTGTATCTTGAAAAAAGTTATTTTCTTTCCAAAAATAACTTAAAAGAATATACAAGAAAAAAATTGATATGGACTGATTAACTTTATTATTTATTACTCTGTTAAGATTTTTGTTTAAATCTTTTGAATTAATTAAAGAAATAAAAAAAAATATTATAATAATAGATGAGAAGCTATTAGAAACACTTAAAAAAAATGCAAATAAAAATAAAGCTAAATTGCGAGTAGAAATACTTTTTAAAGTTTTCGAAAAATTAAATTTATAAGTACTTATCAAAATGAATTAGTATAATATTTAATATCCTAGAATTTTTTTATAACTCTTTTTATTTTCTAATGTATTTATAGCAGATTTAATTTCATCATCATACTTCATTAATGCCTCAATTCTTCCTTCGTTATAATAATATCTCACAGCAATGTCGGATAAGATAAGTTGACTTATTTCTTTTTTATATTTTTCTATGTCAGTTATTTTTAATTTTTGAATTTCATCTTTCAAAAGTTGAATTAATCCACTATTATTGATTGAGTCTTTATAACCCTCAAAGCTTAAGACATCAATCAAGTCATCTATTTTTTCTTCAGAGTTCGTAACAAAGTCAAAACTTTTTTCATAAATAAATTCTTTAAATTTTGTATATATTTCTTCAGAAACATCAAGTGATTTTGGTTGCTCAACTTCTTTTGTAATTGCGGCATAAAAGTTTCCAAATTCAAAAATAAGTTGTTTTTGCAACAAGCTATAAATTATTTTAGGAATACTATCCCGCTCAACTTCTATGTCAGGATCAATTCCCCCTCCATCATAAACAGAACGATTATTCTTTGTTTTATATTCAGTTCTTAATGAGTCTGGAACAATTTTATTTGAATCAGAATAATTGATGGTTTGAATGCATCTTCCGGAAGGGGTATAATATTTAGCTACTGTTAATTTTAATTGAGAATTATAATTTAATTTTTTTGTTTGTTGAACTAATCCCTTACCGAAAGTTTGCTTTCCAATCACTATCCCTCTATCTAAGTCTTGCATTGTACCTGCAACAATCTCAGATGCTGAGGCTGATCCTTCGTTAACTAAAATTACTAGAGGGATTTCAGTATTGTAAGGATTTTCTTTTGTTTTATATAACTTATTCCAGTCTGTATTTCGGCCTTTTGTTTCAACAACAACTGTATTTTTTTCAATAAATAAATTACATAATTTAATTGCTTCGTTTAAAAGACCGCCTGGATTTCCTCTTAGGTCTAAAATTAATCCTTCAACATTATTTTTTGATTCTAGATCTAAAATTGCTGATCGAACTTCATTTGTACAATTCCTAGTAAATCTTGATAATTTTATATATCCAAATTTTTTAATCATTCCATAAAATGGTACGCTAGAAATTTTTATTTTTTCTCTTTCTATTTCTATACTTAGTAATTCATTAATATTTAATCTTTCAACTAAAATATTAACAGATTTTCCAGGCTCTCCTTTTAATAGTTTACTTACATCTTCAACATCTTTATTATGCATAGGAATATTATCAATTTTAATTATCTTATCTCCTATTTTTAGTCCAGCTTTATCTGCTGGAAAATTTTTATATGGTTCTGCAATCACAACATATTCCCCCACTTTTCTAATTAAAGACCCAATCCCACCATATTGACCAGTAGTTTGGAATCTAAAATCTTCAATTTCTGATTCAGGAATATATTGAGTATAAGGATCTAATTCTTTAAGCATTGAGTCAATTGCTTTTTCCATTAACTTACCAGGCTCAGTGTCGTCAACATAATATGTATTAAGCTCTTTAAATACGTTGTTAAAAATTTCTAAGTTCTTACTTATTTCAAAATAAGTAGATTGACTGTAAGATATAGAACTAATGATAAGAAAAGTTAAGATGGAATTTGAAATAAATTTTAAGTTCATAGTATATAATTTTTAAACTGGGTCGTGACCTGATCCCCCCCAAGGGTGACACTTTATAATTCTTTTAAATGATAAAAATAAACCTTTGAATGTTCCATGTTTTTGTAATGATTGTATACAATAGTTTGAACATGTAGGCGAGAATCTACAATTGCTTCCGATTAAAGGTGAAATAGTAAATTGATAGATTTTAATAAGTATAATCAGTATATATTTCATTTAATTTAAATTTTCAAATAGAAGAAGATCCTTTTCTAATTTTATATATTTTACTGGTTTAAAATATTTGTATAAAACAATTACACTAAGAGATGAATCATTCATATTTTTTCTTAGATAATAAAACGCTTTTATTCTTCTTTTTATTTTATTTCTATTAACAGCAAGTTTTATTTTTTTTTTGGGAATAGAAATTAATAGTTGAAAATAATTTTGTTTTTCTAAATCTTTTAAGTAGATAAAGTTTAGATATTTACCTGAAAAATGTTTTCCATTTTTAAATATTAATTCTATTTCTTTCTTAGAAGAAATCATTTTAAAGCTTTTTGATTTCATTGTAAAAAAATGTTGATTATTTTTTTGATAGATAATTATCAAGACATGACAACATAGATAAGTTTTTTTCGTTGGGAGCTTTCAGGGCTACATTTAAACCTTTACCTTCAGCATAGTTTTGTGTAACACTTCCAAAGCAAGCAATTAAAACTTCATGGTCTTTACTAAATAACTCAGGAAAATTTTGAATAATTGAATCAACATCAATAGGGCTGAACAGTACCACCATTTCATATGAAAATCGTTTGATTGATGTTTTTTTGGGAAGAGTTTTAAAAAAAATACCCCTGGTATAATTAATTTGAAGGCTATCTAAAAATTCAATAGTCTTCGAATTTGTATTTTCAGCAGAAGGTAATAAAAATTTTTCTGTATTGTGTTTCTCAATCACTTCTTGTAAATCTTGAATTTTTTTTCCACCAACGTATATTTTTCTCTTTCTATAAGCTGTATATTTTTGAAGATAAAATGATATTGCTTCAGAAACACAAAAATATTTCATGGTGTTAGGAACTGTAAATCTCATTTCTTCACAAATTCTGAAAAAGTGGTCAATTGCAATTCTGCTTGTAAAAATAATAGCAGAGAAGTTATTTACATTAATTTTTTGTAGTCTTATATCACGAACATTTAGTCCAATAATTTCAATAAGAGGATCGAACTTTATTTTAATATTATGTTTTTTAGCTAGTTCAGAATAAGGGTGATTTTTACTTTGAGGTTCAGGTTGAGAAATTAATATTTTTTTAATTTTTTTCATTATAGGATAACGTAGAGTAATACTAAAGGGATAATTTCAAGAATACAAATATAACAAATAATATGAATTAAATTTAAGCTAGATAAAATGTTTGTTTTTATTATAAAAAAAAATTTTGTTATGAAAAAAACAACCAAATATATTAGTGAGATATAAATTTGAAAATTTACATTTTCAAATTTTGAGTAGGAAACAAATAATAGAATGGGATAAAAATATATAGAAATAAATGTATTGATATCAATACTAACTATTATGATTTTTTTAAAAATAGAATATTTTTTTAAAATGATTCCAAAAGTTAGAATAGTAACATTTTTAATGACAAAAAAAATTGTAATCAATAACGACAAAAAAATAAAATCATAAAAATTCATTTTTTTAAATAATAGGCCTAAATAAGAACTTGTAGTTAAAGCCATAATATTAAAATATAAAAATCTAGTAAAGCTAATATTAGTGTTTCTTTGAAAATATAGCGAGCCATAAGTTTCCTTATTATTAAAAGGAATACGTAATAAGCTATTTGTTTGTCTTCTATTGTTATTAAAAGCAATGGAGATTAAAAAAAGTATAAATATTAATAAAACTGAGTAAAAATCGTGATTATAAAAAGACACAAATAAGTATTTTAAATTTCAAAGTTAATAAAATTGAATTTGAAAAATTTATGTCCTATTTTTGTAAAAAAAAATTAAACAATGTCAGTAGATTTATTTGAATCACCAGATTATTTTAAGTTAGATGATTTATTAACAATGGAACACAAGCTAGTTCGTGATACAACTAGGAATTGGGTAAAAAAAGAGGTTTCTCCAATTATTGAAGATAGTTGTCAAAAAGCAGAATTCCCTAAACACTTAATTAAAGGTTTAGCTGATATTGGAGCTTTTGGTCCCTACATTCCCAGTAAATATGGCGGGGCTGGTATGGATCAAATTTCTTATGGTCTTATTATGCAAGAACTTGAAAGAGGAGATAGTGGAATAAGATCTACAGCTTCTGTCCAATCATCTCTTGTAATGTACCCTATTTTTAAATACGGATCTGAGGCTCAAAAAAATAAATATTTACCAAAGTTAGCATCTGGTGAAATGGTAGGTTGTTTTGGATTAACAGAACCTGATTTTGGATCTAACCCTGGTGGTATGGTTACTAGTTTTGAAGACAAAGGAGATTATTTTCTACTTAATGGAGCGAAGTTGTGGATTTCAAATTCCCCATTTGCTGATATTGCTATTGTATGGGCAAAGAATGAACAAGGAAGAATCAAGGGATTAATAGTTGAAAGAGGAATGGAAGGATTTTCAACTCCAGAGACTCACAACAAGTGGAGTTTAAGAGCATCTGCAACAGGTGAGTTAGTTTTTGATAATGTAAAGGTACCTAAAGAAAATTTATTACCGGAAAAAGATGGTTTAGGTGCTCCTCTAGGTTGTCTAGATTCTGCTAGATTTGGTATTGCTTGGGGAGCGATTGGATGCGCAATGGATTGCTATGATACTGCCCTTAGATATTCTAAGCAACGTATTCAATTTGGTAAACCCATAGCTTCTTTTCAATTACAACAAAAGAAATTAGCAGAAATGATAACTGAAATTACAAAAGCACAATTTATAACATGGCGTTTAGGTGTTTTAAGAAATGAAGATAAAGCCACTTCTGCTCAAATATCTATGTGCAAAAGAAACAATGTTGAAATAGCTCTTGACATTGCACGAAATGCTAGACAGATTCTTGGAGGTATGGGTATTACAGGTGAATATTCTATAATGCGTCACATGATGAATTTAGAGTCAGTTATTACCTATGAGGGAACACATGATATACATTTATTAATTACCGGATTAGATATAACCGGTGAAAATGCTTTCTCTTAACTAAGCTTCACAACTTTTACATTCCTTAGTTTGTGCAAATTTTTGTGCTGCGTTCATGCTGTGTTGATAGTATAATGATTTAAGGCCTAATTTCCAGGCTGTAATGTAAAGTTTATTTATTTCTTTTGCAGTCATATTTGGACTAATCATGACATTTAATGATTGACCTTGATCAATATACGCTTGCCTTCCTGCGGCTTGAAGTATTATATCCATTTGGTCAATTTCGGCATATGTTTTAAAAACTTCTTTTTCCTTGGAATTTAAAAAATCCAAATTTTGAACAGAACCATCAGCGTCTCTTATAGTATCCCAAACTTCTTTTGAATCTTTATTTTTATCTTTTAATAATTTAAGTAAAAATGGGTTTTTTATAGTGGTTTTTACCTTGGCTATATCTTTAACATAAATATTTGACCATATTGGTTCAATTCCTTGAGAAACTTGGCCTAAAATAAAAGCAGATGATGTTGTTGGAGCAATAGCATTCAATGTTGCATTTCTCCTTCCGTATCCCTTGAGCGTTTTTGGCTCACCAAAAGTTTCTGCCAAATCTTTAGAGGCCTTGTAAGATTTTTCTTGTATAAGTTTGAATACTTCATTATTTATTTTAAAAGATTCGGGACTATTAAATGGAAGCATTTTTGATTGTAGAAGTGAGTGCCAGCCAAGAACCCCTAAGCCAAGTGCTCTATTTTCTTTAGCAAAATTGTAAGCTCTTTCCATAAATAGAAATGTTTGTTGATCATCTTTACTCTTTGAGTTTCTATAGTTTTCAAGTTTTTCAAGAAATTCCGTAATGATAGCATCAAGAAAGTAAACCATTGTTTCAACTGCATCAGTATCCTTCCACTTATCATAATGAAGGACATTTAAAGACGATAAAACACAGACAAAAGACCAATTGTCATTAGTTGGTAACATAATTTCAGTACATAAATTACTTGCATTAATTGAGTGATTATTATCCTTAAAAACTTCAGGAGCCCCTTGATTAGCTTTATCTTTAAAAAAAATGTATGGATAGCCTATTTCACCTCTTCTTTGTATAACCTTTGCCCAAAGATTTCTTTTTTCTTGATCTCCTTCAATCATTTCTTCCATCCATTTGTCAGTAACTGTAACTCCATGAGTAAGTTCTTGAATAGGGTTGCCCTCAGTTCCAATGTCAAGAAATTCAGAAATGTCTTTATGTTCAATTGGAAGGTAGGGAGAAAACCGACCTCTTCTGACAGAACCTTGACTAACTACATCAACCATACTTTCAAACAACTGCATAATATGAACTGAACCGGATGCTTCTCCATTGTTAGTTACTGCAGCACCACGGTGTCTAATGTGGCCAAAATAACCAGAAGTACCCCCTCCAAGTTTTGACATCATTCCAACTTCAGACTGACTATATAAAATATTACCCATATCATCAGAGACGTTAGATCCAAAGCAGCTAATTGGAAGACCTCTTTTTTTTCCGAAGTTTGACCACACAGGCGATGCTAATGAGTAAAACCCTTCTGACATGTACTTAAAAAACTTATCTCCGTAACCTTTAATTCCTAAAATTTCTTCAGCTCTATCCGCAATTTCTCTGATTCTGGTTTCGGCAGATACTTCAGGGTCTATATAACCTGCAGCTAAAAATTGTCTACTGTGTTCCGTTAACCATTTAAAATTATTATTTTCTAATTTCTCCTTACCTATTGTATTATTATTGTCATTTATTTGTTGGTTAGTGAGATTTTCTTTTGCTGTTTGCTTAAGTAATTTTTCCATGTTAAAATAGGTCTTCTCCTGTTATACTTTGTGATTTTTTGCTGTAATTTATTGATCTCTTGACGAAAAAATCTCCGTGTTTTGTAGCGATTAGTTCGTCATTAAACCATTCTGTTTTTTCTAATATTGATTGGTTTGTTTCGAAGATTTTATCAACACCAATGCTCTCCAAAGATCTATTGAATCTGTCTTTTATAAATTCGTTAATTTCTTCTTTTGGTAAGAAATCTAATTCTCCTTTTTCAAAGATCCAATCAATAATTGCGCTTTCAGCTTCATAAGCGTTCTTACACATTTCTTGAATTCTACTTTCATATAATACATCAAACCATTCTGGGTTCTCAGATTTAATGATTTTTATAAGATCAATTCCAAAATCTCCATGTATTTGCTCTTCTTTAGATGTTGCTTCAACAACATTTGAGACTCCCTTGAGCATATTTTTATGTTTATTAAAGGCCATAATAATTAGAAATTGTGAAAATAGAGAAACGTGTTCAATAAAAAGAGAAAATAGAAGAACTGCTTCTGCATATTCCTTATTTTCTTCGCTTTTTGAACTGGCAAGAGCTGATTCTAAGTACCTAACTCTTTTCATAATTACTGGATTTTTCTTGAGATCTTTAAATTCTTCGTTTAGACCCAGAATTTCTAGAAGGTGTGAGTAAGCATCAGCATGCCTAACTTCACTTTCAGCAAAAGTTGCTCCAACAGAGCCAATTTCTGGTTTTGGAATTTTGTGATAAATATCACCCCAAAAACTTTTAACAGCAACTTCTATTTGAGAAATTGCAAGCATGGTATTTTTTATAGCATTTTTTTCTGTGTCAGTTAGGCGGGTTTTGAAATCTTGTATATCACTTGTGAAATTAAATTCAGTATGAATCCAATAGGAATGCCTAATTGCAGGAACGTAATCATATAATTCAGGATATTCAAATGGTTTGAGAGTGATTCTTTTTTCAAAAACATTTCTCTTTCGTTTTTGATTTTGAGTATTTCTATAAAGAATATATGCCTTTGCAACGTCTAAGAATTCACTTTGCATCAATTTTTTTTCAACTAAGTCTTGAATTTCTTCTACGTTTGGTGTGTAGTTGGGTATTTTGATAGCACGAGCGATTAGGCTTTTATTTACTTCAGCTGCAATATGTTCAGCGTCACTTAAATTTCCGTTATCAACAGAAATCATCGCTTTAAGAATAGCGTCAGTTATTTTCTCTAATTTGAATTGTCTTTTTTCGTGGCTTCGTTTAAAAATACTTTCTACTTGCATATTATATTTTTTTAATTTTTGGTCTAACTATTCTTCCAAAATTACAATTAAACAATATTGTTTTATTATTATTTAAAATCTCTTTTCAACAATTTTTTTTTCATAAAAATTGTCAACAAACCTGTGAAGATTATTTGTTTGTTTTTTTTTTTTTCTTAATACTAAAAAAATTAAGTCAAAAAATCTCCAGGCAACTACAAGTTGTATTGCCGTATTAATGGTTAGAAAAAATTCTATTTTAACGTAGGATAACTACGCATGACAAATATTTAACATTAAATTAAATTGAACAACATACTTATGTAAAAAAAATGAAATACTTATTAACAATTTAGTACAGTTTATAATTAATAAGTCATGAAAATATATTTGAATAATTGTTAAAAAGTTGAAAGTAACATTTAGTAAGTTTCAACTTTTGAAATTAGATCCTGATACCAATCCTTGCCATATTTCCTAATCAATGCCTCTTTTAAAAAAATAAAAACAGGGACTTTTAGTTTTTCACCTAAACTACAGGCATGATTACATATACTCCAATGTTCGTAATTTAGTTTATCAAATATATTTTTCTTTTCAACTCTTATTGGATATAAATGACATGAAATAGGTTTTTTAAAATTTATTTCGCCTTTGTTATAACTTTCTTCAAAAACACATTTTGTTAAACCGTTTTTTTTAATAGAATAAATGCACTCTTTCCCATTATTAAGAGGTGTTTCTAGTTCTCCATTTTGTAACTCGACATACATACCTTCCTTTTTTATTTGCTCTAAACTTTGCTTGCTTAATCTTTTTTTAATTTTTCCGAACGAATTTTTAATATCCAATATTTCTTTTTTTTCCAGAGGGGCTCCAGATTCACCTTCAACGCAACAAGCGCCTTTACATGCTTTTAAATCACAAACAAATTTTTTCTCCAAAATTTCTTTACTAATAAGTGTGTTTTTAACAAAAATCATTATTATAATTATTACATTAAAAATAGTAATTCTTTTTTCATTATTTTTGGTCATTATGAGTAAAAAAGAACAAACTTTAAAATCAATTATTTCACATTGTAAAGAGTATGGATTTGTTTTTCCTTCAAGTGAAATTTATGATGGCCTCTCTGCTTTTTATGATTATGGTCCAAATGGAGTAGAGTTAAAGAACAATATTAAAAAACAATGGTGGAAATCAATGGTTCAGTACAGAACCGATGTTGTAGGTTTGGATTCTGCCATTTTCATGCATCCTAAAATATGGAAAGCTTCTGGTCACACAGATGCTTTTAATGACCCACTAATTGACAATAAAGATTCCAAAAAAAGATACAGAGCAGATGAATTAATTGAAACTTATATTCAAAAATTAAATATCAAAATTGAAAAAGAGACTCATAAGGCTCAAAAAAGATTTGGTGAAAATTTTGATATGGAAAAATTTTACAAAACATCACCACGTATAGTTAAGTATCTAAGTCAGATAGAAGTTGTTACAAAAGAAATGAGTGAATTTTTAGAAAATGAAGATTATAATGGACTAAAACAATTGATTGAAAATTTAAAAATTGTATGCCCAGTATCAGGTACGTGTAATTGGACAGATATTCGACAATTTAATTTGATGTTTGGCACCAAGGTTGGTTCCGTAGCTGATGAAGCAGTAGAACTTTTTTTAAGACCTGAAACAGCACAAGGAATATTTGTAAACTTTCTTAATGTACAAAAAACTGCTAGAATGAAAGTGCCATTTGGTATAGCTCAGATTGGAAAAGCATTTAGAAATGAAATTATAGCTCGTCAATTCATTTTTAGGATGAGAGAGTTCGAACAAATGGAAATGCAATTTTTTGTTGAACCAGGAAGAGAAGAAGAGTGGTTCAGTTATTGGAAAGAAGAAAGAATCAAATGGCATAAAAATCTAGGAATTTCTCAATCTAATTTGAAGTTTCATGATCACGAAAAATTAGCTCACTATGCAAATGCAGCAACTGATATTGAGTTTAAATTTCCATTTGGTTTTAAAGAAATCGAAGGGATTCACTCTAGAACAGACTTTGACTTAAAAAATCATTCTAATGAGACCAATAAAAAAATTCAATATTTTGACTCAAAACTAAATAAGAGTTATACTCCTTATGTAGTTGAAACTTCCATAGGACTCGATAGAATGTTTCTTGCTATAATTTGTCAATCTTACTGTGAGGAAACAGAAAATAATGAAAAAAGAGTACTTTTAAAATTACCACCAATTTTAGCCCCATTCAAAGTTGCAATCTTACCGCTAGTTAAAAAAGATAATTTACCCAAAATAGCAAAACAAATTTTCAACAAATTAAATAAAGAATTTAATTGTTATTATGAAGAAAAAGATTCTATTGGTAAAAGATACAGAAGACAAGATGCGATAGGTACACCGTTTTGCATAACTGTTGACCACAACACGTTAGAAGATGATAGCGTAACATTTAGAAATAGAGATGATATGAGTCAGGAAAGAGTCAAAATAAAATTTTTAAATGAATTTATCAATACAAAATTATTAATCATTTAAAATTGCAATACGACTATTTTTTTTAAATAAAAATTATATTCTTAAAAAATAGTTTTTAGTGTTTTTATATATATTTACTTTCACTTTTTTATAAGTCAAAGAAAATTATCAAAAAAAAACTCTCTTTTAAAAGAGAGTTTTATGGTAGTGGTACCACCAGGAATCGAACCAGGGACACAAGGATTTTCAGTCCTTTGCTCTACCAACTGAGCTATGGTACCATAAAAATGTCTTCAAATATATAACATTATTTAGAATAAATAATATTGTATGTTTTTATAAATTTATTCTAAATATTGTTTCTAGAAAAATGAAATTAATAATAGATATTGGAAATACTAATATAAAACTAGCTGTATTTGATAAACAAAATATATTAAAAAAATATATTTATAAATCAATTCAAGAAATAGATTTATCACCAATCTTATCAAGATTCTATAAAATTAAGTACATTCTTTTTTGTGGACAAAATAAAAGTTTAAATAAACATCTAAACAATATAATTAATGACAAATCTGTTAAAATCTTTTACTGGGATAACATTAGCAAATTTATGATAGACATAGAATACGACAAAATTGATAGTTTGGGTTATGATAGAATTGGGGGTTCCATTGGGGCATTATTTACTTTTCCTAATTTTAAAAATCATTTGATTATTGATATAGGTACTTGTATAACATACGACATAGTTTCAAATAAAATTTACAAAGGAGGGCAAATAAGTCCTGGAATTAATTTAAGATTGAAATCATTATCTGGTGTAAATAGTAAATTACCAAATTTAAAATTTCAAGAGCCATATAAATTTTTGGGAAAATCTACATTTGAAAGTATTCAGTCTGGGGTTTTTTTTGGTATTTATGACGAAATTATTTCAAGAATTCTACTCTATAATAATAAGTTTAAAAATCTTAACACTGTAATTACTGGGGGTGACTCTGTTTTTTTTAAAAAAAGAATTAAAAATGTCAATTTTGATAATGACATATTAATGAAAGGATTAAATTTGTTATTAGAACACAATGTTAAATAATAGTTTATATATAGTTTTTATACTCATTACTTGTTTGGCAAACTCTCAAGTAAACACAAACTCACCTTATTCATTTTATGGTCTTGGAAATATAAGTCAAACAGGTTTATCTCAAAACATAGGTATGAGTGGTATTTCCAACGCTTTAAATGATAATTATCATTTAAATTTTCAGAATCCAGCAAGTTATTCTTTTTTAAAACTAACATCTGCTGAATTAGGTTTTCAAATAAGCAACTATACAATGCTTCAAGAAGATTTAAAAAAATCAGATTTACTAGGTAATATAGTTGGTTTTGGCTTAGGTTTTCCTGTCTCTAATAGCTCGTCTGTTTCGCTTGGCTTCAGGCCTTACAGCGTTATTGGTTATAATGTTGAATATAATGACAATCAAGATCAACAATTTAATGATTTAGACTTTACACAGATTACGTACAATTTTTCAGGAAATGGTGGGTTAAACAAGATAATATTTGGCTCTGCACACAAACTACAGTTAAATGAAAGTTTTATTATTTCTGCTGGTGTTAATCTCAATTATTATTTTGGCACAATTTCAAGATTTAACTCTATTGAAATTGATTCAGTGGGATTTAATAATTACAGAGAAAATCGATCTGCAAAAGTTAGAGATTTTCAGTTAAGTTATGGCCTCATTTTAGACAAGCAAATTTCCAGTACTAACCTATCAATAGGATTTATTTACACCCCTAAAAGTAAGTTAAATTCTACTGAAAATTTATATTCCCACACTTACACGTTATCGGGACAATATGAATATTTTGGAGATACAATTAATAATTTTATCGAACAAAGTGGTTTTCTGGAATTACCAACTTTTTTAAGCGCAGGAATAAATTTTTATAATAATGATAATTGGTTAGTTGGATTCGATTATAATTATTCAAATTGGTCTAGTTATAAACAGTTTAACACTTCATCAAATTATATTGAGGACTTAAGTGAGTTTATAGTTGGAGGTTATTATATTCCAAAAATAGATGATATTCACAATTATTGGAATAGGGTTCAGTACAGATTAGGTTTTTCATACTCATCTGGCTATTTGAATTTAGATTCTTTTGAATTGAATAAAGCGGGTTTACTGAAGGATTTTAAATTAAGTTTTGGAATAGGTTTACCAATCCCAAAAAATATGAGTCAGTTAAATTTAAGTTGTCAAATAGGGAGTAGGGGGTCAAGTCAAGGAATGTTAATTAGTGAAAGATATATAAATTTTATATTTTCAATGACTTTCAATGATAAATGGTTTAATAAACGTAAAATTCAATAATAATGAAACAAGTAAACTTTATTTTAATATTTTTTATTTTCAACATAATACAAACAAATTCACAGTGTTTAGATTTAGTATATGGATGTGATACTGTTAAAACTAACAATTTCTTAAGCAATTACACTGAGTATTATAAACAGAAAAGTTTTTCAGATGCCTATGAACCTTGGAAATGGTTAGTAGAAAACTCGCCGCAAAGAACAAAAAATTTATACTTACATGGGCCAAAAATTTTAAAAGGCTTAATTGAAAAAAGTGAAGATGATGCAGAAAAAGATAATTTAATTCAAGATTTGTTAAATATATATGATTTAAGATTAAAATATTATCCAGGAAAAGAAGGATATGTTTTAGCCCTCAAAGGAAAAGATATGTATAAATATAAATCTAGTACAATTGAAGAATTGAAAGCCTGTCGTTTAGTTTTACAAAATTCTTTCGAGACAGATGGTTTAAATAGTACTGCAACTACAATAAATTATTTTTTTAATGTCTCTTTAAAACTTTTTCAACAAAAAGAAATTGATAAACAAGATTTAATGACTTTATTTTCTGATGTTTCTGAGGTTGTAGAATACCGTGAAGCCAGTATCTCTCAAGAAATTTTTAATTTGAATTCTGATAGCACAAAATTATTAACAGCTAAAGAAAAAAAAGAAATATCTAAATTAAAAGCTGAATTAGAGAGAATTGAAAAGGCAAAAAAAAGTGTAAATAAAAATTTTGAAAAAATTATTACAAGTTGCGATCAACTTGTTGCATTATATGAAGGTTTTAACAGATTCACAATTAAACAAGAGTGGAATAAAAAAAATGAAAAGTATGATAAATTTTATACTGATTTTATAAGTAGTGGGGACTCAATAAAAGATCTAAAGTGGTTAAATAGAACAGCAGAAATATTTATTAAGAAAGATTGTATGGATAGTGACTTTTATCTCAAAGTTGTTACTTTATTACATGAAATGAATCCAACACCCGAATCTGCATTTAAAATGGGAAAAAGACAATATGCAAAAAAAGAATACAAAGATGCAATTAATTATTTTGTTGAAGCTTATGAAAATGAAGAGCTTAATAATATTAATAAATCTAAGTATGCATTTTATTCAGCAGCAGCCTCTGCTTTAGTTGGTAGTAATTCGACAGCAAGATCATATGCTCTTAAAGCTACTAATTACAGAAAAAATTGGGGAGATCCCTATATTCTTATTGGAAAATTATATGCTCAAACAGCTTCTAAGTGTGGAAATGATCCCGCATCAAAAAAAGCTGGTTATTGGGCTGCCATTGATAAATTTCAATTAGCCAAAAAAATAGACAAATCTTGTGAAAAAGAAGCCAATAAATTAATTTCAGATTATTCAAAAAGAGTACCTACCAAAAGTATGTGGAGAGATAATGTAAGTAATCCTGACGCAAAAACTTATAAGATTAATTGTTGGTACTCTGAAAATGTAAGAGTAAGATTTTGAAAAAATATTTATTTTTTATTTTTTATTTCTTGATTTCTGCATGCTCAAATAAAGAAATTAATTATGATTTTTTAAACAATGAGTTATCTAGTCATGAAAAAGCTTCAAATCTAGAAATGAATTATTTTTCAAATGGTAGTAAAAGGTTTTTCCTTCAAACTAAAAACATGGAATCTTACAAAGATTATGCTTATTTAAATAAAGATTATAATAACTCGTGTTTTATGGACACAATTTTGTATAAATTAGAACCCCAGTTTATATTAGAAGATTCCGTGTATGACATTTCTTTTTTCGATGACTCTGTTTTAGTAATAAATTACAATAATTTAGGAGATTCGGTATTTGAAGTATCTTCACAAAAACTAATTCATTACGTTAGTAAAGATATTATTGAATTAACAAATAATGTACAATTAAAAAATTATAACGGAGATCTTCTTAAAACAAATCAGTTATTTTGGAATATAGAAACTAACAATATTTTATCTTTGGATACTGTTTTAATTAAAACATCTGATAAAGTAATTAATGGTTGTGGTTTTTACTCCGATGATAATTTTAAAAATTATAAGATCTTTAATATTGATGGTATTATACAAATTGATCAAGAATAGTTATATTTTATGGATGCAACTATAATTATCATTTCATTAATTTTTTCGGCTTTCTTTTCAGGAATGGAAATAGCGTTTTTTTCTTCAAATAAATTAAAAATTGCTTTAGATAAGGAAAGTGGAACAAAATCTGAAAAAATAATTTTCAATTTTTTAAATAATCAGTCTCATTTTATAACAACAATGTTAATTGGAAATAATATTGCTTTGGTAGTATATGGATTATTTATGGCAAAGGTTTTAAATGTATCGCTTTCAAATTTTATTAAAAATCAATTTTTAATTGGAATTCTAGAAATTTTATTGGCATCTATTTTAGTTTTAATTATTGCAGAGTTTATACCAAAAGCCATCTTTTCTACACTCTCAAATAAAATGTTAAAAGTTTTTGCAATACCAGCTTCTTTAATGTACAAAATACTTACCCCTATAGTTTATGTTATGTCTTTTATTTCAAGTTTAATAATTAAAACATTTGGGGTAAAAATATTAGAAAGAAAAATAGATTTTAATAGAATAGACTTAGATAATTATTTAGAACAACATTACACGGAAAATCAAGAAAACATAAATCCAGAGGTGGAAATTTTAAAAAATGCACTTGATTTTTCAAAAATTAGAGTAAGAGATTGTATGATTCCTAGAACAGAAGTAATAAGCATGGATTTAAATGACAGTATAGAAAATTTGCAAAAAAGTTTTATAAAGTCAGGTCATTCAAAAATCATTATATACAAAGAAAGTATTGATTTTGTATTAGGTTATGTACACTCTTTTGAATTATTCAAAAATCCAAAAAAAATTCGTGATATGTTATTGCCAATCTCTTTTGTACCAGAAAGTATGTTGGTAAAAAAAGTTTTAGATCAACTATTAAAAGATAGAAGGAGTATTGCTATTGTTTTAGATGAATATGGGGGAACGTCAGGTATTATTTGTTTAGAAGATATAGTAGAAGAATTATTTGGTGAAATTCAGGATGAACACGATGTCACTGAGGAAGTAGAAGTAAAAGTTTCAACTGATAAAATTAAGTTCAGTGGAAAAGTTAAAGTAAGTTATTTAAATGAAAAATATAACCTTTCTCTACCTGACTCAGCAGAGTATGAAACTTTAGGTGGCTTAATTCTATCATCACTAAGTAATTTGCCAGAAAAAAATGAGAAAATAAATATTAAAAATCATATTTTTTTAGTCTCTAAAGTATCAGATAACCTTATAGAGGAAGTAATACTTGTTTTAAATAGTAAATAAATTGTATATTCGTATCCCCAAAAAATATTTTTAAGATGGCAGTATTAAATACTTTAAGAACAAATAAAATTTTAAAAGGAATTACTTTTTTTATCATTGGAGTTGGTATGTACTTATTTGTTGATCCTCAATTTGACGCTTTTAAAACCTTTGGAATGATTTTTTCTGGTAATAACAATGAATTAGAAATAAACTCTTTAGGCTCTTCACATGGTTATCAACTATATAATTCTTATGAAAGACCTAATTCAAGGGGGGGTAGTTATTTTGTTTCAAACCCTGAAGATATTGCTTTACAAGCTCATCTAACTTATTTAGAATTTATTCAGCAATCTCAAAACGCTGTTAACTCAAACAAAAGAAATTTAAATAATATATGGGATCATTTTTCTCAGAGATCATTTATCAAAAATGAGATGAAAACTTTAGAATATAGGTATTCTGAAGTAGAAAAAATAGATTTAGTCAAGGGAACAATCACTGGTATAGATAATGCAGCTCCTTTTTTCAATTCATGGTGGAGGGCATTAAGAACAAATGATGAGGGAGAAGTTGATACTAATATTGACGGAAAAATATTAGAGGATAGTATAGCAGTTTGGATGGAAAATAGTAAAGTAAATCAAAATCAGGCTAATTATCTTAACTATAATTTTATGTTCAAACCTTTTCAAATATCAAATAATGAAATAAATAGGTTTATATCACTTTACGATCTAGGAACTTTTGCTCCTAAATTATATTTAGAAAAAGAATATAAAGATTCACAAAAAAGGTTAAACGGAAAATATATTTTTATTCCTTTTAGAGAAATTAAAGATACAGAAATTGAGATTACAGATGATGAGTTAATGAATTACTACAACTCTAATTTAGAAGATTATTTAAATGATAATAAAACAAGAATAATTGATTATTATTATTTTGAATCCAAACCAAGTATTGATGATGTAGCTAAGGCAAAAAATCAAATTATAGCTCAGGTAAAAAATAATCTAAAAAATTTCCAAGCTTTAATTTCTGATACAACCAACTCAAGTAAAGCATTATTAGAATATGTTAGGGAAAAATCAGTTATTAAGAGCTCTGTTGAATTAGAAAAAAAATCTTTTACGGATATCAACCAATATAATAACAACTTAAATAATGAACTAGGAAACTCATTTTTTGGCCCAATGGTTGAAGATGATATTGTTAAAATAGGAATAATAATAAATCAATATAAGGACTCAGTGGATGTTGTATTTTTGAATAAAGATATTTATCTTGATGAAAATACAACTGAAAAAAACTTTAGAAAAGCTAAAGATTTTGCATTTTCTAACAAAACATCTGAAGAATTAGAAAATAGCGCAAAAAAACTCAAAAACGTAATTATTAAAAAAAACATTTCTATTTCAGACTTAGATACGGAAATAACAGGTATCAAAGGAAACTCCAGAGAAATTATAAGATGGATTTATGGAATTCCTAATAATATAAATACTGCTTTACCATTTACTTCAGTAGATTTTGAAGAGAGAGAATTAGGTCAAGTAAAAAGATTTACCTCAAATATATATGATGATGTTGTGATTTTTGTAAAAGAAATTAAAGATGGAAAGTATAAAGATTTTCAATCAGTTAAATTTGAGATTAAAAAGAAAATTATTGATTTAAAAAAATCTGAACTTATTAAAGAAAGAATAAGTAAAAATTGGTCAGAAGATATTAATCTATTAGCTAAAAATCTCAATAAAACAGTTAGTAATGCTTCCAATTTTTCATTTAATGCTTCTAATTTTTCTGACGGTGGAAATGATCCTGGTGCAACAGGTTTCTTTTTTAGTACGAAAAAAGATATATTATCTCAACCTTATGTTGGAAATAGAGGAGTTTTCATTTTCTTGAAAGGTGATATCATTACATCAGAATTTTCAGATGATGCAGTATTGGGAAATAAGCAACAGCTAATTAACTCCGCGAAATCAGAATTCAAATTAAATGTGATAAATCAATCAAAGAATGAGGATCAAATTGAAATGTTACACATGTCATTTTAATATTTCCATTCTGTAAGAATCTAATTTCAAGAAAAAGAAAAGAAAAATAGTCATACTTACTAAAGCAGTTCCTCCGTAACTTACAAACGGTAGAGGTATACCTACTACGGGAAATAAACCAAGAATCATACCTATATTGATAGAAAAGTGGCTAAAGAATATTCCTAAAAAACTATATCCAAAAATTCTAGAAAATTTTGATCTTTGTCTCTCGCTGATTATTATTATTCGAATCATAAAAAAAACAAATAATAATATAGAAATTAATGAACCAAAAAATCCAATTTCTTCCCCTACTGCGCAAAAAATAAAATCAGTACTTTGTTCTGGAATGTAGTCTCCTTTTGTTTGAGTTCCTTGTAAAAAACCTTTACCAAAAAAACCACCCGATCCAATTCCAATTAAAGATTGATCTAAATTATATCTTTCAGATTTACTTATATTTTTCCCTAAAAGAACATTAATCCGTGTTTGTTGGTGGGGTTTAAGTAAGTTTTCAAAAGAGTATTGAAAGAAAAAAGAACACAAAGAGCAAATTAAAAAAAAAGTTAAAGTATACTTTAATGAACTTTTTTTAAAAAAGAAAAATAACAAAGAAGTTATGAAAATAGCTATTATTACGTATTTAAGTGATAATAAAACTGTAAGAATAAATAATAATGCTAAAGTAAAAATTATAATTGGAATAAATTTGTTTAACCCCTCTCTAAAAAGAGGAATTATTAAAAAAGTGAATACTAAACACGAGCCTAAATCTGGCTGTAAAAAAATTAAAAACACAGGGAAAAAAATTATAAGTGACGCTTTTACTAAGTCTCTTCTATTAGATAATACTACATCAAATTTTGATAAAAATTTACTTAAAGCAAGGACAGTACCAAATTTAGCAAATTCTGCTGGTTGAAATCCAAAAGACCCAAAATCAAACCAAGATTTTGCTCCATGTTTAGTTTCTCCAAAAATTAAAACACTAATTAAAAGTAAAATGGAAAAAAAATAAATTAAGTACGATAACCTCATTAAAAATTTACCGTCTAATAATAAAATAAATATGCCAATCAAAAGAGATATAAGATGAAATATTATTTGTTTTCCAAATTCAGAGTATAAAGAAAAAGGGACGCTAGGATCATACTCTACCACGAATATAGCATAAAGGCCTAACAAGACTAATCCTATATAAGAAAAAAATATTTTAAAGTCAATAAATTTATAGTCAGGGTTTCTATTCATTTCTCAAAAATATTTTTAATATAATTTTTAAATTTTAAATCATACGCTGGTTTATTTTTAAATGATAAATCGATATTCCTATTGAGATATTTCTCAATACACAAATTTGCAATTGGCGCTGCTGCATCTCCACCGTCTCCTCCATTTTCTATATATACTGCAATAGCAATCTCAGGGTTATTTTTAGGGGAAAAAGCGGTGAATACTGAATGGTCTATTTGTTTAATTCTATTTTTAGAATTTTCAACAGTGCCAGTCTTTCCACAAATTTCAATATTAGTTATTTTTGTTTTTTTTGCAGTCCCATTTATTCCGTAAATCACTTTTTCCATTCCTTTTATAACATAATCAAAATATTTTTTTGAAATTGAGACTTTCTTTTTTTCTTTAAACTTTTTTTTAATTAATTCTAATTCTAAAATTTTACTAATTGAGTTAACACCTTTCATATTTTTTAAAATATGGGGGGTGAAAAAATAACCTCTATTTGCAAGAATTGCTGTATAATTTGCTAGTTGAATGGGAGTTGTTAATAATTCACCTTGCCCTATTCCTAGTGAAATACAATTCGAGGGACCCCATCTAAACCCATCATAAATTTTATTGTAGTAATTTCCGTCTGGAACTTTTCCTGGTACACCAGCGTGTAGATCGTTATTAAGAAAATTACCAAAGCCGAATTCCTTTAAGTATTTAGCCCATATATCAACCCCTTCACTGCTTGTTTTTTTACTTTTCACTAACCTGTAAAACATTTCGCAAAAATAAGCATTACATGATTCTGCTAAAGCATTAGTAATATTCATCGGAGGATGATCAGTTCCATGGCAGGCGACTTTCATTCTTTTCCCGTAGTTCCATCCAAAGTTACAGTTAATTTTAGTTTTAGTCGAAATAATATTTTCTTGTAAACCTATTAGTGCAGTTAACATTTTTATTGTTGATCCAGGGGCATATGTAGATAATATAGTTCTATCAAAAAGAGGTTTATTAGGGTTGTCTCTTAAACTAGGATAAATTTCATTTCTTTTATTTCCAATGAAGTCAGATGGATCATACGAAGGGCTAGTAACTAAACATAGAATTTCCCCAGAACTAGGTTCAATAGCAACAATACTGCCAGTGTAATTTTTCATGATTTTTTCTCCAAACTCTTGTAGTTCTAAATCGATGGTAAGAGTTATTGAATTTCCAGGGATGGAAAGAGTATCTAGTTCTCCATTTTTAAATGGCATTTGTTTTCCAGTTACGTCCTGGATAATGTGTTTGACACCCTTCTTTCCTCTTAAAAACTTTTCGTAAGATTTATCAACTCCAGATTTTCCTATTCTATCTCCACTTTCATAATATTTATCGCTTATTTTAACATTATTAATTATACCAATGTAACCTAAAATATTTGCGGCGTATTTAGTATTATATTTTCTTACCATTCTAGGTTGTTCGTAAAGACCAGAAAATTGAAATAAATTTTCAAGAATTGAAAATGGAACTTCTTCAAGAAAGATAGATCCTTTACTATATGAATATTGTTTAGCTTTTTCAATTTTTTTTGATAGTTGAGATATAGATATATTAAAGTAATTACATAAGTTAATTGAGTCTTCCAGTGTAGTCAATTTTAATTCTTTAGGAATTATCATAATATCAATTATACTATCATTTTTTGCAATTAATTTGTTATTTCTATCATAAACTAATCCTCTTTCTGGTGGTATAAGAATCCTTCTTTTTGCATTATTTTCTGCTAAGTTTTCATAATATGAATTTTGAATTATTTGTATATAAAATAATTTTGAAATAAAAATTGAAGAAACAAAGAAAATTAAAAAATAAATAAAAAATCTTCTATTAGCCAGTATAAAATTTCCTTTCATTTCTTGAATGTATAATATGAAAACATTAAAAGTGTGGAGGTAAAAAATGAACTTAGAAATGTACTGATTAGTATATTTTTAAAATTTAAACCTGAAAAAATAAATAATAAAAAATGGTGAAAAAAAACTCCAATAATAATATAGAAAAAGACTCTGCTGAAATTTAAATTATTAAAGTTTAATTCTGATATACTATTTCCCCTTGTGGAAATAAATTTTATATACTTTGGTCTAAAATATCCTAAAATCATACTACTTAATGCATGAATTGGACCACTTGAGCTTAATGTACCCGTTCCAATATCAACTAATAAACCAATTAGAAAAGATGACAAAATGATAAATAGGTGACTTTTTTTGGTGGGGATAAATAATATAAAAATTACGTAGTATAGTGGGTTTATCCAATTACTAAATAAAAACTGGTTTAGAACAAAAATTTGGAAAATTACATTTCCAAAAAAACAAAATAAAATCGAATTATTTGTTTTCATAAAAATTTAATTCACTTTTTAATCTATCTTTAATTATTACGGCGTTATTTATATTTTTAAAGTCTACTCCAAATAAAATATCAATTTTAAAAGAGTTAGAACTTATTTTTTTTTCAAAATTTGATATAGTTCCAATGAAAATACCGCTATAAAAACTTTTAGATTCTGAATGAGTAAATATTGAGTCCCCCAACGAAACTTCTATTTCATTTCCCACACCTTCTAAACTTCCATGCTTATGAGACTTTCCGTTCCATTTTAATATTCCTTCGTTTAATATTCCGTTTTTTGTTTTTATAGACGTCAATAATCTAGTGTGGTTACTTATTATTGTTGTAACCTCACAAAAATGATCTGTAGTATTACTTACTATTCCCACGACTCCCTTAGTGTTAATAACACCCATATTTTTTAGCACTCCATGTTTTCTACCTTTGTTTAGAATAAGAATATTATTAGCTAGAGTCCAGTTTTTTTTTTCAATTTTTGCTGGAATATAATTGAATCTTTCTTGATTTTTTTGGAATATTAAATCTTTATTTTTTTTAAAAATTTGAAGTTCAGCGTTTTCAAATTTTAATTGCTCGTTGTCTGAAATTAGCTGATTATTTTCTTCACTAAGTTTCAAATTTATTTTTTTTAATTTGAAATATTCAACTAAATTATTTTCTGTTGCTAATGATGTATAAATCAAATTTCTGACTCCATTTAAAAGTTTTACTTCGTTATAGGGATTAATTTTGAGAATTAGAGAAAGACAAAAAAAAACTAAAAAAATAAAAATAAAAAAAACATGATGTTTAATTAAAATTTCAATTAAAAATCGCATATATTCAAATTAATTATCTCATTAAGAATGTATAATGATCAACGTTTTTCAGAGCAATTCCAGTTCCTCTCACTACTGCTTTCAAAGGATCTTCTGCAATAAATACTGCTAGGTCTGTTTTAGCAGAAATACGTTTTTCTAGACCTCTTAACATCGAGCCTCCCCCGGCTAAATATATTCCAGTGTTATAAATATCAGCGGCAAGTTCTGGCGGAGTCATTGCTAAAGCTTGCATAATGGCATCTTCAATTGAACAAATTGACGAATCAAGTGCCTGTGCTATTTCCTTATACGAAACAATAACTTGCTTAGGTTTTCCCGTAGTTAGATCTCTTCCTTGAACTGGCCAATCTTCAGGTGGATTTTCTAATACTTGTGTTGCAGCACCACATTGAATTTTAATTTCTTCAGCAGAACGATCACCAACAACTAAATTATGATGAGTTCTCATATAAAATTTTATATCTGATGTAAAAATATCTCCAGCGACCTTTACAGATTTATCACATACAATTCCACCTAACGATATCACAGCTATTTCAGTAGTCCCCCCCCCGATATCAATTACCATATTCCCTTTGGGTTCTTGAACATCAATTCCAATTCCTATTGCAGCGGCCATAGGTTCATGAATTAAATACACTTCTTTAGCTCCCGAATGTTCTGCTGAATCTCTGACAGCACGCTTTTCAACTTCAGTTATTCCAGATGGGATACATATTACCATTCGTAAAGCAGGTGAGAATATTCGTCTTTTTAAAGCAGGTATTTTTTTTATAAATTCTCTAATCATTGATTCTGCAGCATCAAAATCAGCGATAACACCGTCTTTTAGGGGTCTTGTAGTTTCAATACCCTTGTGAGCTTTTCCATGCATTTGCTGGGCTTTAACACCAACCTCTATAAATTTGCCCGTCTTTGTCTCCATGGCAACAATAGAGGGCTCATTAACCACTACTTTATCGTTGTGAATTATTAACGTATTAGCAGTACCTAAATCAATTGCAATATCTTCTGTAAGATTCATAAAATCAAGTATACCCATATCTATTTTTTTTAGTGTTTAAAGTGTCTAGTTTTTGTTAAAACCATACTAATATTATTTTTATTACAACAATCTATTGATAGTTGATCGTTAATTGAGCCGCCAGGTTGAATAACAGCTGAAATTTGTTCTTTAGCAGCAATTTCTATACAATCTGGAAACGGAAAAAATGCATCTGAGGCCATAACACTATTTTCTAAATTAAAATTAAAATTTTTTGCTTTTTCAATAGCTTGTTTAAGTGCATCTACTCTTGATGTTTGTCCACATCCAATTCCAATTAATTGTTTATTTTTTACCAAAACAATAGCATTAGATTTTGTGTGCTTACATATGGTACTAGCAAACAATAAATCTTCAACTTGAGATTTGGAAGGTTTTAATTTAGTTATTTTCTCTAAAATTTCCTCGGAATCAATCAAAATATCTTTTTCTTGTGTCAAAATTCCATTTAAAATTGATCTGTATTGTTTATTACTAATTTTATTTTGAGACATTAGCTCTAAGATGATTCTATTTTTTTTGGTTTTCAGAATATCAAAAGCATTAGTTGAAAACTTAGGTGAAATTATAATTTCAAAAAATAATTTATTAATGCTTTCAGCTGTTTTAGAATTTAATTCTTGATTTGTAATTAAAATACCACCAAATGCAGATATTGGATCACCAGCTAATGCTTTCTTCCAAGCTTCATAAACGTTATTATCTATAGCAATTCCACAAGCATTGTTATGTTTTAAAATTGCAAACGTAGGTTCTTTACAATCATTAATTAAATTTATGGCAGCATCAATGTCTAATAAATTATTATAGGAAATTTCTTTTCCATTTAATTTTTTTACTACTTCACCAAGGTTCCCATAATAAATTCCTTTTTGATGAGGATTTTCTCCGTATCGTAATATTTTTTTCTCTGAAATAGATATTTTTAAAGATTCATCAAAATCATTACTAAACCATGAAAAAATATTAGTGTCATAATGAGAAGATATTTCAAAAGCCTTTTTTGCAAAAAACAATCTTTCTTCTAAAGTAGTGTGACCATTATTTTTTTCAATTATGCTCGTACAATTTGGAATCAATTCCTTGGTGGGAATAATCATTACGTCCTTATAGTTTTTAGCGGCAGCTCTAATGAGGGAGATTCCACCGATATCAATTTTTTCTATAATTTCATCTTCATTAGAATTATTTTTAACTGTATCTTCAAAAGGATATAAGTCGACAACAACTAAGTCAAAACTTGGGATATCATACTTTTCTATATCTTCTAAGTCACTTTTTTTATCTCTTCTATTTAAAATTCCACCAAAAACTTTTGGGTGAAGAGTTTTAACTCTTCCACCTAGAATAGAGGGGTACTGTGTAATATCTTCAACTGAAGTGACTTTACAACCTAACTTTTCTAAAGCAATTTTAGTTCCACCAGACGAGAATAGTTTAATATTTAATTTAACTAATAATGAAACAAGTGGGTTTAAATTTTCTTTATTGAAAACAGAAATAAAAGCGCTGTTTATTTTTTTCATTTTTAAGTAATTGTGGTGTAGAAGTTTAAAAGTAAATATATAAAATAATGCTAATTAACAGGAATAACTTCTTTTATTTCTTCACCTAAGATTTGTTTTAATTTAGTTTCAATACCTTGTTTCAATGTGTAAGTAGACGATGGGCAACCATTACATGCACCTTGAAGAAGGACTTTTACAATTCCTTTTTCATATGAGACTAAGGAAATGTCACCTCCATCTTGCATCACGTATGGTCGTATCTGTTGTTCAAAAATATCTTCAATTATCAATTCTTTTTTTGTTCTTTTTCGATTTACTGTAACATTTCTTTTTATGTCCTGTTTTTTTGTTACTACACCCTCAGACTTAACAAAAACCCCCTTGTTTAATTTTTCTTGAATAAGTACTCTTATTTCATATGAAATGTCATCCCAGTTCACTTTATTATTTTTTTCAATTGAAATAAAATTTAATCCTAAAAAAATGTTTTCAACAAATGGAAACATAAATAAATCATATATAAGTGGATATTCGTTTTGCTTTGGAATTGTTTCAAACTCTATCATTTCTTCTGTTAAAATTTGATTTGAGACAAATTTCATGACTTCAGGATTTGGCGTGTATTCTGAATATATAGTGTAAATTTTATTTTTCATCAAATATATTTTTTTCCTTTAAAGTTATTTTGTTTTTAAAAAAAAGCTTAGCACTTTTTTGAAAACTTAAAGTTAAATCTGATACATAAAATTCATGAGTTTTTTTAATGTTATTTTGATTCAACAAGTTATTTTTTTCAAGTTTTTCGCTAATAAATTGTCCAATTGCATTCAGAGAATTAATTATATCAATTTTGTTATTATATATTTCTTTAATTTCCTTCTGAATCAGTGGATAGTGAGTACATCCAAGAATTAAAGTCTCAATTTCAGATAATTCACTTTTTTTTAAATATGTTGCTATAATTTTTTTTTTAATTGAATCGTCATGAAATCCTGACTCTATCATTGGAGCTAGTAGTGGGGTAGCTAATGAATTAACCAAGTAATTATCATTCAAACTGTTAATTTTATTTTCATAGATATTAGAACTAATTGTTGCGTTTGTACCTATAACCCCAATTTTTTTAGTTTCTAATTTTTTAATACAATTAATTACAGGGTCTATTACATTAAAAATAATAGATCTTTCCTCAAATTCTTTTTTAATTTTTTTAAGTGCTAATGAAGATGCCGAATTACACGCTATAACGATAGCTTTGCAATTTTTGCTTCGCAAAAACTGACATATTTTTAAGCAATAATTGATAACTTTTTTCTTTGATTTTTCTCCATATGGTAAGTGAAGAGTGTCTCCAAAGTAGATAATTTTTTCATTCGGCATTAGGTCTATAATTTCTCTTGCTACGGTAAGCCCGCCAATACCAGAATCAAAAATCCCTATTGGTAAATTAGAATTCAAATATTTATAATTTTAATTTCTTTTTTACTTCATCAGTTATGTCATTTGAATTAGGTCCGTCATTATATAAAATAACATTGAAACCGCTACCAGTATCCAGAATGTAAGAGTACTTCCCATCTTTTGCTACGTCATTTATAGCATTTTGTATTTTTTCAACAACTGGAGCAAGTAAGTCGTTCTGTAGTGTCTGTAATTCTTTTTGAGCATCTTGTGCAAAAACTTGCATTCTTTGTTCAAGATTTAAAGCTTCTTCATATTTCG
The DNA here is from genome assembly GCA_036158635.1 of Bacteroidota bacterium. Classification (GTDB taxonomy): domain Bacteria; phylum Bacteroidota; class Bacteroidia; order Flavobacteriales; family TMED113. Next base: position 45,533 of record JAYYFR010000010.1, on the reverse strand, counting down.
CTTTAATTACAGCTTCACTTTCTTTATCATTTTGAGCTTTTTGAAAAGCTTGAGCAGCTTCTTGTGCTTTTTGCATCATTTCAGCGTACATTTCATCCATCTTCTTACTTTCATTTTGGATTTTTGTTTCTATTACCTTTATGTCTGGCATATTAGACATAATCTGTTGAGAATTAACGTGCCCTATTTTTTGTTGAGCGATAGCGAAAACGGTAAATAAACAAAATACCGAACTTAAAATTAATTTTTTCATATTTAAATTTTTTAATAATTATAACCTAGTTGATCTAAAATATCATTACTTACGTCTAAATCTTTATTTGAATATAACATTATTAATTCAGATGATTTATCGAAAATAATTTCATATCTATTTTTTTCTGCAAATTCTTGAATAGCATTATAAATAATTTCTTGAATTGGCTCAATTTTTTCCCGTTGTTTTTCATACAGCTTTCCGTTAGGTCCGAATAAACTTTTTTGGTACTCTCTAACTTCTTTTTCTTTATTAATAATATTCTCTTCTATTATCTTTTTTTCTTTTTCGGGAAGAAGGTATTTTTCTGCTTTATAACTTTTATACATTTTTTCAATATCTAAATATAAGCTTTGGATTTCTGTTTCCCACTTATCAGATAGCTCTTGAATTTCTTCTTGAGCAGTTGTAAATTCAGGAATATTACTTAAAATATATTTTGAATCAACATAAGCAATTTTTTGAGAAATGCTTATGGTGGTAAAAATAAAAGCAATTATTGTTAAACTAATTTTATTTAGTTGCATAATTTTAGTATTAAAAAACATATCAAATTTAATCATTTAAAATTGTTGACCAATAATAAAATGTGTTTGCCATCCACTTTTAATATTTGAGTTAGATAAATTATCAAATCCATGTGCAAAATCTAAACCGAGTAAACCAAACATGGGCATAAAAATACGTAGTCCCAAACCAGCAGACCTTTTCAATTCAAATGGGTTAAAATTATCATAATTTGTCCATGAGTTTCCTGCCTCAGTAAACAAAAGACCATATATAGTCGAGTTAGGGTTTAATGAAATAGGATATCTTAACTCAAGATTATATTTATTGTATAATGCATCACCGGAATCAGAACTTAGTGCTCCATTTGGATAACCTCTTAAAGCAATAATTTCTCTTCCATCTATAGAATAGCCACTTAGCCCATCACCACCCACAAAAAATCTTTCAAATGGGGGTAGGCCAACAGACTGATTATATGTTCCTAAGAAACCAAACTCAAAGTGCGTTCTAATTACTAAGTCTCCTATTAGTGAATTGTACCAAGTTCCATCAAATTTAAATTTATTATACTCTAGAAATTTATATCTTTCTTGATCATCGTCTAGATTTTTATAATAATCTTTTTCTTTAAACAATGAATAAGGTGGAGTGAGCTCAAAATAAAGAGTAAACTTTGATCCGTTTCTTGGATATATAGGGTTGAAAATTGAATTTCTTGAAAATGTTGTAGCGTAATTTATATTGTTTGAAAAACCATCACTAAAGTCAAATAAACTAGTTTGATAATTTTCTAGATTATATCTTTGAAAGTTAACAGAATGAGTAATTGTAAAATAATCGTCCGGCCAATTAAGTCTTTTTCCAAAACCAATACTAAGTCCTGAAATATCCATTTTTGAACCCTCATTGAAAGATTGAATTGTTTTCCAAAGTGATACAGAAAAACTATTAGGTTTGGCTCCACCCATCCAAGGTTCCTCAAACGATAAACTGTAGTTTTGGTAATAAGAACCATTTGAAGCGGCACGAAGTCTAATTTTTTGACCATCTCCATGTGGCATAGGGTTCCAGTTATCTTTTTTAAAAAAGTTTTTTGTAGAAAAGTTATTAAAAACAACAGAAAATGCTCCGACAACCATTCCATTTCCCCAACCACCTTGAAGTTCAAGTTGATCTGATGATTTTGATTCTACACTGTATTCTATATCAACAGTTCCAGTTTCAGGGTCAGGTACTGGATTAACACCAAGTGTTTCAGGGTTAAAATAGCCAAGACGATTAAATTCCTCTTGTGTTCTAATGATATCAGATCTTTTAAACATAGAACCTGGTAATGACCTTACCTCCCTCATTATTACGTGGTCTTTAACTTTAGTATTTCCTACTACTGTAACATTATTTACAATTGCTCTCTTTCCTTCATTAATTCTAATTTCTAAATTAATTTTTTGATCTATGATACTTGATTCAACAGGGTTAGCTTGAAAGAATAGATAACCATCATCCATGTATAATGAGCTTATATCATTTCCATTTCTGCTCATAAATAACCTTTCTTCTAGTAGTTTTTGGTCAAAAATCTCTCCTTCTTTTATTGATAATAATTCGTTTAATTTTTCAGAGTCATATTTTGAATTCCCAATCCATTTAATATCACCAAAAAAATATTTTTCACCCTCAGTTACTTCAATATTTAATAATAATTCGCCATTATTATTAAATGAAGTTTTGTAACCAATTATTTTAGCATCTCTATAACCATTTTCTCCATACATTGAAATTAAATTTTGTAAATCTTCATCAAAATCACTTTCAATAAATTTTGAAGAACTAAAAATATTTTTAATCCCAGTTTCTTTAGTATTTTTAAACTGTCTTTTAAGTTTACCTTGCTTAAAAGTATTTTCATCAGAAGAAATAGTAATTTTTTTTATTTTAACCCTCTCGTTTTTATTTACGTCAATAATTAAAGTTGATGAATTTAAATCTTGGCTCGTTTCTTCATTTACAGAACAAGTTACATTTAAAAAACCCTTTTCTTTAAAGTATTTAATTATATAGTTTTCAGTTTTATTTTTAATTTGATTACTAACGTAAATTCCTCTACTTAAGTTAAGTTCTTCACGAAGTTTGTCAATTTCAGATTTCTTGAGTCCTTTAAATTGAAATTTTTCTAATTTGGGCAATTGATCTAAATATATTTCTAAGAAAATTATATTTCCCTCTGTTTTAGTTTGAAAAATCTGTATGTCAGAAAACATATTTTGCTTCCATAAATTTTTTATTGCTGTGGGAATTTCCTCACCGGGAACGAAAATATTATCTCCAACTTTTAAGTCAATTAATGATAAAATAGTATTGCTATCAAGATTCGAATTTCCTGAAAAACTAATTCCTCCAATCATATATTGATTTCCAAAATCAATTTTGGATTGGCTTATTAAATTGAAATTGTTACCAATAAGTATTAAAAAAAATATATTTAAATAAAATTTTTTCATTTTTAATTTAATTTTCCAAACCTTCTATCTCTATTTTGAAATTCGATAATTGCTTTATAATAATCTTCTTCATCAAAATCTGGCCAGTTTTTTTCACAAAAATACAATTCAGCATAAGCCAATTGCCAAAGTAAAAAATTACTTATTCTTTTTTCCCCTCCAGTTCTAATTAAAAGATCAGGCTCTGGTAAATTATACGTGCAAAGGTAACTATTTACCAATTTTTCATTAATATTTTTAGAATTAATTTTTTTATTTAGGCAATCGCTTGTTATTTTTTTTATTGCATTTACAATTTCCCACTTAGAACTATAGCTTAGTGCTATAGTTAACGTTATATTTTTATTTTTATTAGTTATTTTTTTAACTTGTTCTATAGCATTTTTGGAACCCAAAGGTAAATCATTTAAGTCTCCAATGGTATTTAATTTAACGTCATTATCAATTAAATCTTTTTTATACTTTAAAATAGAATTTGCTAGTAATTTCATAATAGCACTAATCTCTAATTTTGGTCTGCCCCAATTTTCTTTTGAAAATGCGAATAATGTTAAATGTTTTATACCTAATTTGATTGACTGCTCTAAAATTTTTTTTACAGAATAAATTCCCTTTTGATGACCAAAAGATCTATTTTTTCCTATTATTTTAGCCCATCTTCCATTACCATCCATAATAATACAAACGTGATTTGGAACAGAATTTAAGTTTATTTTAGAAAATAAAGTCATTAAAAGTTTATCTGTGAGCAGAATGTTTTTTTTGGTATTTTATAAACAACACTAAATCCAAAAAAACCAAATTTATCCTTATTTTCAGAGTTCCCTCTTTGTGCTCCTTCCAAAAATCCTGAATACGATTTATCTGCTAAATTTTGAGCTTGACTGCTCAATAAATTTGGGTTTACATAATCTAAACTTACATCATCAATGTAATCTGTTGTTGTTAGAGTCCAAGACCATGATATATTCAAAGCCAAATAATTATTTAAATTTAGTTTATACCCAACTCCAATAGGAATTCCTAAAGAAAATAAATTATATTTTTCTCTATCAGGATATAAAAAACTTCCTTGACCTTCAGTTCCTAGAGGTTGTAATTCAATCCACGAACCGTTGTAATAACCTTTTGGATTAAATTTGAATCCACTAATACCAGAAAACACATAAAGTGTCTTATTTAATTTTTTTGATCCAATTTTATAATGGGAAAAATTAAATTCAATGTTAGAAGAAAATTCTGTGATATTTGATTGAAAATCTAAATTTCTTTGGACAATAAATAAGTCTTCAGAGTTACTGTCATATGAAGTAATTTTGCCTCTTTGGAGTTTAAAATTGTAAGAAAATCTAGTATTTATATTTTGTCTAAAATTTAACCCTAAAGATATTGTAGAATTAGTAAATAATTTATTAGTGTTACCAAATGTTAAAGAGTTGTATCCAACATCTCCGTGAAAAAATGAGGTGCCAAAATAAAATCCTATTTCAGTTTGTGAAAAACTAAAGGAACTTAAAAGAAAAAAAAATAATAAAATTATTTTCTTTAAAATTTTCATATTATTTACTTAATAAAGTACAATATACGGAATTGTTAAATATATGCGTGATTAACCATTTCTTTTATCCAATCCCCAAAGTAATTTGTTTCTAAGTGTGTCAAAATAGTTATTAGTTTTAGTTATTAGTAAGTTTATTTTAAAATTCTCTTTTTTTATTATTATAATATGTTTGTTAGATATAATCTCAGATTTACCATCTAGAGAAAGATTAAATGATTTAAATCTTTGATCAAGATGAATTTTAATGATATTGTCATCAGATAAAATAAGAGGCCTTACATTTAAATTGTGTGAAGAAATAGGAGTAATTATAAAGTTATCAGAATCAGGCATAACTATAGGCCCCCCGCAACTTAATGAATGAGCAGTAGAACCTGTTGGGGTAGAGACTATTAATCCGTCTCCCCAGTAAGTGTTCAAGAAGGTGTCATTTATATATGTATTAATACTAATCATCGATAAGTGATTTTTTTCAGAAATGGAAACTTCGTTTAATGCAAATTGAAATATTTGTTTTTTTAATTTGGGCTTAGTTGTTACGTTAATTAAACTTCTTGCACTAATATGATAATTTTTGTTGAAAAGGTCTTTAATTAAATTTCCAATACTTTCTTTAGGAATATTTGCTAAAAAACCAAGTCTTCCTGTATTTATTCCGACAATAGGTGTTTTTAAATTTTCAATTAAATGTGATGCTTTTAACATTGTTCCATCACCTCCAAAACAAATTAAAAAATCTATTTTATTAATCTCATTAAGATTTTTAATTGTTGTTATTTTTTTTGGAAGTTTAAGTTTATTTTTAGCATCCTCAATAAATTTTTCTAGAACAAATAATTCAGCTTTATATTTACTCAATTCATCAAAAAAAACTTTAATGTAAATAGAGTTTTCAATAGTTAAATTAGGGCAGTATAATAGAATGTTCATATATCTATGTATTTAAATATCTCAAAAATGAGTCAAATCTATTATCTAAGTTGTCAACTAATGAGGAGTCATATGTTTCAATAATATTCCAATTAAACCTTTGCAAAGATTTAATTATTCTAGTTAAATCTTTTTTGTTAATGATTATATCAATATTTATATTTTTTGAATTTGGGTTCATTTGAATAAATGAACTAATAACTTTTCCTTCATTTTGTTCAACTAATCTACTTATTTCTGAAAGTGAATAATCTTCCATTGTGCTTTTTATCGTTATTATACCAATCTCTGTTAATTGATAAGGTTCACCAATTCTATAGATTATGTCTGAAATAGTTATGTAACCAAAGTATTTATTTTCATTAAATATTGGAATAATTGAAATTTTATTTTCACTAAATGTTTTTAATGCTGTGCAAATATGATTATTAATATTTAATGATATTTTTTTAGATTTATTGATTACAGTGTTAATCTCCTTTGTCATGTCCTCCATATCTAAGATTGAATCTTGGTCAATTATTCCTTTAAATTCAGTATCAGAAAGAATAATTAGATGTGAGGTTTTGTATTCTTCCATTATTAAAAGCGACATATTTCCCGTGGTATTTGGGTTTATTGTTGGAATATCATTTTTTAATAAACTTTTTAGTTTCATACATTGACTATATTATAACAAACTTACTATTTTTATATAAAATTATTAATATGATTAGACTAAGTGTTAATATAAATAAAGCTGCAACACTAAGGAACGCGAGGGGGGGGAATAATCCCGATCTGATTCAATTTGCAAAGGATTGTGAAAAATATGGTGCAGATGGTATTACTGTACACCCAAGACCTGATGAGAGACACATTAGAAAAGAGGACGTGTTCTTATTAAAAGACGTTATAACAACGGAATTAAATATTGAAGGTTATCCTTCTATGGATTTTATAGATTTGGTTTTAAAAGTAAAGCCAAAACAAGTCACTTTAGTACCTGACCCTCCTGATGTATTAACTTCAAATTCAGGCTGGGATACCATTAAAAATTATTCATTTTTGAAGGATATAATTTTTAGAATAAAAGAGCATAAAATAAGAACTTCAATATTTATAGATCCAATTGAAGACATGATTAAATCTGCAAAGGAAATAGGAACGGATAGAGTAGAATTATATACTGAAAGTTATGCTAATAATTTTCAAAGAAATAAAGAAAATTCAATTAAACCTTTTATCAAGTCAGCAGATTTAGCTCACAGTCTGGGATTAGAAATTAATGCTGGTCACGATTTAAATCTTCAAAATTTAAATTATTTTAAAACAAAAGTTCGAACTCTAAAAGAAGTTTCAATAGGTCATGCATTAATTTGTGATGCACTATATTTTGGCTTAGAAAATACTATTCAAATGTATAAACGAAACTTAAATTGATTTTAAATTCTAAGATATTAGGAGACAGTGATGAGTCATTAATTATTTTACATGGTCTATTTGGTTCATTAGATAATTGGTATAGTATTGCGAAAGAATTATCAAAATCTTTTCAAGTTCATATTATAGACCAAAGAAATCATGGAAAGTCTTTTCATCATAATAATCACAATTATGATTTAATGAGTAATGATTTATATAATTATATTCAACATAATGAAATAAAAGATCCTATTATTTTAGGTCATTCTATGGGAGGAAAGACAGCAATGGCGTTTTCTTTTCATTATCCTAATAGTTTAAAAAAACTAATTATAATTGATATAGCTCCAAAAAAATATATTAATAACTATAGTTTATTAATTTCTCATCTGATTAAAATAAATAACGCTAACTTAAACTCTAGAAAACAAGCTCAATTAAATTTAGAGAACCAAAAGATTGACAACCAAACAATCCAATTTTTGTTAAAAAATTTATTTTGGAAGGATGAAAAACTACAATTTCGTTTTAATATTAATGCAATAGAAAATTCTATAGAAGAACTGATGAGTTTTAATTATTTAGATAATACTTGGAGTGGTGTATGTTTTTTTATTAGAGGCTCAGAATCAAACTATATTTTAGATTCAGATAAAAATCTAATCAAAAAATATTTTTTAAACTCTAAGTTGCTTACTATTGCTAATGCAAATCATTGGGTTCATTTTGACCAAAGAGAACAGTTTATAGTTGAGTTAAAAAAAATATTAAAAAAATAAATAAATATGGAACTATCTACATTTTTTCTTAATTCTGAAGCACCAGTTTTAGGAATATTAATTATTATTTTATCATTAATTTTTTATGCTGAAAAAAGTACTAATAATTTCTTAGTAAAATTTTTTAAATACATTCCTGGTCTTTTGTTATGTTATTTTATTCCTTCAATTTTAAATAGTTTAAACCTTGTGTCCCCTGAAGTTTCTAAAAATTTATATTATGTTGCTTCTAGGTATTTATTGCCAGCAAGTTTAGTTTTGTTGACTTTAAGTATTGATTTGAAAAGTATAATTAATCTTGGACCTAAAGCAATTATAATGTTTTTAACAGGAACAGCTGGTATTTTAATAGGTGGTCCTATAAGTTTAATAATTGCTTCTTACTTTGGAATAGTTCCAATTAATCCAGAAGATTTATGGAGAGGTTTAACCACAGTTGCTGGGAGTTGGATTGGTGGAGGAGCCAATCAAGCGGCTATGAAAGAAATGTTTAATGTAGATGATCAAATATTTAGCTCGATGATTACTGTAGATGTAATTGTAGCGAATGTATGGATGGGCTTTTTACTTTTTGGAGCTGGTATCAATCAACGTGTTGATAAATGGCTAAAAGCAGATTCATCTGCGATAGAAGATTTGAAAAATAAATTAATTAATTATAAAAAGAAAAATCAAAGAATTCCATCTCTTTTAGATTTTATGATAATTCTTGCTATAGGATTTGGAATTACTGGCTTTGCACATTTTTGTTCAGACATAATTAGCCCTTTTATTCAAAATAACTTTCCGTATTTAGAAAAATTCAGTTTAACTAGTCCGTTTTTTTGGTTAATAGTTATTGCGACTACTGGTGGGCTTGTTTTATCTTTTACAAATTTTAGAAAGTATGAAGGAGCTGGGGCTTCGACGATAGGGAGCGTTTTTTTATATGTATTAGTTGCTACTATAGGGATGAAAATGGATGCACTTGCAATTCTTGATAATCCCGGTCTGTTTATTTTAGGATTTATATGGATGTTAATTCATGTTATTTTATTGTTGTCTATTGCTAAATTAATTAAAGCTCCTTTTTTCTTTGTTGCAGTAGGTAGTCAAGCTAATGTGGGTGGGGCTGCCTCAGCACCAGTTGTTGCTTCTGCTTTTCATCCATCACTGGCACCTGTTGGAGTACTTTTAGCAGTATTAGGTTATGCTTTAGGCACTTATGCCGCTTGGTTTTGTGGCATATTAATGCAATATGTAAGTTAATTAATAATTAATGGAATATAGTTACTCTGATTAATTTCTATAAAGAAAAATCCTTTCTCATTTATTTCTAATTGATTAAATCCTTTTTCAAGTATTTTATCAGTAATCAATTTGCCCTGAAGATTATATATTTTAACAGTATTTAAATCTTCTTTTAAGTTTAAATTAAACAATCCTTTAGCAGGGTTAGGAAACAATAAAGAGTTGTCATTAATGTCATCAATTCCTATGTTAAAATTACAATCGAATTGATAAAAAATATTTTGAGCTTGATTTCCATTTAAATCGTACATCTCAAAGACGTTAACAATAAAACTAGTAGAGTTAACATTAGATAATGCAACTATTACTTTTGTTGGATCAAACATATCCATCGAGACACTTTGGATGTCTCCTCCACTGACATAGAAGTAAAAATCACTAACAAAATCAGTATCTATTTCTTCATTAAAAAATAAGTATATATAGTAATTTTCACCTACTTCATAACATTCATGATTTGCAATGTAGGGAGGGGTGGTATCTGCTCCAGACTCTACATCAGATTCCATACGTAAATCAACTTTCCAATCATTAAACGTTGATGAAACAACCCCGGTAATTGAATATACTTCACCAATTTCTTCGTTATGTTCATACCCATCAGGGGTGTTATGAATTCCGCAAACCCCAGAACCATCATTTACATTCCAAACACCATACCCATTTGCGTTGGAAATACATTCTACATCGTTCATTTTAATTAGTACTCCCTCGTATTGCTCTTGAAGAGCCTCACCGCTTGAAACTAGAATAGGTTCTGGAATAGGATTATTATTGCTAATTATATATATGTCATCAGGCTGATATATCTCTGTAGTTCCTGGGCCGTCACATAAAGAACCGTCATCCCAACAGAATTCACTGACTTCACCTACGACAATTACACTATCTCCCATTTGAGGTAAACCCGCGCTACTATATACGTATATTCCTGACCAAGGCTCTGATCCATTTTGGATGTAAAAACTATTTGCAAAAGCTCCTGTTACAATACCTGAAGTATTTACAACTTCCCCTTCAAAAGGAGATGCTTCTACACCCCCTTGAATTTCACTTATAGGTGTGATAACACCTTCAAAAGGGAAAGGTGGAATAATTTCAGAGCCATAAAAAGTTTGTGATACTTCATCACAAATTGTTGCGGTTATGGAGTAACAAAACATAGTATTATATGGTTGAGCGGGGACTTGACATTCGTAATCGCCATTTGCATTAATGTTCATTGATAAACTATTAGAATTATCCCACCAAGAGTTGCCATAATTCAAATTCATAGAAACAACAGGGCAATTTATTATACTAGAAATATTTGCACTTATAGTAAAAGTTGATCCTCCTTCAATACTCTCTGGATTTATAGTAACATTTGTAAATTGAATAGGATTAACATTTGGTTCGTTTTCATAGAATATGTAATCTGCAAACTCAGGGTAATCAATAAATGGATTTCTATTTCCTTGCCATTTAAAAATTACATCATTTCTTCTTTTTTCAAATGCATCAGGAGGATCTTGTTCATGCCACTGAAGTAAAGTAGATTTATCCCCTAATTGAGGGTAAGGATAGGTCGTTAAACCATCTACTAAAACTAAATTAGGTTCACCAATTCCTCCCTCGTACCTAACATCCATGTATAAAATAATTCTAGCAATATCTCCCTTAACTTCATCTCTAGGTTCAAAAGTATTATTTGTAGAAAAACATGTAGTTTCAATAGATCCATTGAATACTGGATCTCCTCCCATATCAAAATCTTTCTCTCCCCGAATAGTATTTATACTGCTGTCAACAGGTTTCAAATTGTGAACATCTGTGTAAGCTGGTTCTTCAAAAGGATCTCCGTTGTCAAATTCTCCGTGTGATTTAGGCCATACATGTTCTCTATTCCAAAAGTCTGGTTCAAGATTTGATGAAAAATCAAATTTGTCAATCGAATTACCTGTGTAAACTAAAATAATATTTGAAGGATTGTCAGGGTCTTCATCAGATTCTCGCAAAATATTTTTTGTTGTTGTATATGAATATGATGTATGGTCACTAATTAACTCATGGAGTTCAGAACGTAACTCTTCTCCGTATAGTCCAAAGCAGGATTGATAATAGTCAACTGTTTGTGAAAAAATAGTAAAGGGAATTGTTAGTAAAATTGTGTTAATAAGATTTTTCATAGTTTAAAATTTATATTCAATTGAAGCAATTATTCTTCGTGGCATACCAAAAAAAACCGATGCTGAGGAAGCGTCAGAATTCATTGGTGAGTCTTCAACATAACTTGAATTATTTTGAGCATCACTAATGTAAGTAGTATTAAATAAATTTAAAACATTAAGTTTTAAATTGATGGAAGAATCTTTAAAATAAATATTTTGCCCCATGTGTAAACTAAATAGAGCATAGCCTGGAATTTGCCAAACAGTTTTTTCTTCATTTAAAGTAAATGGATCAAAGTCAGAAAAAAATCTGTCAGAGTAAATACCTTTTAATTTAATATAACCTCTCGTATTTTTACTTAGTTTGTAATTATAACTAACACTAGAACCAATTTGAGTTTGTGGTGAGTCCCCAACCGATACTCCTCTAGCGTCAAAATAATCACTTTCAATTAGTTGTTGATTTAAGTAAAAGTTTACAGTATCTCCTGAATTCCATCTCCAATTTCCAATTGAACTAAGAAATTCATATTTAAATGACTTTGAAATTTTCCAAGCAAAATCTAATTCTATTCCCTGGTGGAGAGCATTAATGCCATTGATATTATAAGATGCTGTTTCACCTCCATCAAGAACAGTGGTCCCAGATTGCGGTTTATTTTCCCACGCAGTATTATATATATTTAAGTTTAAAGAGAATTTATTAGACTTATAACCATAGCCAAATTCAATTGCTTTTACAATTTCATTTTTAGTATTAAAATATGTTTCGTTATCATAATTAAATACATTATTAAATCTTGGAGCTTTGGACAGGATTCCAGAATTAACGAAAATATTGTTAGATTCATCAATATTCCAGTTAGCTCCAGTCTTGAAAGTAAATCCAGGAAATTTCTCCCAATTTGTTTCAGTATACCTTGTTTCTTTAGAATCAGATGTGTATTCTTTTCCGTTATATATTATTGTATCATTTATACCAATAGCCTGAGTAAAAATAGTATCTGAAAGAACTAAATCTTGTTTTTTGAAGTAATCAACTCTTTTATACAAAGTTTGCGAACCTGTAATATTAATGAAAGCAGAAATATCTTTGTAGTTGTATTCTAATTGACCAAAAGCACCATACCATCTAACTAAACCGTCATTGTGATAATACATCTTATCACCCTCTCTTAAAATTAAATTACTGGAGTTTTCCCCGACTGAATTTTTTGAGCCAGAACCTAATGATCCAGCATAGTAGTCTCCGCCTAACAAATCATAGACTTCTCTGTAATGCTCTCCTCTATATGTTCTTAAATCAATACCCGATGCTAAATCAAAATTATTATTTATTTTGTGATTGTATGTAGAAAGTAAGCCACCCCAATAGTGATTATTTATGGAGGAATATAAAATACTAGTCGATTTTTTTTCTGTTTCACTATATGCTAAATCAATTGCAGGTCCACCAGGATTAATAAATGAATTCCAAATATTTCCGTGGTTAACATCATAAATATTTTGAAAGTTAATTTGATTATTTGGTGTATATGTTAGCATTCCACCGTGAAGGCCAGTGCCCCCTCCATGCCCTGTGGAATAATAAAGAACGTTTGTTAATGAGGATTTTTCATTAATATTCCATAAATGTTGAAAGTTAAAGTTTGGTTTATGATAATAATTTTTAAACCTGTTAACATATTGTTTAGTTCCATTAATTGTATCGACAGCTAGCCCATTTTCAAAAATAACTTCGTAATCATTGTATGTACCCCAATTTGGATTGTATGTTAATCCGTATCCCCCCTCTAAAGATAATGTGTCAACACCTTGTTCAGCAGCATATTCTTTGTCATAAACTGCCATTCCAGTCTGGTATTTTCGTTGATCATGTTCTTGTGGAGCACCAAAGGCAGACAAAGAAAATATGTGGTTTTTAAATTGTTTTTGCCACTTTAAATAATAGAAAAACCCCATTGATGAGGTTTGGTCAATTAAACCATCAGATCTTTTAAAAGATGTAGCAAAGTTGAATTTTCCAATTTTAAAATCTCTTGTAGTATATGATAAAGATGTCCTTAAGGAATTTCCATTACCTATTTCTTGTTTTATTCTTCCCCCTTCTTTAGCATCAACTCCTTTTGTTATTATATTTATAGTCCCGCCAACAGATGGTAAAGCTAATTTCGATGCACCTAAGCCTCTTTGAACTTGTATTGTTCGAGTTAAACCATCTAACCCAAACCAATTTGACCAGTAAACCCAGCCATTTTCCATATCATTCATAGGTACACCATCAATCATAACTGCAACATTTCTTTGATTGAAGCCCCTAATATTTATTCTAACATCTCCATCACCACCCCCAGTTTGTGTTGCGTATACACCTGGAGTTGAATTTAATAACATTGGGATCTCTTGACCAGCTAATTCTCTCTCAATTTTTTCAAGTTTAACATTACTTAAAGAAACAGGTGTTTTTCTAAACTCTGCCTGGTCACTAATTATATTTACAACATTTAGTTCTTCAGTTGACATTTTTATCGTGAGTTTATCATTTGAGCTTAGCTCTAAAGTTTTTTTATAATCTTTATAGCCAATGTAAGAGACAGTAATAGTTATTTTAGAATTGTTTGGGCTTAATAAAAATTGAAACTCTCCAAATGTATTTGCTGTAGTTCCAGAAATCATTTTACCCGAAGCATCATTTATGATAATGTTAGCTAAAGGAAGAGTCTCTGAAGAGTTTTTATCAATAACAATGCCTTCAAAAACAATTGGTAATTCATTTTGACTAAATAAAAAATGAAAACATAAAAAAAATATTAATACAAAATATTTATTCATTTTTTAATATAATAGGTCTAGTTTTGATCCCATATTTATCAATAATTGAAATAAAGTACAGACCAGATGAATATTTAGAAATATCAATAGATGTTCTAGTATTATCAGCTTTTTGGATTGAAATTACTTTACCTAACTGGTCTATTAATAATAATTCTTTAATCACATAATCATTTGAAATATAAACCTGTTTTTTTCCATTAGTAGGATTTGGATAAATTTCCAAATTATTATTTAATTCATTAAGTTCAGAGTTTATATTACAATCACAGTCATGAAAACCTAGATTCATGAATGAATTAACAGGTAGTGAGTCCCATTCTAAAGTTGGGTCAAATAAAGTTGGGTTCATAGAAACACCTTGAGAAATGAAAGGTTTTCTAATTAATGTATGATCTTTAGTCCAATAATTTCCTTCTGAATCATTCCATGATGCACCTGGGTCTTCACCAACTTTACCAATTAAGTCAAGAACTATACCAGTACCTAATAATTCTAGAGTTATAGCGTCATTTCCGTTGAAATACATAGTAGTTGGAAAAGCAGCAGCTGAATCAGGATCAGTTCCAAAGTAATAAATGGGATTTAAAAACAAATCTACTTTACTTTGTAAATCTGTTTCTTCATCATAAATTGTAACTTCTTCATTTGTAAGTGAATCAATGTAAGTAAAATACCCGTCCCATACAGGAGCTTCATAACCTTCACCGTTAGGATCTTGTTTATCTAAACATACAACAAATGTTTCATATGCATTAATAATTCCAGTTAGCTGAGTAGTACTTGGTGTTGTCCCCCCATTAGCGTACCTAGAAATAGAATAGGACGACAAGTCAATAGATTCTGAAGTAGGATTATAAATTTCCAGTGCCTTATTATTTGACCAACCCTCTACATATTCTGAAAAGAATAATTGAGAGCATTCTTGACCAAATGAATTTGTAAATAAAAAAAGAGTAACAAGTAAAAGTTTTTTCATAACAATATAAATTAGTGATGTGTCCAAATATACTAAATTGAATGAGTAATACTATTAATTTTAATTAACATTAATGTTAATTATTTACTTTTGTAAATGTTATGTCAGATTGTTTAGTAATTATACCTACTTATAATGAGTCACAGAATGTGACTTTAATGATTGAAAAAATATTTTCTTTGCATTCAAGTTTTCATATTTTAGTAGTTGATGACTCTTCTCCTGATGGAACCGCTCTACTGGTTAAAGAGCTTCAAAAAAAATTTAGTAATAATTTATTTTTATTAGAGAGAGAAAAAAAAATAGGACTAGGAGCTGCTTATATTGCTGGTTTTAATTGGGGTTTGAAAAAAAATTATAAATTTTTTTTCCAAATGGATTGTGATTTTTCTCACGATCCAAATGATTTAATAAGACTTTATAATGAAGTTGCAAATAATGATTTTGACATGGTGGTTGGCTCAAGATATTTAACAGGTGTTAATGTTGTAAACTGGCCAATGAGTAGGGTTCTACTTTCGTATTTTGCTTCAAAATACGTAAGATTTTTCACAAGAATGAAAGTTTCAGATTCCACAGCAGGGTTTAATGGATATAAAAAAGAAATATTGCAAAACATTGATTTTTCTAAAGTTAAATTTGTTGGTTATGGTTTTCAAATTGAAATGAAATATCGGTCATGGAAGATGGACTATAGTATTAAAGAAATTCCTATTATTTTTAGAGACAGAGAAAAAGGAGATTCAAAAATTAGTAATAAAATAATTTGGGAAGGAGTATTTGGAGTTTTTAGATTAGTGTTAAGAAATATTTTTTTCCCAAAAGAATTTAAAAGAAAAAATAATGGGAACATTAATTAAAAACGCAAAAATAGTTAACGAAGGAAATATAATTGAAGGTGACCTTTTAATTGAAAAAGAATTAATATCAAAAGTTGCAAAAAACATTGATAGTAAAAACCACAATATTATTGATGCCAATGAATGTTATTTAATTCCGGGAGTAATTGATGATCAAGTACATTTTAGAGAGCCTGGTTTAACTCATAAGGCAAATATTTTCTCAGAGTCTCGTGCTGCTGTAGCCGGTGGAATTACCTCTTATATGGAAATGCCAAATACAATTCCTCAAACTTTAACAAAGGAATTGCTTGAACAAAAAATAGAAATAGGAAAAAACACCTCTCTGGCCAATTTTTCTTTTTTCTTTGGTGCATCTAATGACAATTTAGAAGAGGTATTAAAAATTGATTTTAAAACTTGCCCTGGCTTAAAAATATTTATGGGATCTTCAACAGGAAATATGCTAGTTGATGATTTCACAACTTTGAATAATATTTTTTCAAAATGTGAAGGTTTAGTCGCGACTCATTGCGAAGATGAAGAAACAATTAAAAAAAATATTTCAAAAGCAAAAGTAAAATTTGGACAAAATATTCCATTCGATCAACATCCAATTATAAGATCTAGAGAAGCTTGTTTTAAGTCATCAGATCTTGCTGTTAGTTTAGCAAAAAAATATAATACTAGATTACACGTTCTTCACATTTCGACTATGGAGGAATTAGATTTATTTACAAATCAAATTCCTTTAGAAGAAAAAAGAATTACATCTGAAGTATGTGTTCACCACCTATCATTTACAGATGAAGATTACAAAAATTTAGGATCTTTAATAAAATGGAATCCAGCAGTTAAAACAAAAAAAGACAATGATGCTTTATGGAAAGGATTATTAGATAACAGATTGGATATAATAGCAACAGATCACGCTCCACATACAATTTCAGAAAAACAAAATAAATATTTAGAATCTCCTTCTGGGGGGCCGTTAGTACAACATTCTTTGCCTATTATGTTAGAACATATGTCTAATGGCAAAATAAAACTGGAAGAACTTGTAAATAAGATGTGCCATGCTCCCGCCAAGTGTTT
Source organism: Bacteroidota bacterium (assembly GCA_036158635.1). GTDB lineage: Bacteria > Bacteroidota > Bacteroidia > Flavobacteriales > TMED113. The sequence goes on along the minus strand of JAYYFR010000010.1, from coordinate 28,407 downwards.
TAAAGTAAATAAAAGAGGATACATAAAAGAGGGTTATTATGCAGACTTAGTGTTATTTGATAAATCAAAGTACGAAATAGCAAAACATAATTTATTATATAAGTGTGGTTGGTCTCCGTTTGAAGGAAGAGTTTTGAAGTATAAAATCACTCATACTTTTATAAATGGAAATTTAGTATATAAAAATGGAAAGTTTAATGAAAATAAAATGGGTTCTTTGCTTACTTTTAATTCTTAACATTAATTTTTTTTCTTGTTCAAATTTAGTTGATAAGAAGAAAATGTATAGTGAAGATTTTGCTAAAATTTTTAAGGATTTAGAGTATTTAAATGTAAAGTATGAATTAGGAAATTTGAATGATTCTACGTACAAAATTTTGAGAGAAGAAATATTTAAAAAAAATAACTTATCTGAGGATGATTACAATAAAGAACTAAATTACTATATAAATAACTTATCAGATTTCGAGTTATTATTAAAGGAGTTTCAAGCTGAAATTGAGGATAATAAATAATTTTAAATAATATCAATAATAGATCTCTGAACAGAAATAAACTTATAATTTAATTCCTGTTTTATTTTTAAATTACTGTATCTTGATTTTGTTTTAAAAAAGTCAACCATGCTAAAACTTAAGTTATTATAAGGATTAAATATTTTACTTAGAAGAATAGCGATTTTAATTATATTATTATTGATTTTAATCGATGGAATAGGTCCGTTTACTTGTTTAGCATATATAGTTAGAAGCTCTTTAAAGCTCAAATTTTGGCTGTTAATTATATATCTTTTGTGATTAACTTTTTTATTTATAAGTTTTATCATTACGCTTGAGACGTCTCTTACATCTACAAAACCTGTACCCCCTCCAGGGTAGAATAAAGTTCTTTTTTTTAATTTTGAAATCATTTTTCCAAATAAACTATTTTTATCACCGGGGCCTATAACTAAAGATGGATTAATAATAAAACCATTTAGGCCTTCAGCGAAACCTCTCCAGACCTCCATCTCTCCCATATATTTAGATTTGGCATAATATGATTTTGTATTGGAATTTGAAAACCAACTATTTTCATCTGCTATGGAGTTTTTTTTATTAAATAAAGTTGCAATTGAACTTATGTAGCAAAATTTTGAAATTTGCTTTTTTAAACAGATGTTAACTAAATTTCTTGTAGCATAATAATTGATATCAAAAATTTGATTTTTTTTTCTTTTTTCAAACGAGATATAACCAGCACAATGAATAACAATATCATTTTTACAGATTAAACTTTCTAATTTAAAAAGATCAGTAATGTCACAATTAATCCATTTAATTTTTTTGAATTTATGTTCTTGATTGTTAATTAAAAATAAATTTTTAATTAAACTCAAATCACTTTTTTTTCTTTTTATAGCAGTAATATTATATTCAAGAATAGATAGTTCATATAATATATGACTTCCTAAAAATCCTGTTCCACCTGTTAAAAAAATATTTTTCATTTCTAATTTTATAAAATTATGTTATTCCATACTATAATTTATATTTTTACAAAAATAAAAAATATGGATTTCATTGACGAGTTAAAGTGGAGGGGGATGATAAATGATTTAACCCCAGGTTTAAAAGAATATTTATCATCTGGAGTTTGTTCTGCATATGTTGGATTTGACCCAACTGCTTCTTCTTTACATATTGGTAATTTGGCGCCTGTGATGCTGTTAACTCACTTTCAGAATTATGGACATAAACCAATTTTACTTCTTGGAGGAGCTACTGCAATGATAGGTGATCCTTCTGGAAAATCTAATGAAAGGCAATTATTAGATGCCGATGAAATAAATTCTAATTTACTTTCAATAAAAAAACAGTTACAAAAATTTTTAGATTTTGAAACAAAAAAAAATCATGCTGAATTTGTAAATAATTTAGATTGGATGCAATCAATGAACTTTAATTCATTTTTAAGAAATATAGGAAAGTATATTACAATTAACTATATGTTATCCAAGGATTCCGTGAAAAATAGAATGGAATCTGGTATTTCATTCACAGAATTTTCATATCAATTAGTTCAAGCTTACGATTTTCTTCATTTGCTTAATAATAATAATTGCGCTGTTCAAATTGGCGGCTCAGATCAATGGGGTAATATTACAACAGGGATTGAATTAATAAGAAAAAAAGAAAATAAAAATAGTTATGCGCTTACCTGTCCTCTTTTAACAAAATCTGATGGTACTAAATTTGGCAAGACTGAAGATGGAAATGTTTGGTTAGATCCAAACAGAACTTCACCTTATAAATTTTTTCAGTACTGGTTAAATATTTCTGATGAAGATGCTAAGAAATGTATAAGATTTTTTTCTGTTAAGCAAAAGGATGAAATATTAAACATTGAAGATAGTCATGATAATGAACCTCATTTAAGAATTCTTCAAAATGAACTTGCAAAAGAAATGACAATTAGAATACATGGAAAAGATTTATATGAAAAGGCTTTAGAAGGTAGTAAAATTTTATTTGGCTCAAAAACTAAAGAGATATTAGAAAAAGTGTCCGAAAAAGATTTCTTAATGTATTTTGAAGGCGTTCCGACTTATGAGATTTCTAAAGAAATTTTATATAAAGATATTGATGTACTTAGCCTTTTAACAGAAAAAGCACCTATTTTCAAATCAAAAGGTGAGCTGCGAAGAATGTTACAATCAAACGCAATCAGCCTAAATAAAGAAAAAATAGACTTGAATAAAAAAATAAATATCAAAGACTTGCTAAATGATAAGTATCTTTTATTTCAGAAAGGAAAAAAAAATTATTTTGTAATTAAGATAGCTTAACTAGTTGTCTTGCTCAGATAACATAAGTTCCATTAATTGACTGAAATTTTCACAATTCATCATTTGCATTCCAAAATTTTCAGCTCCTAAATCGGAATTTAATTTTTCACAAATGTCTCGTTTGCTTTTATACTTTTTTTCAAGCTCTTTTTCGGTGATACCTTTCTTCATAAGTTCCATAGTCTCGATAGAAAAATCAACGCATTCACATACTTCAGGGTTAACTTCAGAATTTCCAATTAAGCCAGTTGTAATTTTAATTAGATCTTTGAAGTTTTCGCAACCTGTCATTTTTTTTTCAAAATCATTTCCGAGTTTATTTTTGATTTCCATACACTTATTGTTTTTTTTCTCAAAGATTTTTTGTGTCTCTTCTTCAGAAGTTCCACTTTCAATCATTTTGAAAGTTTGAATTCCAATTTCAACACAATCACAAACTGTTTCTTGTGAGTAGCTTAAATTAGTCACAATTGTAAAAAAAAGAATTTTAAGTATTAATTTCATAGTTTAATTTTTTATTAAAAAAACAAAATAATTTCTTAATAAAGTTATTTCGTTAGGTTTATCTTTAAAGTTTTAGTATAATTTTTAGTTTGCATGTTAATAAAATAAGTACCTGGACTTAAGTTGTCTGGTCTAAATATTATTTCGTGATTACCTGATTCAAATTCTGAATTAGAAATAGTTTTAATTTTTTCTCCCATTATATTGTGTAAAGTAAAATTAATTAAACATTTTTTGGGCACAAAAAATTCAATCTTTGTTGATTCACTAAACGGATTTGGTGAATTTTGAAATAAAATTGATAAATCATTTTTATTTACTGTGTCAATTACAATATTGGATGCAATATTTATATTATCAGTTATATAAATATTACTTCCACTCTGCCAATTAGTGATTCTCATTGAATATTCCTCATTTTGATCAGAACTCCAAACTCGGAAAACTAATTCTTCGTTTTCGTACAAACCATCTTTAACATTTGTTGTGGCATCATTTCCCCAAACAGTTAAAGCGATGTGATCTCCATTAAACGTTGTGCTACCAACTAAATTTCCGACATTATCATATGCTGCGATTTCATCACCAATTTTTGGTAGAGTATTCCAAGATTCAATTGGAAGTCCAATTATCATGTTATTTCCTGTATTTTTAGCCTCATCATAGTAAACTGTTTTGTCAATGATGTCAATATTGGAGTAACCAAATCTTGAATAGCTTGGATAATTAAATACAGATTCTTCCAACATTTTGATTTGGTACCCTTTATCTGGACACATATCTCCAATAGTATTCAAACCAAAAGTCGGCCAAAAAACTAAACCACTTTCGTCCTTTAAAATAATGATTTGATTAGCTAGTGGTGACATCATGTCACTTGCGTTATAGCAAGTAGTATGTAAATATCCAATTATACTCCATCCAATTGGTATATTGAAAGAATAATTAGAAGGAATCAAATTACCCTCAACAATTAAAACATCATCATTTGACATTTTTGTTTGATAACCCTTTCCTTTAGTTAAATCTCCAATAGTATTTAAGCCAAAAAGTGGCCAATAAACAGAACCATTTTCGTCTTTAACAATTAATAAATTATTACTAACTCCAGAGAATAAATTTTCAATGTTATTATTTTGTGGCTCAATATATGTTGACCACATATTCCATCCGGTATATAGTTCAATTTCTTGAGTATAATTTTGTAAACCAAAGTCAATCGAATTAATTCCAGCCAAAGCATTACAAGCATATTCATTGCTACCAAAAGATAATGATGCATTACCAAATAAATCTCCTTCAGGAGTAGAAATAATCCAATTAATGGTTTCACCAACTTCAAATCCAAATGTGCCATCATCTTCTCCCCATGCTGCAATTGCGCCAGTTTCTCCGTAAGTCCAATAAGTACTTCCACAAATATTCCCATCAGAGTCAGATAAGCCAATCCATGCATCAAGTATTTGCTCTCCGTCAATTGAAATATTTGCGTCTCCAGGAATTAATATAGTCATATTACAATCAGTGTTAGGTATTTCGTCCCAAGGCCCATAATCACATGAATTATCATCAATATTTGCAAGGTTATTAAAATTAAATGCCTCGCCATCAAGGCAACCAGGTAGATCAGAGGACAGTGACTCAATTATAGCTAAATCACTACAAGAAAAAATTCCGTCTGCAAAACCATAAACAGGGGACATAATAATATTGTTATTATTAAATGAAAAAATCCAATTTAATTCTTCATTGTATGCGATACCTTCATTATTAATATTAGATCCATATACCATGATAGAATTATTTTGACCTTCCGACCAAAATGTTGAACCATAGATATTTCCATCTGCGTCTGTAACACCAATCCAACCTTCAGAAAAGACTTGATTACCATAACTTAAGCTAAAGTCTTCAGAAAAAACAATAGTCATTATACAATCAGTCTCGTTTATTTCTCCGAATGGACCAAAATCACATGAATTGTTATCCTCGGTTGCTAAATTATTAAAGTTAACAGCACTTGGGTTTGTACATCCCAAGATTTCATTTTCATCACAAACACCATCATTATCTAAATCATTTATACAATTTCCAAAGCAATCTAAACCAACGACAGAGTATGTACAAGAACCATCATTTTCTGTTGAATTAAAATCATAGTTACATGCGTTAGCGTCAGTACAACCAAGAATTTCTAATTCGTTACAGATTCCATCACCATCGCCATCATTAATACAGTTCCCATAACAGTCAAGATATTGTTCTGCAGGATAAAAACAAGAATTATCATCATCAGTAGCAACAGGGTTGTAATTACAAGCGCTTAAATCTTGACAACCTGCAACTTCATCATTATCACAAACACCATCATTATCAGCATCATTGTCAATTATAACTCCGTTAAAGCACGAATCACAAATTCCATCTAAATAAATACAAGTAGCTTCATCTGTGGCATCTGGATTATAATTACAAGCATTTAAATCTTGGCAACCAAGTATTTCATCATTATTACACACACCGTCATTATCTAAATCATTATCAATTATAATTCCACCAATACAGTCTTCACATATTCCATCGGTATATGTGCAGGGTCCCTGATCAGTTGCCTCTGGGTTGTAATTACATGCCGTTTGATCTTGACATCCAATAATTTCAAATACATTACAAACACCATCACCGTCTGAATCATTTATGCAATTATTATTACAGTCATAACCAAAACTTGGAAAAATACATGGATCATTTATATCGTTTACAAGAGCATTTGAATCGTAGTTGCATGCAATTGGACTTGTACACCCAAAACATAAATCACCTAGGTACTGATTTGTAAGTATAGAAGGTCCAGAGCTTAAAACCAAAGTACTATTTTCATCATATAATTCCCAGGAACATTCATTTTCGTATTGGCCATTATCTGAAAAATCAAAAATATTACATTCTTGAGTATTTAAACATATTTCATATGATAATTGATCACCACCAATATAACTTGCTATTGTTCCATCTGTAAAATCATTACCATAAATTGAACCGTTAATCGACAAGGTATGGGTTTGTCCATTATTTGCTGCCCAACCGTCTCCATAAGAGTCATAAAGAACTAAAGTAAAAGATTGATAACCTAATAAGCAACTACCATCATCATCTGTAGCAGTATTATCATAATTGCACGCTGCACTATCTGTACAACCAGTTATTTCTAATTCATCACAAATGCCATCGCCATCTAAATCATTAAAGCAGTTATTATCACAATCGTATAAGTATATATTACAATTTTGTTCTATATCATTTAGAAATATACTATCAAATCCAATTTCACCACTTGAAAAAGTAAAACGTACAATTCTTTCATAATCAACTTCTTCCACATTCATATAATTAAAACCTAAATTTAATGGTGTAGTTGGACCTACATCCCAATTACCATTAGCAACTGTTTTTACAACCCGATAATTAGCTCCTCCCGGTGGTAAAGAATTAATATTAATTACAAAATTTTGTGCTAAATTACTATTTGGTTGCCATGGACCAGTAGCTACAAATGCATATGGCCAGTCTTCTGGATTTGAGACTTGATCAGAGAACAAGTCACAGTTTTCTATTGTGAAATCAATATTGTCAATACCTTCCAAATAAGGTTCCAAGTAATTGCAGGTGTTATCATTTTCAGTAGCTAATTCATTGTAGTTACATGCACTATCATCAGTACAACCTAATATTTCATCGTCATCACAGACTCCATCATTATCTGCATCATTATCGATAATAATTCCATTAACACATGTATCACAAATCCCATCTAAATAATTACACTCTAAGTTATTAGCTTGGGTAAAGGTTTCATCATAATTACATGCATTTGTATCCATACAACCAACGCATGACTCATAATCGCAGATTACGTCATTTTCTGCAGTATAATTACTAATATTATCAATTGCTGTGGAGTAGTTTGAACTTTCTAAGTCACTTAAATTTGCAACGAGGCCGGTTCCATCATCATTAATATCAAAAACTATACCCCCTTCATAAAAATCGCCAATATTAGGTAGTGTAGTTGAATTTGTATTAAAACTTCTGATTGGTCTCACATTTACAATGTCAGAATTATAAAAACCTTGTCCGTAAGTATTTCCATTGCTCATATTTACTACAACATTTATTCCTGATTCAGGGTTACCATAACCATATGTAGAAGACCAATACCAACCATTACCAAACTGTGCTATATTATCAGAACCTTGCCCTATGGTTTGATACATTAAATAAAGTTCATCATATGAAGGAAGATACCAGTCATCATAACCATTTGTAGCTAATTCATTGTAGTTACATGCACTATCATCAGTACAACCTAATACTTCATCGTCATCACAGACTCCATCATTATCTGCATCATTATCGATAATAATTCCATTAACACATGTATCACAAATACCATCTAAATAATTACATAAAGAATTATCTTCGTCTGTTGTAGGATTAGAGTCATAGTTACAAGCGTTAATATCTAAACAACCAAGTATTTCAAATTCATCACAAATTCCATCTCCATCTGTGTCAGTTAAGCAATTTCCGAAGCAATCATATCCTGGTTCAGCTGCTGGTTGATCACAACCACAACCCAAATCATTATTATAACAGGTGTTATCATTTTCAGTGGCTAGTTCATTATAGTTACAAGCGTTATTATCAGTGCAACCTAATACTTCATCGTCATCACAGACTCCATCATTATCTGCATCATTATCGATAATAATTCCATTGAGACATGTATCACAAATGCCATCCAAATAATTACATAAAGAATTATCTTCGTCTGTTGTAGGATTAGAGTCATAGTTACAAGCGTTAACATCCAAACAACCAAGTATTTCAAATTCATCACATATTCCATCACCATCTGAGTCAGTTAAGCAATTTCCGAAGCAATCATATCCTGGTTCAGCTGCTGGTTGATCACAACCACAACCCAAGTCATTGTTATAGCAGGTGTTATCATCACAGCCTGCATCTGGATTATAATTACAAGCATTTGGGTCTGTACATCCACTAACTTCAGAGCAGGAACCGTCATCGCAACCCGCATTTGGGTTGTAATTACATGCAGTGGGTTCAGTACACCCACTTATTTCTGAGCATGAACCATCATCACAAATAGCAGTTTCATCGTAGTTGCAAGCTAAAGGGTTAGTACAACCTGAAGTGGCCGGGTCATCAATAGTTAAATTAATCATAGTAAATTCCTGACATCCGTCCTCATTAACTTCAGGAATATACTCAAACACTTGACCTGGTATTGCAAGAATATTAGGGTTACCCATAACAACTGTACCAGGATTATTATATGTTTGGGTTTTTAGTAACCATTCTTCATTTTCAAATCTAAATAAAGCAATAGACTCTGAGCTTGTAACCGAAATAGTATTTGGTCCACCCATACTAACACTTTCACCCCCAGAAAATAAAATAGGGCTGCCTTTTATTACCCAATAAGTGCCATTCCAATCATAAACTTCTGTTTGAGAATCTCCTGAAATTGCTAATGAAGAATTATTGAACATTGAAACTGATTGGCTTAAATTTCCTACAATAATTGGTGGTCCCTTTTGTAACCAATCGTTTCCATTCCACTCGAATACTTTGACTTTGTTTTGATTTTTATAGGATATTGCAATGGTATTTTTATCGCCCATACTGAATCCCTTTCCAACTTCATCTCCACCTTCTTCACCATAGAAATTTTCACCTTTTTGAACCCATCCATTTTCTTGAAAACTGAAAACTTTTAAATTACCAATAAATCCAGACTCTGTAAGACCAGTATTTGACGAGCCGATTGCAATTGTATTTGAGTCTGCCATATCAATTTCATTCCCACTAAAATCTTCTTCAAATTCCCCCCATATTGTTTCTCCTTTTAATTCCCATTGATTATTCACCCAACTATAAACATTTACTATTCCTTTGTTGTTTTGATATATATTGTCACAGTCTTGCTGGAAAGATGGAAAGCATATTAAACCAGGACACCAAAATGGCCAAGCAGGGCACGACCATTCACAATTAATTGTCCAATACGGGTTTCCACAAACTGTATACATGTAGTCTGAATATGGAGAAGAAGTTGCAATTGTATTAACATCTCCCATAGCGACTGAGAAACCAAATTGATCTCCAATTTCTGAATTATCTAAACCCTGCCCTAATAAATCATCACCTTTTTGAATCCATTCATCTCCGTTTCTTATATACATACTTATCAAACCATCATTATTATTTTCTTCAGGTTTTCCTACTAATAAAGAAGAAGGATTGGACATATCTACATCAAAACCTCCATAATCAGGACTAATCGGGCTTAAAAAACTAGGACTATATAATCCAGTAGTGTCAATATTTTCTTCAAACCAAGTATAAGAACCACATTCACTAATAAATTCAGTTGTTATTTGTATACAGTCAGGGGTGAAGTAACACGATCCGTTATCATCAGTTGCCTCAGGGTTGTAGTTAGATGCAGATGAATCCGTACAGCCTTCTATTTGACAACTACCATCATCAGTATTTGCTATTTCGCTATAATTATTTGCGTATAAATAAGTGCAACCCTCAATAATTTCAATACATGCATTTGATAACTGACAAGTTGCGATTTCATTGTAATTGAAAGCATTTGCATCCATACATCCGGCAAGTCCAATACAAGATCCATCATCACATCCTGCATTGATATCAAAGTTACAAGCATTTGGGTCTGTACATCCACTTATTTGCGAACAAGATCCATCATCGTTTATTGCACTCGGACTATAATTACATGCTGTTTCATCAGTACATCCAATGTCCCCCGCAGAACATGGTAAGTTGTTGAACAAGTGAGTGGTTACAAAAGTAATCATAGCTTCTTGACCATTTGGCCCCCATTGTTCAAAATTGTGCCCGGCAGTAAACCAAGGGTCTCCTTGGAAGGATAAGTGATGATTTTCCATTCCTATATCATCCATATAGTTAGACATTGCTCCACTACCCTGGCAATTTGGAAATATTAAACCAGAAAAAGGAAAAGACACAATAGGGATTATTTGACCAAATCCATAAGGAACAATATTATCAGCTTCACCATGAACAGAAATATAAAGTTTATCAAAATCATCCTCAGTTATATTACTAAAATCAGTTGGGAAAATAGCACTTGCCAAAGGAAAACCACCTGCTACATCATGTGAAAATCCAAAATTTCCACTATCACCAAAATATCCCCCATTATCCATTATGTAATCATATATTGGATGTGATGGGTTAATATCTTCATTACTTTCTAATATAATATGGTTCGAAATAATTCCCCCTGCGGAGTGCCCCCCCACATATATATGGTTTGGATCTATTCTATAAGGATTATTTTCTGCAACAGATTTTCTAAAATACCTAATTGCTGCTTTAGAGTCACTAAAGGCTTTTCCTATATGGTCACCAATGTAGTCCCAATATTGCCATGGAGCCCAGGGAGTTATATCTCCAAAACCTTGATCACATAACCCTCCACAAAGAATTTGAAATAAACTCGCTTTTCTGTAGTCAATTGATGCAACAACATATCCTCTTTGTGCCATTTCAGTGGCCACATAAGTTGCTTGAGGACCAGTTCTGTCTCCAAATTCAGAAATGAAGGCACCTCCATGAATATATACTATAAGAGGTCTGTCTTCAACAATTGTATCTCCAACTCCAGTATAAATATCAAGTTGTAAACCATAAATATCTGAGTAAGTAACCGTTTCAACTTCTACTTCAGGAAATATTTTATCAAGGTATCTTCCGTTACATGTGTTTTCAACAACCGGTTCTAACCAAACACAGTCACCGTTATCAATGGTTGCTGCTTCAGAATAATTTAAAGCCCCCTCTGACATGCATCCAATTAACTCGCAACTTCCGTCATTAGTATTTGCATTTTCATCAAAATTTTCAGCGAATGGATTTATACAACCATATATTACCTCTTCACAAGATCCATCATCAATGTTTGCTTCTTGAACATAATTAGGTGCAATTGGATCTGTACATCCATAAATTTCATCACAGATTCCATCGCCATTTTCATCTACTATGCAATTTCCGTAACAATCGTATCCTGGTTCTGCAGCTGGAAATCCACAACCACATCCTAGGTCGGTGTATGCGCAATAATTATAAGATAGTGTGGCGTTTGGATTGTAATTGCAAGCTTCAGGATCAAGGCAACCATAGCAATCATAATTACATTCTCCCGGGCACAATGCATCGGGGTTGTAGTCACAAGCAATTTCATCCATACATCCAATGTTTGATTCAGTACAGTCAACATCTTGACTAAAAGAAATAATGGGTGAAAAAAATAAAAAAAATGAAATTAATGATATAGAGGATAGAATAGTATTTTTCATAGCATTGATTTATTTAAATTTCATTAAAATAAACAGTAAAGCTAATTTATTTAAACAGAATGGTCTGTACAAAAAAAAATAAATAAATTTTAAAAAAATATTTATTTAACATTAAGTTAATTTAATGGAATTTTCAGCCTTTTTTCAATCTTAGATTATGATTATTTGGTTTTAGGCTACTGAGTAAGATTTTTATTATACTAATTCCTTTTTTATAATTTTTTGAACTTTGAGCTCTAGTTAGAGCACCATAATAAGAAGATTGTAATAGTTCTGTTATATTTTTAGAATTTATAGTATCAGTTATTTCGTTTTCATCTTGAGCTTTTTTTACTATTGGTTCAATATCATTAATAAAATTATCATATACTTTAGACGAAACTTCACCTATCTTCTTATTTAATATTCCCATTTCTGACATGATATTATTCATGAAACAGCCAATAAAATTAATTTTTGGTTGTCTTAAAAAAAGATCAGAATAAAATTTTAATAATTTTTCATAATTAGAAAGTTTATTAAGACTCTGAAAGTATTCTTTAATCAGTTGTGAATTAATTTTTCCGTATAATTCGATTGTTTCGTTCAGAAATTGTTCTTTACCTTTAAATTTATTATAAAATGCGCCTTTAGTCATGCCTGTAACATTACATATTTCATTAATTCCAACAGACTTGTAACCTTTTTTCCAAAACAAATTCATTCCACTGTTTAGGACTTCTTCTTTATTATGTTTTTTGTTCATCAGTAGTAAAATTGGCAATTTTTTTGTGGGCCCAGCTGGGCTTGAACCAGCGACCCCTTGATTATGAGTCAAGTGCTCTAACCAGCTGAGCTATGGGCCCCAAAAAAACAATATTAGTAAAAGATTAGACATCAAACAAAAATAAACTTACAATTTATTCTTATTGTGGGGAGTTGGTGTTCCATTTTCATTTAAATTAACGAAAACAATTTCATCAATTTGTATTATTGCTTTTTCTGAATCTTTTACTCTAGCTTCGCATTTAAAAGTTATTGATGTGACTCCTATCTTTATTGTTTCAATACCAATTTCTACAACATCGCCTAGTCTTGCCGGGGATATAAAATTAATTTCTGACATAAATTTTGTTGTAACTCTTCTATTATTTAATTGGCACATAGCATAAATAGCTGCTTCTTCATCAATCCATTTTAATAATTGACCTCCAAATAAAGTATGACCTGCATTTAAATCTTCAGGTTTAATAAGTTTGCGTGTTCTAAATTCCATTTAATTTTTTTTGACAGATTTCAATTAGTACACCATTTGTTTCTTTGGGGTGTAAAAAAGAAATCAATTTATTGTTTGCTCCCATTGAAATTGATTCACTAATAGTTTTGAAACCTAACTGTTTTAATCTCTCAATTTCTTTATATATATCTTCTACTTCAAAAGCTATATGATGAATTCCTTCCCCTCTTTTTTTTATAAATTTTGTCACCGAACTATCTTCTCCGATTCCTTCTAACAGTTCAATTTTTGAATTGTTAGTTTCAAAAAACTGAACTTTCACTTTTTCACTTTCTATGGTTTCAGTTTTTGAAGGTTCAGTATTTAAAAGTTTCTTAAATAATCTTCCTGAATCATCAAGATTTTTAACTGCTATAGCAATATGGTCAATTTTTTTATTAATCATTATATTTATCAAATTTATAAAGTTGTTGGTATTTTGCACAAGAATTAATTAAGAATTCATGATTTCCTTCAGCAATAATTTTACCATTTGACATGACAAAAATTTTATCTAAGTTTTTTACGGATCTTAATTTATGAGAAATAATAATACATGTTTTCTCCTTCCCAATATTGTTAATAATATTTTGAATATGATTGGTTGATTTTGTATCAAGAGATGAAGTCGCTTCATCAAAAATTAGAATTGGATAGTCTCCGTAAATGGCTCTAGCAATACTAATTCTTTGTTTTTCTCCAGCAGAAAAGTTCTTTCCTTGGTTTTTGATTTGCGTGTCATATTTATCTTCAAGACTAGAAATAAATTTATGCGCATTAGCTTTTTTAGAAGAGTCAACAACTTTCTCAAAATCAATATATTGTTTGCCAAGGCTTATATTATTGGCAATACTATCATTAAATAAAAAAACATCTTGACTAACTATACCAAACATTGATCTTAATTTACTTAAATCTTTATTTTCAATATTAACAGAGTCGATTTGTATTTTTCCATTATCAATTGTGTAAAATTTCAACAATAAATCAATTATAGTAGTTTTTCCGCAACCAGATTCACCGACTATAGCGACTTTATCCCCTTTTTTTATAGAAAAAGAAAAATTGTTAAGTATTAATTGTTTATCATGTGAAAAATTAACTTTTGAGAATGAGATTTCGTTATTAAAAGCTTCAATGTCATTTTGAATTAGATTTTCCTTTTCATTTTTAATTAAAATAAATTCATTAATTCTATTTAAAGCAGCTGAACCTTTTTTAATAGAATAATAAGATGAGGTTAAGGATTTTGTAGGTGGGATAATCTGTGAGAACATAATAGTAAATCCAATAAAAGATTCGGCTTGAAGAGTATTATTTAAAACCATAAAGCCTCCAATCCAAATAATAATAACCATTGTAATTGTGCTTAAACTCTCACTCATTGGAGAGGATAAGTCTTTTTTCCAAAGAACTTTATTAGCAATTTTTTTTTGTTTTTCGTTTTCTGTTTTAAATATATTTAAAATAAAATTTTCTTTATTAAATGCTTTAATAATTTTAATTCCTGAAATATTTTGGTCTATGATAGAAATTAATTCGCTAATTTTTTCTTGATTTAAGACTGCATTTTTTTTCAAGTTTTTTCCAATTAGCGCAATGATAAATCCTGTAACAGGAAATAATAAAAAACAAATTAAAGTTAATTTGAAGTTGATTAATGATAGTCCAATTAAAAATATAATAATATGTATCGGGTCTTTTAAAATTAACTCTAATAATGCAATAATTGACCATTCAATTTCAGTGACATCATTTGTAATTCTTGAAATCATATCACCCTTTTTAAATTTATTAAAAAATGACATTGGAATATTTAATAATTTAGTTTTCAAATAATTTCTTATGTCTTGAACAACTCCGTTACGTAGTGGGGTTAAGAAAAATAAAGCTAAATATCTTGTTATATTTTTTAACAAAGAAAATACAATGACAAAAAAACAAATTACACCTAAAGCAAAAATTTCACTTTTTGTTACAATTAAATTATATATTAAGTTATATAGCCAAATTTTAAAATACTCAAAAGAAAAAACAGAAAGGGTTAATAATTTTTCAACTTCTTCTGGGTTAAATTCAATTGTTCCAAATAAAATCCCTAATACTGGGATAATTAAAGAGATAGAAAAAAGAGAAAAAATAACGGATAGTAAATTAAAAATAAAGTTCAAAGCTATAAAATGCTTATATGGTCTTAAAAAAGGTGCTATTTTTATTAAATCTGACATTTATTCAAATATAACTCATCCTTTTATATTTATTGTATATTTGAGATGTGCAGTTTACAAGAAATCAAAAAATATCAAGATACATACAAAAGGAATTATCAGAAGTTTTTCTAAGTGAAACTAAAGAACATTTTAGAGGCTTAATAATTTCTGTTACTCATGTATTCGTTTCGAAAGATCATTCGACAGCAAAAATATACTTGAGTTTTTTCCCAACTAATCAAAAAAATCAATTTTTAAATCTAATTAACTTAAGAAAAAATATAATTAAAAATAAATTTTGTTTGAAAATAAAAGGTCAGATGAAAAGAATACCTGAATTATTTTTTTATTTAGATGCTTCCATTGATCATTATGAGGAGATTAATAGTTTATTGAAATGAATTTTTGGATTGCAAAAAAATATTTTTTTTCCTTAAAAAAAGGTAGTACAATAAATATAATTTCTTTAATTACTGTTATTGGTATTACATTTTCAACAGCTTCAATGATATTCGTTCTATCTATATTTAATGGATTTGAAGGACTTGTTACAAATTTATATAAAGGTTACGTGCCAGACTTTAAAATTGAGTCAATCAAAGGTTCATATTTTAATACAGATAGTATAATTGACACACAACTTAATCAAACAATCATTGATAAATTAAATAATTATGAAGATTATATATCATTTTCAGAAGTTCTTGAGCAAGAAGTGATTTTAGAATACGAAAAAGAAAATAAAAAAGAAATTGATTACCCTAAGATCTTTTCAAAAATCAAGGCTGTAGATGTCAATTATTTAAAATATTCTGAACTAAGTAAATACATTTTATTAGAGAGTGAAAAGTATCCTTTTATATTAAATGAATATTCAAAATTAATTATTACCGGGGCTTCAGTAGCAAATAAGCTTAATTTGCAAGTTGCTAACAATTATGATGAAGCATTCAATCAAATAAATAATTTAAAAATTTGGACATTAAATACTACCAACAAAAAACCTCAGTTATTTTTTAGAAAGGGATTTATTAATTCGGGAATATTTTCAATATCACCCGAAATTGATAATAATATTTTCTGTTCGATAGCTTTAGCAAGAGAATTTTTAGAAAAACCGAATAAAAGCTCATCAATTGAAATATGGAAAAAAAATATAATAAAAAAAGATTTTACAAAAAAATTACAAAATGAATTAGGCCCAGGTTTTATTGTTAAAAATTTTGAAGAACAAGTTCCCTTTTTATATAAAATGGTAAATACAGAAAGAATAGCAGTTTACTTAATTTTTATTTTGATTCTTTTAGTGACAATGATTACTCTCATGGGTTCGTTAATTATTTTTATTTTACAAAAAAGAGAAGATATGCAAATTTTAGTTGTCCTTGGATCGAATCACCAAAATTTAAAAAAAATATTTATGATTTGGGGGCAAATTATTGTAATTATTGGCTTAATTATTGGTTTAATTTTTGGTTATTCTATTTGTGTTTTGCAGAATAATTTACATTTCCTTAAGATCAAAGGTAATTTTATTATTGATTATTATCCAGTTGAAATTAATCCTTTTGATGGAATTATTATAATCTCAATAGTATATGCTTTAGGGTTTATTACCTCATATGTTATTTCTAAAAAAAATTACTTTTATAAGGATTTAATATATGATTAATGAAATTTTTGTTCAATTTCATTTAAAGTTTCAAAAATTTCATTGATATAATTACTTGTAACTAATTTGATTCTGTAATTTTTTATTCCTTCAAAACCTTTAAAATAATTACTATAATGTCGTCTCATTTCAAGAATTCCTAATTTTTCACCTTTCCAATTAATAGACAAATCTAGGTGTTCTTTTACAATCTCAACTCTTTCTTTAACAGATGGTGGAGGTGGTAACTTTCCATTTTTCAGAAAAAATTTTATTTCTTTAAATATCCAGGGGTATCCAATAGAACCTCTCCCAATCATTACACCATCAACATTTGAAAAATCTTTTTTTCTTTTAACATCCATAGCAGAAAATAAATCACCGTTACCAAACACAGGAATATTCAATCTTGGGTTTTCTTTTGTTTTTTCAATTAGACTCCAGTCAGCTTTTCCCTTGTACATTTGTTTCCTGGTTCTGCCATGTATTGAAATAGCCTTGATGCCAACATCTTGTAGTTTTTCAGCAACATCCACAATATACATACTCTTTTCGTCCCAACCCAATCTAGTTTTAACAGTTACGGGTATATCTGTACTTTTAACAATTAAATCAGTTAGTTTAACCATTTTAGGTATATCTTGAAGTATTCCGGCTCCTGCACCTTTACATGTGACCTTTTTAACTGGGCAACCATAGTTAATATCAATAATGTCGGGCTTTACTTCAGAAACAATTTCAGCAGCTCTTTTCATTGATTCTTCATTCCCTCCAAAAATTTGAATTCCAATTGGACGTTCAGCATCAAAAATATCAAGTTTTTTAGTGCTTTTAACAGCGTCTCTAATTAATCCCTCGGAAGAAATAAATTCTGTATACATTAAATCTACACCAAACTTTTTACATATTTTTCGGAAAGGGGGGTCGCTGACGTCTTCCATTGGAGCCAATAGAATAGGGAATTCTCCTAATTGAATATCTCCAATATTTACCATAAATAACTGATGGGTTAATTTATTTTTTTGTTTCTTTTTTAGTAGTATATGAAATTTTGTGTCCCATGGGACTTACTCTCCTAAGTTCAGTTGTAACTTGGTCAATAAAATACATCTCTGTTTTATTATCAGCTTTGAGCGATGTCCATATTAATTTTCTTTCATCTTCATGTCTTGCAGCTCTTTCAGCTAATACAAATGCAGGTATATCTTTAATTTCAGCAATTGCATCATTTAATTGTAAACAATTATTTTCTCCTTTCCACTTTCCATATTTACCGGCACCTACATAGATATGGCTAACCAACGATTTCCTTTGTAATTTACTTACTTCAGTGGCTTTAGGTAATTCGTTAGTTACTTTTAATTCTACTTCTCTAAGAACAGTAGCAACCATAAAAAAAAATAAAAGCATAAAGACAATATCTGGAAGAGATGCTGTTGAAATTTTAGGAGAGTCTCCTTCATTTTTTCTTTTAAATTTTCCCATAATATTTATTCTTTTATAGATTCAGAGACTCTCATTGGAAATTCTTTTTTTATATCGTCTTGCTGCTCTTTATCTAAATTTTCATACTTTTTATTAAACTTTTTGAGCGCCTCATTATTTCTTAATTCTTTGAAAGCTAAACTAACTTGATCTTGTATTTTAACATAAGTTTCATATTGTGTTTTTTTATGAACTCTAATTGATAAAACTGCTTTAGAAGGAGATTCTGATAAATCTGGATTTCGACCATAGTTAGTAAGAAATGTTATTATCTCATTTTTCAAATCTCCAGGCAAGAATGGTTTGCCGTTTCCCACCTCATCGGCTCCAGTTTCAACAAGGATCATTTCAGAGTTAGGACTGCAATCAAAAATTAGAATATTTTTTTTGTGAAAGTCAACTTGAGAAGGAACATTTTCTTCATCAGGTAGTGGAGGTAATTTTCTCTTAATACCGGTATCTACATCCATAGTTGTTGTAACTAAAAAAAATATTAATAGTAAGAATGCTATGTCTGCCATTGACCCAGCATTGATTTCAGGTAATGACCTCCTATTTTTTGACATATTATCTTTTTAATAAGTTTAACACAGAACTAATAATAATACCCAAGATTGCAATAGCTACTAAACTTACAGCAGATATTAAACCAGCTGCACTAAATTTAGTAACCCAACTTTCACTAAGTGGAAAGAATAGTAATGCAATACATGGAAAAACAAAAATTAAACCAATTAAAATGGTTAAAATACTTTTCAAATTGCCTCTTTTAATAACTGATAAAATAGACGATAAAATGGCTAGTACACAAGCAACTGAAAATAATCCGAAGGTAAAATATAATGCAACTTCAATCATATTAAAATACTTTTAATTTATTTTTTTTTGTGGTTAGCTATTAAATCTACAAGGGAAATTGAAGAATCCTCCATATCATTGACAATATCATCTATTTTAGAAACTATGTAATTGTAAAAAATTTGTAGAATAATTGCTACTATAAGACCAAAAACAGTGGTTAATAATGCTTGCTTGATACCCCCGGCCACTAATGATGGAGAAATATCACCGGCAACTTCAATTGCATCAAAGGCGCTAATCATACCAATAACTGTTCCCATGAAACCAAGCATTGGTGCAATAGCAATAAATAGTGAAATCCATGATGTTCCTTTTTCTAAGAGACCCATTTGAACAGATCCGTATGACATAATTGATTTTTCAATCAATTCTAAATCCTCATCTGACCTCTCTAATCCTTGTAGGCAAATACTAGCAGTAGGTCCGGCAGTATTTCTACATTCTTCTTTTGCTGCTTCAACACCTCCATTATTTAAGGCGTCTTCAATTTTTGACAATAGAACTTTAGAATTTGATGAGGCAAGATGTAAATAAATTATTCTTTCAATACAAAGGGCTAAGCCTAGAATAAGACATATTAAAACACATGTCATGAATCCTACACCACCTTCAGCATATTTTTCCATTAATTTATTTCCAAATCCTGACTTTTCTTCAGTATTTTCTAAATTCTTTTCATTTAAACTATCATTGGTTTCATTATTTTCTTCAGCTTCATTTGACTCAAAAGAAAAACTAAAATTATTGGAAGGTTCTCCGTTACGAATTGATTCAATAAATTTTCCTAATTCATTAGACATTACAATAAATTCATCTGCGTCTCTGTTGCAACCTGAAATCATCCAATTACTTGTGAAAGTTTGAACTTCTTTCATAGCTAAGTCAAAATCTTGAGGCCGGTCAGTTAGCATCTTTTCTTTCAAGTCATTAATCATTTTCTCACACTGAGGTTGAGCTTGTATAAAATTGAATGAAATTAAAATACAGGCTAAAAAAAATAAATTTTTCATTTTTAATATTTTATAAAATTATTGGTCATTATTATTTATTAACTATAAATGGCGGAGAGAAAGGGATTCGAACCCTTGATATGTGTTAACATATACATGCTTTCCAAGCATGCGCCTTAAGCCACTCGGCCACCTCTCCTTATTTTTTCAAATAAGGCATTACAGTCAATCGAAATTACAAAAAAAAATAGTTTTTTTATCTTAAATGTCAATTTTAGTTATTTCACCACAAAAAGACTGAAGAAATTTCTTCTTAAATATTTTTTTATTAGTTGATTCTCCCAGTAGGATCATTGTCTTTGTAATCACACTCTCAAAGGTCATATCAAATGAGCTAATTACATCTAAATCAATTAGTATTTGACTGGTTTGATATCTTCCTTGTACAACACTGCCAGTTTCACATTGACTAGAGTTAATTAAAATTTTACCTTTATTATTAAAATTGACTAGTTCATCTACAAACCATTTTTCTTGTATTGTGTTACCACAACCATAAGTTTGTAAAATTATTGCATCAAAAAAATCATTTCTTAGTAAACTACTAACGGTTTGTTGCGCTATTCCAGGGAACAACTTTAAAACGCCAACAGTATGTTTAATATTCTTATGAATTTTTAAAGTCTTTAAAGCACCTTTACTTATTACATTTTGATTATAATTAATATCAATTCCAGCTTGCGCAAGAATTGGGTAATTATTTGATGAAAATGCATTAAATTCATTAGAGCTGCATTTATGAGTTCTATTTCCCCTCATTAATTTATTTTCAAAATAAATACATACCTCAGGAACATTTGCTTTTCCAAAAGAACGACTACCTGCGATTTCTATAGAAGTAATTAAATTTTCTTTAGCATCGGTTCTATGTACTCCAATAGGTAATTGAGAGCCAGTGAGCACTACAGGTTTATTTAAATTTTGAAGCATGAAACTAATAGCAGAAGCAGTGTAAGCCATTGTATCAGTACCGTGTAAAACAACAAATCCATCAAATTTAGTATAATTTTTTTCTATAATTTCAACAATTTTGGTCCATATTTTAGGACTCATTTCTGCTGAATCAATAGGTGGGTTAAAACCAATTATTTCTAAGTAATAATTCAATTTATCAAGCTCTGGGAAATATTTTATTAATTCATTAAAATTTATAGGTACATAGCTATCAACCTTTTTAATCATACCAATTGTTCCCCCTGTAAAAATAATAAGTATTGAAGATCGATTAGACATAGTAATATTTTTTGAAGACGTTAATTTTCGAAAATTATAACTTTTTAATTAAAAAATAAAGAGTTTGTGTTCTTATATAATTTTTCTGTTAATTCTTCCATGGAAATGTTTTTTATTTCACATAATTTTTTTGCAATAATTGATAAATATTGGGGTTCGTTTCTTTTTCCTCGGAAAGGAGTTGGAGCTAAATATGGTGCGTCAGTTTCGATCAGAATTTTTTCAATAGGTATATTTTTAATAACAGAATCAAGGCCGGAATTTTTAAAGGTCAAAATTCCACCAATTCCTAGAAAAAAATCAAGGTCTAATATTTTTTTTGCTTCAACTAAATCACCTCCGAAACAATGAAAAACTCCCTTCAAGTTTTCGTCAACTTTATTTTTTAATATTTCATATATTTCATTAAATGAATTTCTAGAATGGATAACTACAGGTAATTTATGTTCTTTAGCCCAGTTTAGTTGTATTTCAAATGCCATTTTTTGTTCAATAATAAAGCTTTTATCCCAGTATAGGTCGATGCCAATTTCTCCGATTGCAATAAATTTTTCTGACTTAATTTTTTTTTCCATTAATTTAAGTACGTTCAAATAATTTTTTGTTACACTACACGGATGTAGTCCAATCATTGGGTAGCAACTTTTAGGATATTTATTACAAAGTGAAATTATATCATCAATTGTATCTAAGTCTATATTCGGAAGAAGGAATTTTTTTATATTTTTTTGATTTGCACGTTCAATTAGTGTATCCAAATCTTCTTGAAATTCTTTAAGGTATAAGTGGGTATGGGAGTCAATTAGAAACATATCAGTAAAAATAAAGAATCCTTTTTTGTTTTTGTAAATTTGTAACGTGTCATTTAAAAAAATTTTAATTATAAGATTAAGTTCAATTGGAGATATTGTATTGACATCCCCTGTTGTAAGGGTTTTAAAAGAACAAACTGATGCATCTATTTATTTTTTAACAAAAGAATCATATGTTAATGTTCTAATAAATAATCCATATATAAAAAAAGTTTTTTCTGTTAACGATGTGGTAGAAGTTTTGAACAAGAAATTTGATTTAATAGTTGATTTACAAAAAAACTTAAAATCATTTTTTATTAGTATTTTGATAAAAGATAAAATGAAAAAAACTCTTTATATTTCTTATAATAAAGAGAATATTAAAAAATTGATTTTAATAAATTTTAAAAAAAATTTTTTAAAATATGATCATGTGGTTGATAGGTATTTTAGTGAATTAAAAAAAATTAATATTAAAAATGATAATAAGGGAGTAGATTTTTTTATTCCCTCAGATATTAATAAAATATCTTTTTCAAATGAGCTTCCTTTAGAAAAAAACTATTTAGCATGGGTTATAGGAGGAACCTACAAGCAAAAAAAAATATCAAAAGAAATTATAATTAAAGTGTGTTCAAAAATTTCAATACCAGTAATTTTTATTGGAGGAATGTTGGAAAAAAAAATTGGAGAATACATATGTAAAAAAGCTGCAAAACCAAATTTATATAATTTGTGTGGTTCATTGTCACTGGATAAATCAGCATTTATCATAAAAAATTCTTCAATTGTGTTAACAAATGATACTGGAATGATGCATATTGCATGTGCATTTCAAAAAAAAATAATTTCATTTTGGGGATGTACCAAGCCTAGTTTAGGGATGTATCCGTATACATCTAATGAAAATAATATTTTTATTAATTCAAATATAAGTTCGTTTCCATGTAGTAAGTTAGGAAATAAATGCCTGTACAGTAAAGACGGGTGCATAAATAATATTAAGGTAAAAGAAATACTAATAGCTATTGATAACCTGACTTAGTTTCTGTTTAATATCCAAGCTCCTTGAAATTCTTTTTTTAGTTCTTTTATTTTTTTGTTGGCACCCTTTAAGTTTTCATATTTTGAACAAGCAACTCGATATAAATTTCTATTTGAACTTCTACCTGCTAAACAAGCTTCGTTATAACCTTTCTTTTTTAACTGGGTGACTAAGTTTTTTGCATTTTTCTCAGAGCTAAAACAACCTACTATAACGAAAACATTTTTTTCAGTAGTTTGATTTATTTTTTCTTCTTTTTCAACTTCTTCTTCTCTTTCAACTTCTTCTTCTCTTTCAACTTCTTCTTCTTTTTCAACTTCTTCTTCTTTTTCAACTTCTTCTTCTTCTTTTTCAACTTCTTCTACTTTTTCAACTTCTTCTTCTTCTTCCTCTTTTGAGTCAATGGAATTTTGAGAAAGGGTCTTTACAGCTTCAGAAAATCTAGAAGCTATATCATCTTTAGATGAGTCTGTTACAATTTCATTTTGATTATTATTATTTAACAAATCAAAATTAATTTCAGTTTTTTCAAAAACTAAAATAGCATCTCGCATTCTACCTTTTTTATCTACCACCACTAAATTATTAGAGGACGTAGATATTTTTTTATATACATTTTTGATTTGAAAACAATCTGTGTAATCTAAACCTAACTCATTCATAAAACATAGACTTCTTTTTTTAGAATTTCCATTAAAATATATTTTTAATCTGCTTTCAATGTCATCTCCCATTTTAAAACATCGTTTTGTTTCAAGGTGATAATTTGTGCCATTTATTTTATATAAGTCATAATCAACTTGAGAAACTAAAATTGAATACAGACCTGATACTTCTTCAGAGTAATTATCACTAGGAATTATATTTATTTTTGGCTCAAATGAAGCATTGTTAGAGTTATTTAAAATAATATTGTCATTGATAAATAAACCAATTGAAACAAAGAATAGTAATATGGCAAGCCCACTTAAATGTTGTGTTTGAAATATATATTTTTTTTGTTCTATTTTAGGAAAATAAAATGAATCTAACCCAAAATAATCAGGGTCAAAATTTAGAAGTTCCTGTGGCTCAAAAATTAATTCATTATTAGAGTTTTTACTAATTACACCTATATGTTCAAAATGGAAATGTTCACCATTATTTAATTTATTAAGTATTTTTTTAGTGAAAGTTGCGACGAGAATGCACGCTTCTTCATAACTAATATTTTCTATTTCCGAAATGTAATTAGCAAGTAATCCATCATTTTTTTTAATCTCGGAATTAAAAGAAATGGTAGATTTATTAGGGGAGAAATAATTTTTATTTTCATCAATTTTTGTTGACTGACTAAATTTTATAAAAGCCCCTAAACCACTGACAATTACACATTCATGGTTATAAAGAAGTTGGTTAATATATTTTGGTATATTTTGGGTCATTAAAAAAAATGATTAGCTAAATCTACAAAATATTTTTTTTTTTTAATCTTTCTAAATCCTCTTTTGTGTTAATTGAAAATCCAAAGTGAGGTTTTTCTGTTCTAACGCACTTAATTTGTAATTTATTTTCAATCCATCTTAATTGCTCAAGCTTTTCTTTTTTTTCTCTTAAAGAGACTTTTAATTTTGAAATCTTATTTAAAGTTTTTACCCTGTAACCATACACACCCAAATGGTGGTCAACATTTACGTCTTCATTTTTTTTAAAATTTTGAAAAAATTTATTGTTAGCCCTCATGAATTCTGTTGCTATATTATTTTTATTAATTATTACTCTAACGTTAGACTGGTCATTATTATATTTTTCCCAAAACTGACTATTTTGATGACCTAAATTTGATGAAAGAGTTACAATAACATCTGATTTTGATTTTGAAAGCTCTAAATATATTTTTTTAATCCAAGAATATTTAATTTTTAACTCATCACATTGAATGTTAATTACAATATCATATGGGTCAAGATTTAAATTTTTTGCTGCTTCAGCGCATCTTTCAGATCCGTTAATGTGTGTTTTCTTTGTAGTAATAACAGATGCATTAAATTTTTTTACTTCGTCTTTAATCTTTTTACTATCAGTTGCTATAAAAACGTTGGGAAATTTATTTAATTCTTCCCAAATATGTTGGATTAAAGTTTTCTTATTAATTTTTTTTAAAACTTTATTTGGAAGTCTTGAGGAATTTAGTCTTGCGGGAACTATTATGAAGAGATTCTTCATAATTTACTTAAATTTTCACATCTAATTTGACAGTGAATGTTCTAGGCGGTCCAATATATGCTGGGCGTATTTGATATTCTCTGTTAAGTAAATTGTCAATTATGCAAGAAATAGTAATGTGTGGATTTAATTTTACTGCTGCTCTCCAGTCCAAAATTACATCACCGTTTTTAAATCTTTGTCTAGCATCTGCAATTCCAAAATTAATTAAAGCGCTTTGTGGATCGTTAAAAATTGGAGCTTCAAAAATACCATCAACATTTTGCATAAAACTATTTGTTCTTACACTTAAGCCAGTCGAGAAAAGTTTTGTGTCGGCTTGTATATCAAATTTAAATGTATGTTGATTTCGATATTTTAGTAAATTACCATTTTCTCCGTTATCAGAGCTTGCATTGGTATATGTAATTTCATAAAAATCATCGATATATTCAATCCCTTCTTCATTAGTATCTTCAAAAAGATATGTTGTGTTTCCATTCTCGTCAATAATATAGCCTGTTGCAAACTCAACAATTTGACCGTCATTATTTCCATCAGTCCAATATGAATAATAAACGTCATCAGGGTGTAAAATAATTGGATTTATATATGTGTAACTACCTAAAACTGAAATATCAACATTGCCAATTTTACCATTTCCTCCAATAGATGTCTCAATTCCGCTTACTCTTGCCTCACCAATATTTACACATTTAAATCCTAATCCAAGAAGGGAATCTACGTTTTGATTTAATGGGTCCCATCTTCCAAATGTAAATTCAATCATATCGTCATATTGCATTATAAAAGCAGCGACATCAAAAAACCCTTTCCATTCATCAATTTTCAACCCTTGTTTAATTCCAATTTCTGCACTCCAACCTCCCTCAGGCTGAAGCTCTGGATTTGGATAAACAACTACTGGGCCACTTTTAACAGTCACATATCTTTCAACGATTGAAGGAAATCTAAAACCAGAGCCATAGGACCCTCTCAAAAAGGTAGCATCCATTATTTTATAATTTACCCCACTTCTAATCAAAGGTACAGATGAGACTTCTCCATCAAAGTTAAAATATTCAAATCTTCCCCCAAGAGAAATGTTTAAATTATCATTAATTTTTCCGTCAACTTGAGAGTAAAAACTATAATTTGAAACGTTATGTTTCCCTCCATAAACTTCATCATCATGTGCAAATATCTTATTTCTAGTTAGTCCAGAAGTTGATACAAGATGATTTAATGTAAATGGTAAAAAAGAATTTATGTCCTCCCAGGTTTTCTGAAATTGATAATCTGAGTAAAAAACATTTGAATAGGCAGCCCTACCACCATTTGGATTATAATCGTCTCTAAAAAATCTTACTTTTAAATCGTGTTTTGTGTTATTCAATGGATTAACATATGAAATATAAGGGTCAATGTTCATCATCATTTGAGTATAATTAGCTGGATCTTCATCTAAAGGAATATAACCCAGAGAGTCGTTAGTGTACATAATAGCGTCATCATTATGGCTATACATGAAATTTCCATTTAAACCGTGAGATAAACCTTTTAATTTTTTCCAGTCTTTTTTTGTACTAAAATTAAATCTTCCTCTTCTGTTTTCAACCCCTTTTTGATATCCAAAGTCATTAAATATATTTCCTCCAAAAACTATACCGGTATTATTTTTATATTCAGCATGACTAAATGATACACCACTAAAATATTGTGGATTGTCCCCCCACCAATTTAAACTTTTTCTTTTAGCTTTATCATAAAAGCCTTGAAAAATTGATACTTCAGTTTTGGGTTTATTAGTAGGGTACTCAGTTCTAATATTTATTACTCCGTTTAATGCTGAAGATCCAAATAATGCAGAAGAGGCTCCCTTTATTACTTCAATTTGAGAAATATTTTCCATAGGAATCATATCCCATTCAACAGTTCCCCTATCCCCACTAAGAAATGGCATATCGTCAATCATAACAAGAACTCTTGAGCCAGTATTGTAACTCCAGCCACTTCCTCCTCTTATGTTAGCTTGACCGTCAACAATATTTACCCCAGGAGATTGGTTCATCATTACCTCCATATTTACTGGGTTTTTACTTTTTATTAATTTGGGTTTTATGACGTCCATAGAAACAGTTACTTCCTCAATGTTTTGTTCAAATTTTCCTGCTGAGATTACTACATCACCTAACAGGTTAACTTCTTCAGAAATTAAAATATTAAAATATTTATCTTCACTACTATTTAATTTTATTTCTTTTTTAAAAGTTTTATAACCAATAAATGAACATTCTAGAATATAATTACCAGGTTCAATATTTGAAATTGTAAAATTCCCATTTAAATCTGAAACGGTACCTTGCACTAATGTTTTATTAGTAATGCCACTAATTATTTCTGTTTGTTTTTTTAGTGAAATATTTGCCATAGGTATAGTTTCTTTAGTGTTGTCATCACTAACTAGTCCACTAACAGATGAATTTTGAGAAAAAATTGAAGAAAAAATTAAAAAAGAAAAAAGTAATGAGATATTAATTTTCATTCGTTGATTCAAAATGGTGGTTAGGCAAATATATAATAGTTTTTTAATCATATAATGATTTTGTAAAAAAAGTAATTATTTTTGTTGATAATTAGAAAAAAATAAAATGTCAAACTTATCTCATGACTTATTTGAAAAAGTCAAAATAAAAAATCCTAATGAACCAGAATTTTTACAGGCAGTAGAAGAAGTTATAGAAAATATAGTTCCTATTCTTGAGTCAAACAATGACTACTTAAAACATAGTATAGTTGAAAGATTAACCGAACCCGAGAGGACTATTATTTTTAAAGTTCCATGGGTAGATGACAACAATCAAATTAAAGTTAATAGAGGATTTAGAGTACAGTTTAACTCTGCAA
>JAYYFR010000009.1:0-42035 GCA_036158635.1 Bacteroidota bacterium | reverse complement strand
TGATAATCATTTAATAAGAGGAGAATATCCAGAGTATATTTTTTTTAATTGTGAAGAAGTCAAAGTTCTAATTATACATATAGGAGGTTATCCAGGAAAATACACAAAAAAATCATTAGAATTAATTAAAAAATATAAACCTGATGTTTTTATTTGTGGTCATTCGCACATATTGAAAGTAATTTATGATAAGAAATTTAATTTAATTCATATTAATCCTGGAGCAATTGGGAAATATGGAATCCATACAGTTCGAACATTAATAACTTTAGAGGTTCACAAGAATAAACTTTTAAATATGAAAGTAGTTGAGTTTAAAAAATAATTACCTAATCATCCCATCCCCCCTAACTAATTTCTCATCATTAATTATACTTTCAATAGATAAATAAATGAAAAAAGAACAAATAAAAGGGTTGAGTATTGCGGCATATAATAGAATTTGCATTATTATTGAAGACATAGACTCCAATAAATAATTTAAAGAAAATGAAAAATAAATTATAGTGTATAAACTAACTATTATACTAATTAGTAAAGAAAATCTACATAAGACAATTTGAATTTTTCTTTTTTTAAATAAAAATATTGTAAACAAACAAATTATAAAAATAAGAATTGGAAAAGTTGATGTTATTGAAAAAATAAGATTTGAAAGATTTCCTAAACTTTTGTCAATAATGAAAAATCCTTTTTCATAATATTCAAAACCAAAAAACCAATATAAAAAGTAAAAAAGACTAACAATTAAGAGGTATATACTTTGTACTCTTTGAATCATGACATTTTTTTTTTAGAAAATATGAATTTTTTTAGATATAGTAGTAATATTTACAATTATTTATTGTAACATTGTGTCACATTAACAGTAATAGTTGGTGTTTCTAATTTAAATTCATCCTTGATATTTTAATAATAAACCTAATTTTATGTATGATATATCACAACTAAAAAAAATGTTACTTCCGGAATTACAAGAAATTTCCGAAAAACTAGAAATATCTAATTTTAAAAAACTTAAAAAAACTGACTTAATCTATGAAATTTTAGATAAGCAATCAGTAGAAAAAAAACAAGAAGAATCTCAAACAGTAAAATCGGATAAAAAAGAGAGGTTCTCAAAAAAACCTTTCAGAAAAAATAACAAAATTTCAGAAGATCAAAAAAGTAGTTTTGTTCATAACAAACAAGTTAGGAGAAAAGAATATGATTTAGAAGGAGCAATTACAGGCGAAGGAGTACTTGAAGTAATGCCAGATGGTTATGGTTTTATTAGATCCTCTGATTACAATTATTTAAACTCTCCAGATGATATTTATGTATCTCAATCTCAAATAAAATTATTTGGATTAAAAACTGGAGATACAATTTCAGGACAACTAAGACCACCTAAAGAAGGTGAAAAATATTTTCCACTAGTTAAAGTAGAAAAAATAAACAATCTTGACCCAAAAGATGTAAGAGATAGAGTTTCGTTTAAACATAAAACTCCTCTTTTTCCCGAGGAAAAATTTGAGCTTGCAAAAGCAAGTAAAACAATTTCAACTAGACTAATTGACTTATTTGCACCCATAGGTAAAGGTCAAAGAGGATTAATTGTAGCACAACCCAAAACAGGAAAAACAATTTTACTAAAGGAATTAGCAAATGCTATTACAGCTTCTCATCCTGAAGTATATCAAATTGTTTTATTAATTGACGAAAGACCTGAAGAAGTAACTGATATGGCTAGATCTGTAAAAGGAGAAGTTATTGCTTCAACATTTGATGAACCCGCTGACAGGCACGTAAAAGTTGCAAATATTGTTTTAGCAAAAGCAAAAAGATTAGTTGAGTGTGGTCATGATGTTGTAATTTTACTTGACTCAATTACCAGACTTGCAAGAGCTTATAACACAGTTGCTCCAGCAACTGGTAAAGTTCTTTCCGGTGGAATTGATGCTAACGCATTACATAAACCAAAAAGATTTTTTGGTTCTGCTAGAAATATTGAAAACGGAGGGTCTCTTACTATAATTGCAACTGCATTAGTTGAAACTGGTTCAAAAATGGATGACGTTATCTTTGAAGAATTTAAAGGTACTGGAAATATGGAATTACAATTAGATCGAAATATTGCAAACAGAAGAATCTACCCTGCTATAGATTTAGTAAACTCAGGAACTAGAAGAGAAGACTTACTAATTAGTAAAGAGTCATTACAAAGGATTTGGATTTTAAGAAAATATTTAAATGACATGAAACCATTAGAAGCGATGGAATTTATAAAGGATAGAATAAGTAAGACTCAAAATAATGAAGAATTTCTTATTTCAATGAATGGATAATCTGTTTAAAATTGATTTCGTGAAAATTTCCAGAACTCATCAGTAATAAATTTGTTTTTAACCATTTAATTTTTCTTATTTTTTCTTTTAAATCATTTTTATCAGTAAAAACAAGAACGTTTTTGTGTTCTATTTTGTTTTGAACATCATCTTTATTAAAGGGATGCATTCCCCTTTTTATTAATTCTTTCTTTGAATAAAAAATCCATACAAAATCTGCTTTTTCAAAAGTATTTTTATAGCGAACTAAAAATTCTAAAGTCAAACTACTAAAAGTATATAACTCTAAGCACGCAATTAAATAATTTTTTGGAAATAATTCTTTTAATGCTGAAACTGAAGCTTTTACTTTTGAAGGGGAGTGGGCAAAATCTCTGTAAATTTTAGATTCAGAGTTTATTTCATAAAATAACTCGAGTCTATTTTTTGCACCTGAAAACGAAGAAATAGATTTGTAAAATAAGTTATCTGACAAGCCTAACTCATTGCATATTTTTCTAGCAGCTTCTAAATTATAAAGATTATGTTCGCCAAAAATAGACAATTTATAAAAATTATTATTATTATTTATTTCTACTTGTCCATCATTTATTTTATATGCAGGTAAAAAATATTTTTCGTGGGGGCCTGAAAAAAATTTAATAATGTTTTTTAAATTATTATCATTATTTACAAAAAATAGTTTAGTTTTTTTACTACAAGAAACTAACAAATCAATAAAAGTATTCAAATAAGATTTATAAGTTGAAAAAACATTCACGTGATCCCAAGAAATTCCAGAAATAACTAATAAATTAGGACTGTAATGTAAAAATTTTGATTTTTTATCTAATTTAGATGATAAATACTCATCCCCTTCAATTATAATTATTTTATTATCAGATAAATTAACTAAGTTTTTAAAACCTTTTATTTTTGCTCCTACTACATAATCAAATTGAAAATTATTTTCTTTTAAAACATACATTATCATCGAAGTTATTGTAGTCTTACCATGACTTCCTGCAATAACAATTCTTTTTTTATTTCTTGATTCTTTTGCAATATACTCTGGGAAAGAATATATTTTAATTTTTTTTTCTCTGGCCTCAATTAATTCCGGATTATCAATTTTAGCATGCATCCCTAAAATCACAAAATCTAAATCATTTGTAATTTTTTCTGGAAACCATCCCTCTTCTGGCAAAAGATTTTCTTTTTTTAGATTATCTTTTGAAGGACTATAAAACTTATCGTCTGAACCAGTTACATTATAACCTTTTTGTTTTAAAGAAATAGCCAAAGCATGCATGATACTCCCACCAATAGCAATAAAATGAACTTTCATAACTATAAATATAGAATTAAAGTTTATACAAATAATAGATATTATTTTTTTAATATTGTATTGAATAAATTACAATGAACTTACACACAATAAATACTGGTCTTTTTAGATTAGATGGTGGCGCTATGTTTGGTGTTGTTCCAAAATCTATTTGGAGCAAAACAAACCCCTCTAACGAAAAAAATATGTGCCCATGGGCAATGAGATGTTTATTAGTTGAAACTAGTAAAAAGTTAATTCTGATTGATACAGGAATAGGAAATAAACAAAGTGAAAAGTTTTTTTCTCACTTTTATTTACATGGTGATTATTCTCTTGAAAAATCAATAAATAATAAAGGATTTTCAACTGATGATATTACTGATGTTATTTTTACACATCTTCATTTTGATCATTGCGGAGGTGCTGTTAAGAAAAACGGAAAGGAATATTCATTAACTTTTTCAAAAGCTAAACACTGGACAAATAAAAGACATTGGGATTGGGCAATGAATCCCAATAAAAGAGAAAAAGCTTCGTTTTTGAAAGAAAATTTTGTCCCTATTAAAGAAATGGGAAAATTAAATTTTTTAGAAGAAGGAATCTTTAATGACGATATAGAAGTTAAATTTTTTCATGGTCATACTGAATCTCAAATGATTCCTTTTATTCATACTAATAAAAAAACTATTATCTTTTGTGCTGATTTACTCCCATCAACAGGTCATATTCCATTACCATACGTTATGGGTTACGATGTAAGACCTCTAATTACCTTAAATGAAAAAGAGAAGTTTCTTAATGAGGCTTTTGAAAAAGAATACATACTTTTTTTAGAACATGATTATTACAATGAATGTTGTAAAATAGGAAAAAATGGAGACAAATTTATTGTCAAAGAAAAAGGAACGTTAAATGATTTTTTGTATAATTAATTTTTATTCCAACTGTTAATATCTAACAAAAAATTGTCAATAAATTTAACTAATTCTTTGAATTTTTTTGGAGCCCTGTATCTTGCTTTCACCTTATGAAAATCACCATTATAATTTACTTCAATAATGACAGATGGTAAATCAGACACTCTAGCATCATATAATTCATCAAATGAAAAAAAATCAGAAAGACGAATAAAATCCTTAATAATTGCAACTTTCTTTTTATTAATTTGTGTATTATAAACTCCTATTTTATCCACAAATTTTAGTCCCTCATAGGTTACAAATCCATTTTCATAAAAATTTACTTCAAAGTATGGGCATTTCCCATAACAGGGTGTCTTTCTCATTTTTAGAAAAGGTTTATCTTTTTTTTCAATAATTGGATTATTTACTGTATCGACAGAATATTTAACAGAGTTTTTATTTTGAATTAATCCACAGCTAAATAATAAAAACAAAAAAGAAAAATAAATAAATTTATTAATCATCATATTACCTTCTTTTTTTTCTTTTTTGTTGCTTTGCAATTTCTTCTAGCTTTTTTTGAAAATTAGACTTTTTTATTGGTTTAGTTTTATTTGCCTGTAATTGAGCATATAACTGTTTTTCATCTAAGGTTCTTTTAATGTATAATTGTTGGAAAAATGTTATAATATTTGCTAATAAATAATAATAACTTAGTCCAGAGGAATAACTATTCATTATAAAAAAGAAAACTACAGGCATTATATACATCATATATTTTAACTGAGGCATTTGATTATTAGTTGGTTGAGCATTAAACTTCATTTGTACTAATGTAGAAATTGACATTAACAATGCAAATAAACTTAAATGTTCAAACACACCTGGCCAAAAAGAAAACTCAAGAACTGAATCATATGTAGATAAATCATCAGCCCAAAGAAAAGATTGCTTTCTTAATTGAATTGAAGATGGAAAAAATTTAAATAATGCAAATAAAATTGGAATTTGTAATAACATTGGAAGACATCCTCCTAAAGGACTAACTCCTGTTTTTTTGTAAAGATCCATTTGAGCTTTTTGTTTTTCCATTGGATCCTTGTCCTTAAATTTTTCATTAATTTCATCAATTTCAGGCTTTAGAACTCTCATTTTAGCCATTGATACATATGATTTTTTTGTTGGTATATATAATAACATTTTAAAAACAAGAGCAATAACTAAAATAATTAATCCGTAACCAAGACCTTGATTTTCTAAAAAATCAAAAATTGGAATGACTAAAAATTGATTAACCCAACCAAATATTCCCCAACCTAATTCTACCAAATTATCATATGAGGCGCTTTTAGTGGGGTTTTCTAAATTTTTTAAATAATTATAATCATTTGGAACAAATAAAAAAGAAAAATTAAAGTTATTATTAATTTTTAATTTAGTTTGCATGTTCTTAACAACAGAGGAATCAATATCGCTTCCTTTAATTTTCATGTAATCGACTATAAAACTAGAATTTGAAGTAAGAATTGTTGAAAAAAATTGTTGTTTGTAACCTATCCATGAAATAGGGTCTGACTCATCATCAACCTTATCATCTCCTGAAAAAGATAACTTTTTATACTTGCCTTGATTAGTTGAATAAACTAAATTACTTGAGTTTCTTTCAGATGTAAAGCCTGAATCTAAGTTTTTTTCTTGTCTAGGAGCATTTACCTCCCAGTATAAGTTTAAATTACGAGATTTTTCTAATCCAATTATTTCAAGATTTAATTTATCTTCATCTAGAGTATATTTGAAAAAATAATTTTCTTTAAGATTTTTATATAATATCATGTTGTCAGAAACCTCATGCAAAACAAAAATATCATTATGAGATTCAAATCCGCTAGAGTTTTTTTGTCCTTTAACTAAGTTAATGGTGGAGTTAACTGAGTTATCTTTTGAAATTAATTTAACAGGAATTTGACTATCTTCATTTGATTCATAAGAAAGATATTTAAACTTAGAATTATCATTTTTTAATTTTGTAATTAATTTAACATCTTTAAAACAAGCGCATTTATTAGAAAATTCAATTTCAAGTTTTTCATTTTTTAAAATGGTAATTGACTCCTCTATTTCAACAGTATCTTTAAATTGATTTTCTGTTCCTAATAATAAATTATCTTCTTTATTCAAATCATTTGTTTCTACTTCTTCATTTACATTAGTATTTTCTTTATTTTCAAAATTTTCAAATGAGGGCTGCATCATTAAAACGAGCAAAAACCCAATTATCATAAAACCTATAAAAAAATTAAAATCAAAGCTTTTTTGTTCCATATTATTTTTATTAAGAGATAGTTGATTTTATAAAACTTTTAAATAAAGGATGCGGATTAATTACAGTGCTTTTATATTCTGGATGAAATTGAACCCCCACAAACCATTTGTGGTTTTTAATCTCCAGAATTTCAATCAATCCAGACTTAGGATTAATTCCAACAAACCTCATATCAGATTTTTTAAAATTATTTAAATACTCATTATTGAATTCATATCTATGTCTATGTCTTTCTTCAATTTGTTGTTGTTTATATGCTCTATAAGTTTTGGAATTTTTAACAACATCGCATTTATACGAACCCAATCTCATAGTTCCACCTTTATTTAATAACACTTTTTGTTCTTGCATTAAATCAATTACTGGGTGTTTAGTTTTTGAATTAATTTCGGTAGAATGAGCTGTTTTTAAACCTAATACATTTCTTGCAAATTCAACTACAGCCATTTGCATACCTAAACAAATACCTAAAAAAGGAATATTTTTAGTTCTCGCATACTGGATAGTTATTAACTTACCATTTATGCCTCTTTCTCCAAAACCAGGAGCAACTACAATTCCTTTACAGTTTTTAAAAATTTTTGAAGCAGATTTTAATTTAACATCTTCTGAGTGAATCCATTTTATTTCAACTTTACAATTATTGAAAACTCCTCCATGTATTAGAGCTTCAGAAATGGATTTATAAGCATCTTTTAACTCTACATACTTACCAACAATTGCAATATTAACTTTCTTTGTTGGATTTTTTAATTTAGTTAAAAAATCATTCCACTTTCTAATATTTAATCTTTTTGGTTTTTTTAATTTCAATTTTTCTAATGCAACAAGATCTAACTTTTGTTTTGCTAATAATAAAGGAACATCATAAATTGTTGACGCATCAATTGATTCTATAACAGAATCAGAACTTACGTTACAAAAAAGAGCAATTTTGTTTTTTAAATCATTTCCTAAGTTTCTTTCTGCTCTACAAACTAAAATATCAGGTTGCAAACCTAATTGTAATAAATTTTTGACTGAATGTTGAGTAGGCTTAGTTTTTAATTCTTCAGTTGCATTTAAATACGGAACTAATGTTAAATGAATAACTATTGCATCGCTTCCCTTTTCAAACTTCAACTGCCTAACTGTTTCTATATATGGTAATGACTCAATATCACCAACAGTACCTCCAATTTCTGTAATAATTATATCATGGTTTTTGGTTGCTAATGAAGTAATTCGATTTTTTATTTCATTAGTCACATGTGGTATAACTTGAACAGTTTTACCTAAAAAGTCTCCTTTTCTTTCCCTCTTTATTATTTTTTCATAAACACTTCCTGTTGTAACATTATTTTTTTTTGTCATTGGTACACTCAAAAATCTTTCATAATGACCTAAATCTAAATCTGTTTCAGCTCCATCATTAGTAACAAAACACTCACCATGTTCATATGGATTTAATGTACCTGGGTCTACATTCAAATACGGATCTAATTTTTGAATTGTAACTTTAAATCCTCTTCCTTGTAATAAAACAGCTAATGAGGAAGCAACAATTCCTTTTCCTAAAGATGAGGTAACACCCCCCGTAACAAATATGTATTTACAATTAGACATAAACTAAATTAAAAGCTCCAATTAAAACCAATATTTGGCATTATTGGAAGTTGATTGATTCTTACTGCATTAATTCTATCATAGTAAAAAATATTTCCCCTATCATAAAGATTTGTTACTCCTAAAGAAATTTCCATTGATGTACTATTTTTTAAATTAATTTTTCTCGTTAATGAAATATCTAACCTATGATAATCCGGAAGCCTACCTTCATTTAGATCAGAGTAAATAATACCCAAATCACCATTTTGACTAACAAAGTCTGAGAGATTAATATTTGACAAATCTAAATTTTCATAGTACGCTTGTGTTTGAGTAAAGGGGAATCCAGACCCATAGTTCCACCTCAGGTTAAAATCCCATAGTTTCTTTTTATCAATCACGTAAGAAAAAACCATATTAAAATTATGTGTTCTATCATAATGAGGAGAATATGTTTGAACTTCATCTTCTCTATTAACTATACCGAATGAATATACAGTCCAAATACTTGTTTTTTTTGTGTTATATTTCACAAGAATATCAATTCCTTTAGCATCTCCTTTTTCGATCATAAAATCTTTTTTTAAAAAATCTGGTTGATCCGCAAATTCAGGAATATCTTCATATATTTTATTTCTATTAATTCCTATTAATTGATTAAATTTTTTGTAATAACCCTCAATATTAATATTTAAATTATTCAGTAAATCATATTCTAAACCTAAAACATAATGAGTTGCTGTTTGTAACAACGAATTAATTTCATTGTTTTGAAAAGTGTTTGGAATATTATCAGTACTTGATAAAAATCCTGTGAATAAACTAACTACGTCTGAATCATCATTTGTAGATATTAAATTTTGTGAAAATGTTCCCCCAGAAGCTTTGAATCTAACTTTTTCTGTAAGATTATATTTAATAGATAATCTAGGCTCAAACCTATTTTCTCCAAGAGAAGTATAATTCTGAAACCTAAACCCTGGATTAAAAACAAATCTGTTTTTGGAAAAATTATAATCAATATATGCCGCAAAATCAGTTGAGTGATCAGTCTGTGAAAAATAGGTATTGTTATTAGTAACATCTAATAAAGTACTATATCCTGAAACCTGTAAACCATATCTGATCTCACTTTCTTTAGTCATAAAATATGTAAAATCTAAATTCAAATTAAATCCATTAATTTGACTAGTCAAAATATTTGTTTCTGTTCTTTCATTAATATTATAATTAGAATATGCTATTTCTCCTTCAATTAGCATTTTGGCTGAACCCGGAACTAAAACAAAGTTAGAACCAAGTCCATATGTTGTCCATTTTAACTGAGTTAAATTATTGTAATCTACTTCATCTAAAAAGTTAAAACCGTATAAATTAAATTTACTTCCGTTTCCTGAAAAAATTGACATTTTACCATACAAGTCAGTAAATGCATAAGGTAAACCATCGCTAGAAATATAAGAGTAGAAATTTTTCGAAGTCTTATCCAAATAAGAACTTCTTAAACTAAGAATAGCTGAAGTTTCTACATTCTTATTTAGGTTTCTCATGAAAGGCCCTTCAATAAGAACTTTAGAACTAAAAGTATTAG
Source organism: Bacteroidota bacterium (assembly GCA_036158635.1). Lineage (GTDB taxonomy): Bacteria > Bacteroidota > Bacteroidia > Flavobacteriales > TMED113. The sequence continues at coordinate 31,996 of JAYYFR010000009.1, read as the reverse complement.
TAGATAACTTACCACTAATTTTTTTTTTGTTACCGTCTCTGGTTTTTATGTTCATAATTGAAGAAATTCTCCCACCAAATTTAGCTGGAAAACCACCGGTAAATACATCAGTTTTTTTAATCAAGTCACTATCAAAGACAGAAAAAAAACCGATTGAGTGAAATGGATTATAAATAGTCATACCATCTAATAATACCTTATTGTGAATAGGGGCACCCCCTCTTATATATAATTTACCTCCTTGGTCACCAGTAAAAACTACACCAGGCAAAATTTGTAAAAATTGAGCTAAATCTACTTCCCCACCTAAACTAGGTAGTTTTTCTAAACTTTTACTAGTTAATTTAATAACGGAAGAATTAACTAAATTTTTATTTTCTGATTTTTCAGTACTCAAATCAACAGCATCTAATTCAAAATTTGTTTTACTTAAATATATTTTTAATACAGAGGGCTTCTTACCGTAAATAATGTTTATTGGAATACTTTTTTTTTCGTATCCAATAAAATCAACTTCAATAATGTAGTTACCTTCTGGAATATTTGGAAAAATAAAATATCCATTATCATCTGAGACCCCTCCGATAGACAATCCTTTAAGAGAAATATTAGCAAAAATAATAGGCTCAGAGGAGGCCTCCTCGTAAACAAACCCTCTAATAGTTTCAGTTTGACAAAATAACAAAACTGGAATTAGAAAGAATAAAAGAAAATTTATAATTCTCATACTGCCCACAAATATATAATCTTTATGAAAACTAAAAATGATTATTGATAAATAATTCTAAAAATTAATTGGCTCAAATATTTTGGATTTAAATTATCAGAAACAGGAATCCCTTTTGATGCAAGGTCAGCATTTTTTAAAAAACTAATAATTTTTATGCATTTTTCAAAAGTATAGTGATCGTGTGCTGATTTGTACATTGAATAAAAATATGGGTTAATTTTTAATTTTGATGACGCCGAGAATTTTGTTTTATCTATTAAAGAGTGAAAAACCAATACTTTTGAAAAAAAATTATATAAAGATGAAATGATAAGTACAATTGGAAATTTGTTGTCAATTAAATAGTTAATTATTCTTTGAGATTTAATAAAATCATTAGATGCTAAAGATTTTTGTAACTCAAAAGAATTAAAATCTCTACTGATTCCAACATACTTTTCTATATCCAATTCACTTATTTCTTTTTTAGATAATGATATTGTCAACTTGTCAATTTCATTTGTAATTTTTTCTAAATCATTTCCTAAATACTCTGATAATACAACACAGACCTTGTTATTCGTTATATATCCTTTTTCTTTTATATAATTATTTATCCAAAATGGAACTTGATTCTCAAATAGTTTTTTACTCTCAAATAAAGTATAATTTTTTTTACTTAGTATTTTGAACCAATTTTTATTTTTTAAAGTTTTAATGGACTTCCAATCTTTATTAATACATATAGCTAAAATTGTTGAATTTTGAGGAGCTAAAAAATATGATTCTAGTAAATCTATTTTTGTTAAGTTTTCAGCATTTTTTATAATAACTAACTGCATTTTTCCAGTAATTGGATATGATTTTAATTCGCATAATAAGTTGTTCATTTCAATATTCTTATCTGCATAAATAATTTTTTCATCAAATACTTTACTTTCGTTAGGAACAACATTTTTTTGTAACGAAAAACAAATTTTTTTTATAAAGTAAGGTTCATCTCCATATAGTAAGTAAATAGGAGAAAATGATTTTTTATTAATAAGATCAATTATTTTTAAATAATTCATTTTAAAAAAATACTATTAATTTTAAAAAAGATAAAACTTAAAAATTGAAATACACAACTAAAACAAAATATATTAATAAAAAAGAGTATATATATGATCCAATTAGAAAAAAATACTTAATTAATTCACCTGAAGAATGGATTAGACAAAATTTTATTGAGTATTTACATAATAAAAAGGGGTTCCCAATATCATTAATGTCAACAGAAAAGCTTACTAAAATTAACAGTCTTAAAAATAGATCAGATATAGTTTGCTTTAATAGACAGGGTAAGCCAATTTTATTAGTAGAGTGCAAATCAGAAAAAATTATTTTAGACTCAAATGTTTTCGAACAAGCACAAAATTATAATTCAGTTTTAAAAACAAAATATATATTGATAACAAACGGTAGAAAAACTCTTTGTTTTTATATTAATAATAACCAAGCTAAATGTTTAAAAAAAGTTCCCAATTACAATGAAATTAAAGACTTAAATGACTAAAAATATTATTTAAATGGAAATTGTTTAATTTATAATATTAAATTTGAAAGCTCAAAACACTAATTAAATATGAGCTTTTTAGAACAAATATCCCCAATTGACGGTAGGTATGGAGAAAAAACAAGAATATTGTCAATTTTTTTTTCCGAAGCAGGACTTATCAAATACAGAATTAAAATTGAAATCTATTATTTTCTTGAACTTTGTAAAATTATTCCTTCTTTAAAAAAAATAAATAAATCTGATCTAATAAAAGTTGAATCTATTTACTTAAAATTAAATTCCTCTGACATAAAAAAAGTCAAAAAAATTGAAAAAAAAATTAATCACGACGTCAAAGCAGTAGAATATTTTATCAAAGAAAAAATCACAAAAATTGGTTTAGAAAAATATAAAGAATTTATTCATTTTGGACTTACGTCTCAAGATATTAATAATACCGCTACTCCTCTCTTATTTAAAGATAGTTTAAATGAAATCTTCTTTCCTAAAATTGAAGAATTAATTAAGAAGATTGAACTTTTAGCAAAAAAATGGAAAAATATTTCTATGCTAGCAAGGACTCATGGTCAAGCAGCATCACCTACTAAATTGGGAAAAGAAATTAAAGTCTTTTCAGAAAGACTTAAAACACAATTTAAATATTTAAAAAAAATACCTAACTCTGGAAAATTTGGGGGAGCTACTGGAAACTTAAATGCTCACTATGTCGCCTTCCCAAAGAAAAATTGGCACTCTTTTTCGAAAAAATTTTTAAAATCTTTAGGTCTCTCACGTTCTTACCCAACAACTCAAATAGAACATTACGATAACTTATCAAATCAATTAGACACCATTAAAAGACTTAATACAATTTTAATTGATTTAAATAGAGATTTTTGGACATATATTTCAATCGATTACTTTAAACAAGTTGTTAATAAAAAAGAAGTCGGATCATCAGCAATGCCTCATAAAATTAACCCAATTGATTTTGAAAACTCTGAAGGAAATCTAGGATTAGCTAATTCATTGTTTAAACACCTTTCTGAAAAACTACCTATTTCAAGATTACAAAGAGACTTAACAGATTCAACCGTTCTTAGGAATCTAGGTGTTCCTATCGCACATAGTTTTATTGCTTACAATAATTTACTAAAAGGACTAAATAAATTAATTGTTAATGAAGATAAAATTAAAGAAGATTTGGATAAAAATTGGTTAGTAGTTAGTGAAGCAATTCAAACAATATTAAGAAGAGAAGGTTTCAATAATCCATATGAACAACTAAAAAATCTTACAAGAAATAATAAACACGTAAGTGAAAAAAAAATTAAGTTATTTATTAACTCATTAAAAATTAATAACAAGCTTAAAAATGAGTTAATGAAAATTAAACCTGATAATTATACTGGTAAATCTTAAATTATTTAATTGACCTGTAGTGTTCTAATATATAATCTCCTATAGATAAACAAGCAGTTGCCGCAGGTGATGGGGCATTTAGAACATGAATATTTTTATTATTTTTTTTAATTCTAAAGTCATCTATAACTTCACCATCATTTCCTAAGGCCATTGCTCTTACACCAGTTCTACCTTCAATAATTTCATCCATAGTTAAAGAAGGCATCATTCTTTGTAACTGTTTTAAAAAAAGTCTTTTTGAATAAGAACGTTTTAATTCATTTAAACCAAATCTCCAATGTTTAAAAAATAATTTCCAAATAGGAGGGTAACTTAACGAATCAAGAGTGTCTTTTACATTGAAATCACTCTTTTTATAACCTTCTCTTTTAAATGTAAAAACCGCATTAGGACCACATTCAACACTACCATCCGTCATGCGAGTAAAATGAACTCCTAAAAATGGAAACTCAGGATTTGGTACCGGATATACTAAATTTTTAATTTTATGTTTAGCATTATTATTTAGTTGATAATATTCTCCTCTAAAGGAAACAATTTTTAGATCTAAATTAAGATTATCTTTTTTTGCTAATCTGTCGGAGAATAATCCTCCACAAAAAATAAAATTTTTTGCAGTGAAAACTCCTAGACTTGTTGAAATAGAGTTTTCATTTATTTTTTCGACTTTACAATTATTTATTATTTTACTTTTACTATTAATTTTTAAAACCTTGTCCCTTAAACATTTTGCTACCTCTCTGTAATCAATAATTCCTGTTTGCGGAACCCAAATAGCGGCCTTACCCTGTATAAATGGTTCTATTTCCTTAATTTCATTTTCATTAATAATTTTAAGATTACTTAAACCATTTTTTTTTCCTCTTTCTAGTAATTTTGGAAGCTGTGCTTTTTCATTTTCATTTACAGCAACAACAATTTTACCACAGACATCATGTTTTATTTTATTCTTTCTAGCAAATTCCACTAATTGTTCTCTTCCATTAACACAATTCTTTGCTTTATATGATCCAGGTTTATAATATAAACCTGAATGCAAAACACCAGAGTTTCTACCACTTTGATGTAATGCTAAATCTTTTTCTTTTTCAACTAATAAAATATTTTTTTTAGTGAATTTTTTTTGGAATTTGTAAGCAACAGATAGGCCTACTAAACCTCCACCAACAATAATTATGTCAAAATTATTATTCATATTAATCTACATTTAAAGGTCTAAATATAATATAACCTATAAGAAAAAAAAGAATAACAACTAATAAACCCATTTGCGCAGAATAAACAGACAATAAAGCAAAGAGAAAAGGTCCTAAAAAAGCTGTAGCTTTTCCCGTAAATGCATAAAATCCAAAAAATTCATTTGTTTTTTCTTCAGGTGTAAGTCTTGCCATTAGAGATCGACTACATGATTGGCTTGGACCTGTCATAATACCGATTAAAATACCCGCAAACCAAAATATACTTTTTCCTATCAATATATTATTAAAGTACGGTGCAAAAAAAGCTAACGTGACAGCAAAAAACAAGGTAATTATACTAATTTCTATACAGAATTTAGGACCAAAAGAATCTTCAATTCTTCCAAAATAAAATGAACCTAAACAAGCAAATACATTTAAAACAATTCCTAAAATTAGAGTTTCTGTTAAAGTAAAATCTAAAGTTTCTATTGCATATGCCCCACCCAATGCAAAAATTGTAATCAAAGCATCATTATAAAATAATCTTGCAACTAAAAATCTTACAATTTTTTTATATTTTTTTATATCATTAAACGTTTTAAGTATGGCTGAAAATGACTTATTAATATGTTGTTTTGTTAATTTCTCGGATTTTTTTTCTCTTACTAAATAAAAGGCTGGTATACTAAAAATACAGAACCAAATAGCAACAAATATGGTTGAAAAACGGACAATTTTTAATTCTAGATCAATAACATTTATTAAAATAATTGGTAAAATTATCATTAAAGAAAATAGAAAGATTAGTGATAATAAGCCTCCAAGAAAACCTAATCCCCACGCAAAACCTGAAATTTTTCCAAAATTTTTTTTCTCTGTTATTTCAGGTAGATATGAGTTGCAAATAACACTACCAAGTTCAAATCCAATATTTGCAATAATAAAGTATACAAGAGCTGAATAAACATCTCCTTCTTTAAAAAAATATAAGCAACCTGTAGCTATTATACAGGTCCATGTTGATAATATAAAAAAGAACTTTCGAAAACCACCTGTGTCAGAAATTGCACCAATTATAGGAGAAATAAAAGCAACAAAAATAGCTGTTATTGATATAGCTAAACTCCATAATCCTATGCCATTAATTTCACCTGAAGCACAAATTACATCAGTAAAAAAAGGAGCATATAAAAAAGTTATAATTATTGTTGTAAATGGTTGATTTGCAAAGTCATAAAATGACCAGGCAATTACTTCTCTTTTATTTTTTAAATGATTAAAAAAATTAAAATTTTTATCAAAAAATCTAGCAAAAAATCTAGCAAAAAAAACAGAAAAAAATCTCATTTTATAAATTTTGAGATTTAATTTTATTTAATGCAGAACCATATTTAAACCAATCTATCTGAGATTCATTGTAAGTGTGATTTACTAGGATTTTATCTGAGTGACCATTAGCATGATTAATTTTAATTTTAAGACTTTTGTTTGGTGCAAATTCATTTAAATCAATGAAATCAAATGAATCATCTTCTAAAATTTTATCATAATCTGACTCATTACAAAAAGTTAGAGCAAGTACACCTTGTTTCTTTAAATTTGTTTCATGAATTCTAGCAAAAGACTTAACAATAACTGCACAAACTCCTAAATGTCTTGGCTCCATAGCAGCATGTTCTCTTGAAGAACCTTCTCCATAATTATGATCACCAATTACAACAGAGGGTATTCCTGAGGACTTATATGCTCTAGCCACTATAGGTACTTCATCATATGAGTTATTTAATAAGTTTTTAACACTATTTGTTGCTCCTCCAAAAGCATTAACAGCACCTATTAAACAGTTGTTTGAAATATTATCTAAATGCCCTCTATATCGTAACCAAGGACCAGCCATTGAAATATGGTCAGTTGTACATTTTCCAAAAGCTTTAATTAGTAATTTAGCATTTACGATATTATTTCCGTCCCACTCTGGAAAAGGACTTAATAATTGTAATCTTTCTGAATCAGAGTTAACAACAACATTAATATTTGAACCATCCTTAGAGGGTTCTTGGTATCCGTTGTCCTCTACAGCAAATCCTTTCAATGGTAACTCCGAACCTTTTGGTTCACTTAAAAAAACATCCTCTCCTTTTTCATTAGTCAACGTATCAGTAATAGGATTGAAGTCTAACTTTCCTGAAATTGCAATTGCTGCAACTATTTCTGGTGATGTTACGAAAGCGTGAGTGTTTGGATTTCCATCAGCTCTTTTTGCAAAATTTCTATTAAAAGAATGAACGATAGAGTTTTTTTCTTTTTTTTCAGACCCCGCTCTAGCCCATTGACCAATACATGGACCACAAGCATTAGTAAATATTTTAGTTGAACCAAAATTCTTAAAAATATCAAGCAAACCATCTCTTTCTGCCGTATACCTAACTTGTTCAGAACCTGGATTAATACCTAATATTGCTTTTGGCTTTACTCCTTTAGAAATGGCATCATCAACAATTGATGCTGCCCTAGTTAAATCTTCGTAGGATGAATTGGTACAAGAACCAATTAGTGCCCACTCAATATCTGTCGGCCAATTATTCTTTTTTGCCTTTTCTCTCATTAACGATATAGGAGTCGCTAAATCTGGTGTAAATGGTCCATTTAAATGAGGTTCTAACTGACTCAAATTAATTTCTATAACTTGATCAAAATAGTCTTCTGGATTTTGATAAACCTCTACATCCCCAGTTAAACATTCTTTTATTTTATTTGCTTCATCTGCAATAATTGATCTGGAAGTAGCTCTTAAATATCGATCCATACTTTCATCATATCCAAAAGTTGATGTAGTAGCTCCTATTTCAGCTCCCATATTACAAATTGTACCTTTACCAGTACAAGATAGAGATTTTGCTCCTTCTCCAAAATACTCGACAATACATCCAGTTCCTCCTTTTACAGTTAAAATTCCTGCTAATTTTAAAATAACATCCTTAGCTGAAGCCCAGCCAGATAATTGTCCAGTTAATTTTACACCAATCAATTTAGGAAATTTAAGTTCCCATGGCATTCCACACATCACATCCACTGCATCAGCACCACCAACTCCTATAGCAATCATACCTAAACCTCCAGCATTAACAGTATGAGAATCAGTACCTATCATCATTCCACCGGGAAAAGCATAATTTTCTAAAATAACTTGATGAATAATTCCAGCTCCAGGCTTCCAAAAACCTATACCGTACTTATTACATACTGAACTTAAAAAATTAAAAACTTCATTATTTTGATTTAAAGCTTCTTGTAAGTCTTTATCTGCTCCAATTTTTGCTTGTATTAAATGATCTGCATGAACAGTAGTTGGAACTGCTACAGACTTTTTTCCTGCTTGCATAAATTGGAGTAATGCCATTTGTGCAGTAGCATCTTGCATTGCAACTCTATCTGGATTAAAATCTACATAATCAATTCCTCTGTTAAAATTTTTATGTTTTTGATTTTCAGATAAATGAGTAAATAAAATTTTTTCCGATAATGTTAGTGGTCTGTTTATTATTTTTCTAAAATTAGAAATATGTTCTGGATATTTAGAATATAAATCTTTAACTAACTGTATATCAAACGGCATTTTTAAAATATAATATTTTTATTAATTCAAAAATTATTTTTCAGCAACTACTTCAAAATCAATATTAGCGCTTACATCTCTATGAAGCCTAATTTCCGCACTATATGAACCAATTTTTTTAATATTAGAAGATGGTAATAATTTAATGTACTTTTTATCTATATCAAAACCTAACTTAGATAGGCTTTCAGAAAAAATACTATTGTTTACTGAACCAAATAAACTAATTCCATCTTCAGAAACCTTAGCTTTAATTGATATTGATGATTCACTTAATTTTTCACTTAGTATTTTTGCATCTTTAATTAATGATTCTTCTTTGTGACTTCTTTGTTTAATATTTTCTGCTAATACTTTTTTCGAAGAATCGTTTGCAACAACTGCTAAGCCTTTTGGAATCAAATAATTTCTAGCAAAACCATTTTTTACATTTACAATATCGTCCTTAAAACCACAATGTAAAACATCTTTTAATAAAATAACCTCCATACTTTTTTTTATTTTAATAAATCAGAAACATAAGGCAATAAACCTAAATGTCGAGCTCTCTTGATTGCAAGAGCCACCTTTCTTTGAAACTTTAATGAGTTTCCAGTAATTCTTCTAGGTAAAATCTTTCCTTGTTCATTTAAAAATCGTAATAAAAAATCTGGGTCCTTGTAATCAATGTACTTTATTTTCATTTTTTTAAACCTACAGTATTTTTTTCCACTTTTAACATCCATCTCTACCGGAGTTAAGTATCTTAACTCAGATGTGTTTTCAGTTTTTTCAAGTTTAGTTTCCATATATCCTAACTAATATTTATTTTTTTTTTATCATCTTTTTTTTGCAATCTTTCTCTTCTTTTTTCAGCATAAGAAATTGCATGTTTATCTAATTTTACAGTCATCCATCTCATTACCCTCTCATCTCTTTTAAAATCTAATTCGAAGTCAGAGATTAAATTTCCATCTGAAGATTTATATTCAAACAAAAAATAGAAACCTGATTTCTTTTTTTCAATGGAATATGCTAATTTTTTTAACCCCCAAGATTCTTTAGAAATTATATCAGCTTTTTTAGATTTTAAAAAATCCTCATATTTTTTTGCTGTCTGACTAGCCTGCTCCTCAGATAAAACAGGATTGACAATAAAAACAGTCTCGTAATGCATCATTATTAATTACTTTTTAAAATTAAACCTCTCCTATAAGAGGTCGGCAAATGTAATCAATATTAGACTAATAAACAAATAAAATATTCTAAACAACTATTGAAGAAGTGTAAAAATATTTTTTATAAATTTAGGAACTTAAAATAATTATAAACATAACTCTACCAATGTCCCAGTATTTAGTATCAGCAAGAAAATACCGACCAACAGATTTCACTAATGTTGTTGGCCAAGCTCACGTTACTAAAACTCTTGAAAATGCAATTATAAATAATCAAATTTCTCATGCTTATATTTTTTGCGGACCTAGGGGCGTCGGCAAAACATCTTGTGCTCGAATATTTGCTAAAAGAATAAATAATATTAGTGAAGAAAATAAAGAAGATGGAGCCTTTAATATCTTTGAGCTAGATGCAGCATCTAACAATAGTGTTGATGATATTAGAGAACTAGTTAATCAAACTAGAATCCCTCCTCAAAAAGGAAAATATAAAGTTTATATCATTGATGAGGTTCATATGTTGTCTAAAAGTGCATTTAACGCTTTTTTAAAAACCCTTGAAGAACCACCTAAATATTGTGTTTTTATATTAGCTACAACTGAAAAACAAAAACTTATTCCAACTATTTTATCTAGATGTCAAATATTTGAATTTAATAGAATTAGTTTAAATGATATAGTTATTCATCTATCATCAATCGTTAAGAAAGAAAATATAAAAGTTGATGAAAGATCTATTCAGTTAATTGCAGACTCATCAGACGGGGCACTTCGTGATGCGCTATCTACATTTGATAAGATTATAAGTTTTTGTGGGAAAGAATGGAAACACGAAGAAGTAGAAAAAATATTAAACTCACTTAATGCTAATAAAACTATTTCATTCATTGAAATGATTCTTAACCAAGACATATTTAATACATTGATAGAGTTTGATAACTTACTAGAACAAGGATTCGAAGGAAAAGATTTAATAATATCATTAACAGAGTATTTTCGAAATATCATGTTGTGTAAAAATCCAAAATCTATTGAAATTATTAAGTGTGAAGGTGAATTAAAAACAAAGCTTGAAGATTTATCAAAGAAAATCCCCACAGAAAACATTTTACTTTACTTAGATACTTTAAACGATTGTCAAAAACAATATTCGAATAGTTTTAATCAACGATTTTTAGTTGAACTATGTCTCATGCAACTATGTTCTCAAAATGGTTTTGAAAAAAAAAAAAAAATAATTATCGCTCCACCTGATTCATTTAATTTAAAATCAAGAAATTTTGAAAGTAAAGAACAAAAAAAAAATATTTTAAATGAAGAAACTGAAGTTCACAATGATAATGATGAAAATAATAAAGAAGAAAATTTAAACGAAGAATCTAAAGTTCACAATAACAATGATAAAAATATTAAAGACGATGATTTAACCCAAAAGTCAATTTTAGGCACAACAATTAATGATTGCTTAAATGATTATAATATTGATAAAAATGAAATTAAAGAAACATACAATAATGTAGAACAATTAGTTAATATAAGTCAAGAATCATTATTACCCATATGGAAAAACTTATTGACCAAATTGAAAAAGGAAGGAAAGCCAAATTTACACGCTACTATGTATAAACAAAGACAAAATAAAATTGAAAATAATATTTTGGAATTGAATGTTAATAGTGAAGTTCAAAAAAAAGAAATATTGGACAACCAAAATATGATAATCGATTATTTAAAGACATATACAAAAATAAATTTTTTAAAAATTGATGTTAAAATAAACGAACTTATAGAAGAAAAAGTTTTATACACTAATGAAGATAAATTACAATATATATTAAAAGAAAATCCAACAGTATTTGAATTAATCAAAAATTTAGATTTAGAAATTAAAGAATAAATAAAATGCAAAAAAATAAAATTAAAGTAACTAACCCTGTAGTTGAACTAGACGGTGATGAAATGACTCGAATAATTTGGGATTTTATCAAACAAAAATTAATTTTTCCATACGTTGAATTGGAAATAAAGTATTTTGATTTAGGTATAAATCATAGAGATCATACTAACGATCAAGTTACGATCGATGCAGCTAATGCAATTAAAAAATATAAAGTAGGTATTAAGTGCGCGACGATTACGCCTGATGAAGAAAGGGTAAAAGAATTTAATCTAAAAAAAATGTGGAGATCGCCAAATGGAACAATCAGAAATATTGTTGGCGGAACTGTTTTTCGTGAACCAATAATTTGTAAAAATATTCCAAGACTTGTAGCTAATTGGACTAAACCAATATGTATTGGAAGACATGCCTTTGGAGATCAGTATAAAGCAACTGATACCGTTATTGAAGGACCAGGTAAATTATTTATGCAATTTAAAGGAGATAACGGAACTGAAAAAAACTGGGAAATCTACGAATATACAGGAAAAGGAGGTGTTGCTATGAGTATGTATAACACTGATGAATCTATTTACGGTTTTGCTAGATCTTGCTTTAATAAAGCTATTGATAAAAAATGGCCATTATACTTATCAACAAAAAACACAATTTTAAAAGCATATGATGGGAGATTTAAGGATATTTTTGAGGAAGTTTATGAAAACGAATTTAAATCAAAATTTGAATCTTTAAATCTAACTTACGAACATAGGCTAATTGATGATATGGTTGCTGCCGCACTGAAATGGAACGGAGGATTTGTTTGGGCTTGTAAAAATTATGACGGAGACGTTCAGTCTGATACTGTTGCTCAAGGATTTGGTTCTTTAGGACTAATGACATCTACTTTATTAACTCCGGAAGGAGACGTCATGGAAGCAGAAGCAGCTCACGGAACTGTTACACGTCACTTCAGACAACACCAACAGGGAAAACAAACTTCTACTAATCCAATTGCTTCCATTTTTGCCTGGACAAGAGGATTAAGTTTTAGAGGAAAATTAGATAATAATGTTGAATTAATGGATTTTTGCTCAACTCTGGAGAAAGTATGTATTGAGACTGTAGAAAATGGAATAATGACTAAAGACTTAGCTCTTTGTATTCATGGTAAAGATTTGAATGAAAAGCATTATGTCAATACTGAAACTTTTTTAGAAAACTTAGACAAAAATCTAAAAATAAAAATGCAGTAAATGAAAAAATCCATTTTTTTCTTTTTTTTATTTCCATTATTATTAATATCTCAAGATAACAGAGGATACATTGTTAATGTTGGAGATAAAGCTCCAGAATTTTTTATAGACAATAAAAAATTTTTGACAGAAAATAAAGGCAAGGTCATTATGTTACAATTTACTGCGAGTTGGTGTTCTGTATGTATCAAAGAAATGCCATATATAGAAAATGAAATTTGGCAGATTCACAAGGAAAATAAAGATTTTGTTTTAATAGGTTTGGCTAAAGATACGGATAAACATCCTCAAAAAGAGAGAGAAATTTATCAAATGACTGAAAAAACAAATGTTACATACCCCATATATAGTGATGAAAAATCTGAAATATTTAATCTATTTGCTGAAAAAAAAGCTGGAGTAACCAGGAATATAATAATTGATAGGGAAGGAAATATTGCTTTTTTAACTAGACTTTTTGAAAAGCAAGAATTTGATGAAATGAAGAATGTAATTGAAAAATTAATTAAAAAATAAAAACTATGAATAATAAATATTTAACCATTTTTGCCTCAATTCTTATGATGTCTTTTTATGCTTGTGATAAAGAAGAAACACCAGAACCTCAAAATAATGACATTCTGGGTTGTACTAATATTGAAGCATTAAATTATAACCCAAATGCAAATATTGATGATGGATCATGTATTATTCTTGGTTGTACTGATGAAAATGCAATAAACTTTAACCCTGAAGCAACAGATGATGATAATTCTTGCGAATACTCAATTAGCTCAATGCTTAATGGTAATTGGAATATAGTTCTTTTAAATTACGAAACAGAAGTTGACTTGTCATTTCTTGAAACTGTTATTGGTTTTAATATTGGAACACAACAAATTTCTGGTCAAGCTGAAGATGCAGGGTATTTATATTTTAATTCTAATAATTTTACATATGAAAGCGAACTTGACTTTAATACAGAGCCATTCCCTATTCTAACATTTGAAGCTCCATCAATTCCATTCAATTATTCAAGTTCAGGGTCATGGATTTTAGAGAATGAAGAAACCGATATTATTTTAACCGATCAAAATACAAATCAACAAGATAATTATGAAATAATTTCTATTAATGAAGAATCTGCTTTTATGAATGGAACAGTAAATATTTCTCAAGATATAATGGGTTTTGAAATTGACTTTGAAATAGATGTACAAATGCAATTAGTTAAGCAAAATAATTAATTATCGTTGTAAAAACTTAATATATCTTTAACAATTAAATTAAAGGAGAATTTTGAATTTAATTGTTCCATGAGATTCTCATAATTCTTTTTTAGAGTATTTATACTCTTTTTATTCAATGATTTTTCTAAGCAAATTATTAAATTTTCAGAGTTAAAATCTGTTTGAATTAACTCATCAACAACTAATTTATTTAAAATTATATTTACCAATGAAATATATTTAGTCTTAACAAATTTTTTTGCGATTTCATATGAAATGAAACTTGTTTTATAACAAACTATTTGAGGAAGATTGAAAAAAGCCGCCTCTAAACTTACAGTGCCTGAAGCTACTACACAAGCCGAAGAATAACTCATCAATTCATAGGTCTGATCAATTACTAAATTAACTTTTTTGTTTTTTATTATTTTTTTATAAAAGTTTATATCAATATTTCCAACACCTCCAATAATAAATTTATAATCTCTAAAATGTTTTACTAATTTTAGCATTTCAGGTAACATTTTTTTTATTTCTTGTTTTCTACTCCCTGGAAACAGAGAGATAATTTTTTTTTTGTTTTGATTAATATATTTTCTTTTGTCTATTATCTGACTTAAAGGATGTCCGAAGTATTTTACATTGTAACTTTTTGACTTAAAATATTCTTTTTCAAAAGGCAATACTGCGTACATCCTATCAACATATTTTTTTATTTTTTTAATTCTAGATTCATTCCAAGCCCAAATTTGAGGAGCGATGAACCAAAAAACTTTAATATTTTTTCTTTTTGCATATTCAGCTACCTTTAGATTAAAGCCTGGATAATCAATTAATATTAAAACATCCGGTTTTGTTTTGTTTAAACTAATTTTTACTAATTGAATATTATAAAGTACCGTAAACAAATTCTTAAAAACTTCCCAAAATCCCATAAATGATAATTTATTTAATTTTCTTATCATTTTACCACCCTTTAATTCCATCTTGTCTCCTCCCCAACAAATAAAAGTAGCATTAGAATCATGATTTTTAATTGATTCCATTATATAAGAACCATACAAGTCTCCTGATTTTTCGCCTGAAATTATATAATACCTCATTTACATATATTTATGTATATAATAAAATAAAAGTAAAAAAGTTGAAAAAAGTAAACCCCTGCCTATTTTTTCGTAGTTAAAATTGATCATTAAGATTCTAAAAATTGGCAAATTAACTATACAAGTGAGAACAAATAAAGTGGATTCTTCAAGAAAAAATAAGCCCTTTGACATTAAACTACTAAAGATTAAAAATAAAAAAATAGGAAATACTAAACCTAGAATTGCCCCTATAAAAAAATTATCCTTTAAATAACTCATTCTCTAATTTTTTATTTGATTTGATGAAATCATAATTAGTCATATCAATTTTAATAGGAACTATTGATATATATGAGTTTTCTAATGCCCATATGTCAGTATCATTGGAATCTTCCTCAGCTAAAAAATGTCCTGTAATTGAACATTCATTTTCTTTACCTATGGAAGATATTTTTTCAATCCACTTTCCTTTACCTTGTCTACATAACTTTAAGCCTTTAATTTTATCAAATTTAATGTCAGGAAGATTTATATTGAGAGTAACCCCTGTTTCTATTTTATTAATTAAAAAATATTTAATCACTGAAAGCAAGTAATCTTGATATGAAGACATGTCAATTTTGTTTGAGTAATTAAGATGAGAAATAGCAATAGAATTAACGCCTAAAATTGTACCCTCAATTGCAGCATGAAGAGTAGCAGAATATAAAGTACTTATAGAATAGTTTGCACCATGATTAATTCCCGAAATACACAAGTCAGGTTTTTCTTTACAAATTCTATTAATTGCTAACTTAACACAATCAACTGGTGTTCCTGAACATGAGTACTCAGAGTAAAATTCACTTTTTACAATTTTTTTAAAAGTTATTTTTTCCTCAACAGTTATGGCATGAGATCTACCTGATCTATCTTGAGTCGGGGCAACAACATAAACTCTAGCTATTTTTTTGCATATTTTAATTAAAAATCTTAATCCAGGAGATAAAATACCATCATCGTTAACTAATAAAATCAAAGGCTTCTTTTTCATTATTTTATTTTAGTATTAAAAAAATCATCCCAAAATGTAAAAGTAGTTGCATAATTTCCATTCAAAACTTCGTGGTGTTTATCATGATGCTCCGACTCTCCCCAAAATGGAATCCATTTTGAAATTTTAGATTTAAATCCCGAATGCACATCTAATTCATGAATATTTCTAATTATTTGGTATAACCAAAAAGCATAAATGTTCACGGGGTTAAAAAAACTTATAATTAGCATTCCAAGAAATGGACCTATATAACCACTCAACCACTCGAAAGGGTGAACATATATATACTCTAGAGCTACCGGAGTTATAGCTCTGTGATGAATACTATGAATTTTCTTCAATATATATTTATTTTTATGCATTAATAAGTGTAAAAAATAAAAATAAAAATCATCGATTATAAAAATTACAAATAGTTGAACAATTATTAAAATTGGATTATCTATTAACACACTATAATTAATTAAATCAAGAAAATAATATAAACCAACACTTGAAATAATAATTAATAAAAATATATTGAATAAAATTAAAGGCAATCTTTTATAAAATGTAATTGGTTTTATTTTTCTTTTTTGAATTTTAAATTTTTCTAAAAATTTTAAGTGAATGGAAGCTAATGAAAAGACAAATCCAAAAAGGTTACAAGTTAGAATTATTAAAACAGTATAAAAAATAATATGTATTTTGTCCATTTAAATCTATGTTAGATTAAAATTATGAAAAAAATTTTCTTATCTAAGGAAACACCCATACATTGTTTAATTTCTTCTGAAGCAATTATGTTAGATGACCATATTGAAGGATACTTCAATCATGGAATTAAAATAAATGAAGGAGATGTTGTTGTTGATGTTGGTGCAAATATTGGCGTTTTAGGGATTAGGCTTTCAAAAAAATATAAGAATATAAAAATTCATTCTTTCGAACCAATTCCAAGTATATTTAAAGTATTAAAAAAAAACAGTAAACTAAGTAAAAATCCTTTTTTTAAAGTTTATGAAAATGGATTAGGAGAAAAATCAGAAAATAAAGAATTTACATTCTTCCCTAATAGCCCTGCATTATCTACTGCAGATCCTGAAGTTTGGAATAAAGAAAAAGATTCCTTGGTTAATGCTGTCAAAGGAAGTATAAAAAATGCTCCAAAAAAATTTTGGTGGGCAAGGTTTGTACCCTCATTTTTGGCTCCAATGTTTACAAAATATTTAATTAGTAATAGAAAAAAATTTATTTGTAAAATAATTACATTATCCGAATTTATTGAAAAAGAAAAAATTAAAAAAATAGATTTTTTAAAAATAGATTGTGAAGGATTAGAATGGAAAGTTTTAAAAGGAATCAAGGATGAAGATTGGGAAAAAATAAAATCATGTGTTATTGAAGTTCATGATGTTGACCAAAGATTAAATAAAGTATTAAAACTTTTAAAGCATCAACAATTTAATGTAGTAATAGAAAAAGAGAAATCTTTAAAACAAACTAAATTATCAAATGTGTTTGCGGTCAAAAAGTAATTAATCTGGAAATATTTTACCTGGATTCATAATGTTATTTGGGTCCAATAATTTTTTAATTCTTTTTTGAAGGCTCATTGATTCTTTTGAAAAAGGAATATCAATATAATCTTTCTGAACTAATCCAATACCGTGTTCCCCGGAAATAGTGCCCCCTAGACTAACACATAATTTAAATATTTCTCTTATTCCTTTTTTTATAATTGTGTTCCATTCATAATTTGATAAATTATCTTTTAAAATATTTACATGTAAATTTCCGTCTCCAGCATGACCATAACATACTGATTTAAAATTATATTTTTTTCCTATTGCTTTCACCCCTCTGATTAGCTCAGGTAATTTATCTCTAGGAACAACAGTATCTTCTTCTTTGTATGTTGAAAAAGATTTTACTGCTATAGCAATATTTCTACGAACACTCCATAATTTATTTTTCTCAAACTCACTTTCTGCAAATAAAACCTCACCACAATCATATTTGCAAAAAATTGTATTTAAATTTTCTGCATTTTTAAATAAAACATCAAGATTATTACCGTCTAATTCTATAAGTAAATAAGCATCATGTTTGATACAAAATGGTATTTCACATAAATTATACCTTTTAACTAGCTCAATAGAAGATTTTTCCATGAATTCGATACATGATGGAAAAATACCATTAAAAAAAATTTGGGACACAACCTTGCAAGCTTCTTCAATTTTTGAAAATGGAACTAACATTAAAATATTTTTTTTTGGAAGAGATAATAATTTCAAAACTGCTTTTGTAACGATCCCTAAAGTGCCTTCACTGCCTACCATTAATTGGGTAATGTTGTATCCAGTAGAATTTTTCAATGTATTAGCTCCAGTCCAAATAATTTGTCCATCAGGTAGTACTACTTCTAAATTTAAAACAAAGTTTGATGTTACACCATATTTTACTGCTCTAGGTCCCCCAGCATTCAGTGAAATATTGCCCCCTAAAGTGCAGCTTCCTTTACTAGCTGGATCCGGGGGGTAAAATAAACCATATTTAGAAATTTCATTTTGAAATTCTTCATTAATTAAACCTGGTTCCACTATTGCCTGAAAACTTCTTGGATTAACATCAAGTATCTTATTCATTTTTTTAAAAGACATACTTACCCCACCGTATAATGGTAAAGCCCCACCACTTAAACCAGTTAAAGCTGCTGATGGAGTAATTGGAATAATTTTGACATTACAATATTTAACAATTTTTGATACTTGATTAGTGTTAGTAGGAAATAAAACAACTTCAGGAAGGTAATTAAGATCTTCAGTATGATCACATGAAAATTTATCTAAACCCTGTTTAGATATTATATTATTTTCACCCAAAATATTTTCAAAAAAAACTATATCATCGTTATTTACTTTAGAATATTTCAAGTTATAAAAAATTGTTAATCAAATTTAATTAATTTAGTTTATCAAATTAATACACTATGAGAAGCTTTGTAAATTTTATTATTATTTTTTTTATTCCTTTTTTTACTCTAACTCAAGAACCAAAAAAATTAACTTTAGAAGATATTTATTATAGTAATACATTTAGCCAAGATTGGGTTTGGGGTCTAAACTCTATGAAAAATGGAAAAGAATACACTGTTATAGATTATATAAAAAATGATATTTCAATAGATAAATACAGTTATAAAAGCGGAAAAAAAATAAATTCTATTTTAAAATCATCAGAAATAGATAGTTTGAAATTTGATGGATACAAATTCAACTCAAATGAAGAAAAATTGTTATTAAAGGTAAACACTGAATCTATTTATAGATACTCTGATAAAAGTTTTATTTACGCATTTGATATAAAAAGTAAAGAACTAATTAAGATCTCTGATGAAAAAATAAGCTTAGCAGATTTTTCTCCAAACGGGAAAATGGTTAGTTACGTGTTTGATAATAATTTATATATCTATGAATTATCTTCAGGAAAAACAACTAAATGTACAACAGATGGAGTAAGAAATAAAATTATTAACGGAGCAACAGACTGGGTCTATGAAGAAGAATTTGCAATAGTTAAGGGTTATGAGTGGTCACATGATAGCAAATTTTTAGCCTACTACAAATTTGACGAATCAAATGTAAAAGAATTTTCAATGGATTTATTTAATCAAAATCTATACCCAACTCAAGAAAAATTTAAATATCCCAAAGCTGGGGAGGAAAACTCTAAAGTTTCCATTCATATATTAAATGTTAACACAAAAAAAAGCTTTCAAGTAAATGAAAATGATTTTGAATATACTCCTAGAATATATTGGACCAAGGATTCAAAAAATTTATGTGTTTTTAAATTAAACAGACACCAAAATCATCTCAAGTTACTTTTTACTAACCCAGAAAGTAAAAAAACAGTTTTAGTTTATGAAGAAAAAGATGGTAGATATATTGATATTCATGATAACATAAAATTTTTAAATACTGGTTTTATCTGGTCTAGTGAAAAAAATGGTTTTAACCATTTATATAAATTTTCATATGATTCTAAAAAAATGTTTCAAATAACATCTGGTGAATATGAAATCACAAAATTTTATGGATACAATGAGTCTAAGAAAATTTTATATTATCAATCTAACGAAAAATCACCTTTACAAAAACACATATATTCTATTAATATTGATGGAACAAATAAAAAACTTTTATCAAATGCAAAAGGTGTAAACAATGCAAATTTCAGCAAAACTTTTGATTACTTTATAAATACTAATTCTACTGCCAATCAACCTAACTATATAACACTAAATAATAAAAAAGGGAAACTAATTAGAGTAATAAAAAATTCTGAAAAATTAGTTCAAACATTATCAAACTATGAATTATCAAAAAAAGAATTCTTTTCATTTAAAACAGAGTATAATATCTCTTTAAATGGTTGGATGATAAAACCTCCTGACTTTGATTCAAATAAAAAATATCCTGTTTTAATGTATGTATATGGAGGGCCCGGAAATCAACAAGTATTAGATAACTGGGGTGGGAGAAATTATATGTGGTATCAATATTTAGCACAACAAGGAATAGTGATAGTCTGCGTTGACAATAGAGGAACTGGGGGAAGAGGTGCTGATTTTAAAAAATGTACATATAAAGAATTGGGGAAATTAGAAACTGAAGATCAAATTGCAGCAAACAAATATTTAGCCAGTTTAGACTATATTGATCAAAATAAAATTGGTATATGGGGTTGGAGTTATGGCGGATATATGTCATCATTATGTTTACTAAAGGGAAATGACATTTTTAATTTTGCTATAGCAGTCGCACCTGTTACAAATTGGAGATTTTACGATACTATTTATACAGAAAGATACATGAGAACTCCTCAGGAAAATCCAGACGGTTATGATCTAAATTCTCCTATTAATTACATCAAACAATTAAGAGGTAATTATTTACTTGTTCATGGTTCTGCTGACGATAATGTACACTATCAAAATACTATGGAAATGATTTCTTCATTGGTAAAAGAGAATAAGCAATTTGATCTTTTTATATACCCTGACAAAAACCACGGCATCTATGGTGGTACAACAAGATTGCATTTAATGACAAAGATTACTGATTTTATAATTAAAAATCTTTAGATTTGAAATTCGAATACTAACAAAAACTGAAAAATATGGGACAACTTATTCTTTGGACAACTATTACTGTTGTAGCAGTACTGGTTGCAAAATGGTTTATAAATAAAGATGGACACCCTAAAGCACTTTTTTATTTGTTTTTTGCAGAAATGTGGGAGCGCTTTAGTTTTTATGGCATGAGGGCGTTATTAGTGTTATACATCATTAAAGATTACATGGAAAGTGTTGAAAATAATGAAGAAATAGCATATGGTATTTACGCTGCATATGGTGCTTTAGTCTACGCCACACCTCTACTTGGTGGATTTATTGCTGATAGATTTATAGGTTACAGAAAAGCTATTATGCTTGGAGGAGTACTTATGGCTATTGGTCACTTCTTCATGGCATTTCCAACTGATATATTCTTTTATGGTGCCTTAGGTTTACTTATTGCTGGTAACGGTTTTTTCAAACCCAATATTTCTTCACTTGTTGGAGCTTTATATAAAGAAGGTGATATTAAACGAGATTCTGGATTTACAATTTTTTATATGGGAATTAATCTTGGTGCTGCTGCTGCTCCATTTATTTGTGGTTATATTGGAGAAATGTGGGGTTGGCACTATGGATTTAGTCTTGCTGGTTTAGGAATGTTAGCTGGTGTTGTTGTATTTTGGGATGGTTTAAGAAAAGGAGTATTTGGTGATAAGGGACTTCAACCAGCTGAATATGTTGAAAAAAAGTTTTTCAATTTTAATATTGAAAAGTTAGTTTGGGTTTTTGGGTTCTTAATTGTTCCTATTTTTGCATACCTAATTGTTCTTGAGGCTGGAGGAAATTCATTTTTAGGAATGATCATTAATATTTTACTTGCTGTATCTATTGGTTATGCACTTTACTTAATTTTTGATTTCTACAAGAATGGTCAAGGAGAGGCAGGAAACAAAATTGGTGCAATATTAATACTAGCTGTACTATGTGCTATATTTTGGGCATGTTTTGAACAAGCAGGTAGTTCCTTAACTGTTTGGGCTGATAAGTGTGTTAATCTCACCCTTCTAACTGCTACACAAACAAATGGAATAAACCCTGCTATAATTATTTTAGCTGCTTTTCCATTTGCATTACTATGGCAAAAACTAGATTTATGGGGCAGAAATCCAAATACACCAAAGAAATTTGCTATTGGCTTAGCATTCTTAGGTCTTGGATTTTTGGCATTTGCATACAGTATACACTTTATTAATGATGCTGGAAAACTACCATTTGGGACTCTAATTATTGGTTGGTTGTTAATTACAACTGGTGAACTTTGTTTATCTCCAATAGGACTAGCAAAAGTTACTCAGTTAAGTCCAAAAAAATCAGTTGCTTTTTTTATGGGCTTATGGTTTTTATCATCTACAGTAGCTCACTATATTGCTGGAGCACTTGCAAAGTTAACTACTAGTGGTGAAACAACAGGTTCTGATGGTATTTTGGGAAAATTAAATAAAATGTTTTTTTCTGGAGTAGATCCAGAAGGAGTTGGTGTAGCTGAAGCTATGGTTTACAATGATTTATTTGCAAAAATTGGATTTGTTACAATAGGAATTGCAATAATTACGTTATTAATTTCTCCGATAATTAAAAAATTAATGGGTAATGTTCACTAATAACGTATATAAATTATTAATACTTTCTGTATTTATTTGTTTTAATTCTTATTCACAAAAGGAAGGTTGGTTGACGGGCTTTCCAGAAGTTTTTGAGAGGTCTATAAAAGAAGAAAAACCTATTATGGCCAATTTTACTGGTAGTGACTGGTGTGGTTGGTGTATTAGATTAGACAAAGCTGTTTTTCAAACTGATGAGTTTAAAAAATGGGCGAAAGATAATGTAATTCTCTTGGAACTAGATTTTCCTAGAAGAAAAAAACTTGACCCGACCCTGGAAGCAACAAACAATGAATTACAAAATATATTTCAAGTTAGAGGATTTCCAACTGTATGGCTTTTTAGTGTAACAAAAACCGAAGAAGGTAAATTTTCAATTAACGCAAATTTATCAAATCCATTTCAAAAAATGGGATATATGGGAAGCGCAAAAGACTTTATATCTAAAGCAGAATATATATTAGAAAAAATGAACGAAGTATATTAGTAAGTAATTAATGTCAAATAAAAAAGGAGCCATAGGCTCCTTTTTTATTCAGGGTGGCTAATGGGATTCGAACCCACGGCCCTCGGCACCACAAACCGATGCTCTAACCAGCTGAGCTATAGCCACCATAATTCTGAATTGCAAATATAATAGAAAATGTTATTGTAACTTAACATGTTTTAAAAAAACAAAATGAATAGAGTAAAAAATAAAATACTAGATTCTGAATTCAAAAAAAATATAGTTAAACTAACTACAGGTTTATCAATTGCCCAATTAATACCAATCTTCATAACTCCCATATTAACACAATTTTTTTCACCAGAACAATTTGGTGTTTATGGCTTATTTGTTAGTATTTATACTATTCTTGGTGTTATTTCATCAGGAAAATATGACATGGCTATCATGTTACCCAAAAACAAAAAAGATTCTATAAATATATTGGTAATATGTCTTGCATTTTCTTTGGTTTTTTCAATATTGATATTTATTATATTTTTTTCTTTAAAAAATTTATTATTTGAAATAACTCAGTTAGATTTATTTGGTAGATATTTTTGGATAATACCTTTTTCTATTCTATTATTCTCTATTAATCAATCATCACTGGTTTGGTTCAACAGAGAAAAAAAGTATAATATTATTAATGAGCACAACTTATTGAAATCGTCGTCAAACTCTTTTTCATCTATTGTTTTGGGTATTAAAAATATTTCCTATGGTCTTATAATTGGTAATGTAATTTCATTATTAATGACATCTCTATTCAATGTTTTGGATTTACTCAAAGAGAGAAGCTTTTTGTTAATAAGTATCAAAAGAATAAAAAAGAATTTTTATTTGTATATAAATTTTTTAAAATACTCAACTATTTCTAATTTATTCAATTCTTTATCCGGACTTGGCATGACTTCAATTATTGTATTTTTTTATGGAGCTAAAACCGCAGGCCTTTATTTCTTAGCTGAAAAGCTAATAGCAATTCCATTGTCTTTTGTGACAAATTCTATTTCTCAAGTATATTTTCAAAAAGCAAGTATTCTATTTCACTCTGATAAAAGTGAACTATTAAAACTTTCTAAAATCATTCAAAAGAAAATATTTTTAATTTTATTTCCTTTTTTATTTTTAATGAGTTTTTTTGGAAAAGAAATTTTTTTATTGTTCGGTCAAGACTGGGGCGGAGCTGGCGAACTACTAAAGTACTTTAGTGTATATATTTTATTTAAAAATATATACTCACCAATAAGTACCATTGGAGATATATTAGGAAAACAAAAACTATTACTTTTTTTTAACATTAGCCTTTTTAGTTTTCAGTTAGCATCGTTCTTTTTTTTAAAACAAAATAATGACATTAAAATTGCTTTATTAACAGCATCTTGCTTTGGAGCAATTCATTATATTTTTTTAAGTTTATACATGATAAAATCAATTAAATAAATGAAAAAATTATTTAAAAAATTTTTGATACTCTTTGATGATAAAATATTTAGGATAATTGTCAAGTTATTTTATCCAAAATATAAGAGACCGAGAAACGGGTATGTTTATAATTTCCAAATAATTCATAGGTATCTATTTATGCAAAAAATTATTGGCTTTAATAGATCTGTTCCTTGGCCAGTTGACTTTAGAAGTAAAATATTAGGCCACGAATATATTAAAAAAGGTATAATGTGTGACCCTGGTGATAATATTGGAATTTATATTAACGCATACGGTGGTCTTATAATTGGTGATAATGTAAATATTGGTCAAAACACTGTAATTACAACTACTAACCATGATGTTTATGACCACAGAAAATTATCAAAAAATAAAATGGGGGTAATTATTGGAAATAATGTCTGGATAGGAGCTAATTGTTCTATTGTTGCGGGAGTTAAAATTGGTAATAATGTAACAATAGGTGCTGGTTGCACTATTAGAAAAAATATTCCTTCAAATACAATTGTAATTCATAAAGAATTACAACTTAAATTAATTAAAAAAAGAAAATATAATTGGGACTATAAAAAAGAAGTTTTAAACTAAATTAAATTATTAGTACTTTTACATAACGAAAAATAACCATTTAATCCATTTACTATGAAAAAAACACTACTTTACTTTAATGCATTTTTAATTTTTTCTATTACTTTCTCTCAAGTAAATATTAAAGATGTACAAGCTCTAAGTAATATAAATAATACTATTATTAATGATATAAATAACTCTTTGTCTATGGGGGGTGATAGTGCTATTGTTCTTTGGGAGGAAGATTTTGCAAATCAAATACCTGAAAATGCTTCTGTCGAAAACATTGGGGGGTATGGAGATTGGATTTGGTCCACTGAGTCCACTCAAGGTCAATGGGGAACAAATGCGGGTCTAATCGAATCCCCAACTGTTGATAACGGCTTTATGATTTTAGATGCTGACTGGTTCAATACTTATCCTAACAACGGAGTTGAAGATGGTGCTGTTGGTGAAAATGCAGTAAATGCAAGTATGACAATTGGCCCAATTGATCTATCAAGTTCTGAAACAAATGCTTTAGTATTACAATTTTATTCATACTACAGAATTTGTTGCTTTGCTGCTGGAAACGGAGCAAATGATTTAAATGTTTACATAAGTACTGATGAAGGATTAACTTGGAATGACTTAAATTATATCGAAGGTGATATTTATGAAACTAATGTTGGAAAACAAACCTTAAGTCAAATACCATTAGGTGGTTTTTCTCCAAATGTTGAAAGTGTTCATTTTAAGTTTGAATGGATTGGTACACACTATTTTTGGATGATTGATGATATTTCAGTTATTCAACAACCAGCTTATGATTTAAAAATGTTATCATCATGGTTAACTATGGAAAATCCAGCCGGAATAGAATACTATTCAATTCCTGAAAGTCAAATGCCAAATGAAATGTTATTTGGAGCTGAAGTATATAACTATGGGTATAACGATGAATTTAATGTCAAACTTGAAGGTATAATTGATGGCACAAATTTAATGACAGATATTACTTATGATACTATCCAAAGTGACTCAACTAGGTTTATTGAAACCGGTTTTTTTGATATTAGCTCTTTAACTACAGGAGATTATACATTCACAAATACTATTGAATCCAATGGAGATGATGTTCTAATTTCTGACAATTCAAAAACTAGACAATTTGTTATTTCAGAAAATGAATATAGAATTGATGGTCTTTACGAAACATATGACTATATGGGAACAGGTTGGCCTGGAGGTGATGCACAATCTGATGGAATGAGATTTGCAAATTATTTTGATATCAAAGAATCTGCAACATTAACGTCAGCAAGAATAGGACTATTTACTAACGCTTTTTCAACTTCATTAGGTGATTTTCAAACCACATCAGGAGGTGAAGTTATTTTCTATTTGTGTGACACTACCGGTCTTTTAGATCCTGCGGTTACAACATTAGATATGGACTTTGGTGGAGTTATTTGGGAAAGTGATTTCATCATGGTAGAAGAGTGGATGGTTGACGAAGGTTTTGTAAGCGTTGAAATTCCTGAAATTCCCTTAGAACCAAATGCATATTTACTAGTTGTAGAACTATACAGCAATGGACTTGAAAGTGATATTATTCTTCTTGACGACACTTCTGTTCCTCAGCCTTGGTTCGCATCAATGTATTGGAGTACTGAAGATGCGACTTGGTATTCCAATGGTAATGCTATGGCAATTCACATGGGTATAAATGGACTTAACTATGCAAATACTAAGGAAGAAAGCTTGTTATCTGGAATTGAAATTTTTCCTAATCCAACTAATTCATTAATTAATATTTCTAGCAAAGAATTACTTAAAGGAAAAACAACAATTTCAATTTATAATATTATTGGAGAGACTGTTAAAACTTTGACCCTAAATAATTTAGGGGGATCTGAAACTATCAATATAGATGATTTTCCCTCCGGAAATTATATTATAAAAGTTTCTAATGAAGAAAGAACAATTCATGAAAAAATTGTTAAAGAGTAAATGGTTGTATTAATTTAAATAAAAAACCCTCCAAATGGAGGGTTTTTTTATTCTTCAAAATAATCTTCAGGATTTCGAATTAAAAAATCGATCTCTTCATCAATAACCCTTGATAAAAAAGTTCTAATTGAATGAATTTTTTTTTCATCTGTGTTTTCTATAGAAACCAAATAATCTAAAGCTTTGTTAATTGTTTTTTCATGATCTGTAAGAATTTCTTTCTCTCTAGATACTCTAATTCGATTTAAAATGTCATCCATCAATAATAAAAATTTGGGTTTAAATAAATATATAAAAAAAATTGTAAGAAGATTTATTTTTTTGCTTTAAAAGACCAAGTAATACTAAATTCCGCTACACAAACTCCGTTCATATCAAATCCTTTAGAATTAGTAATAATAACTTCAGCCCTATCGTTATTAATAGCTTTATCTATTGCATTTGATATTTCATTACCATTTTCACATATAAACTTAACTTTAGTAGTTGCTTTCTTGTAGAACTTAGATTGCATTTCAATAACTAGCATTGAAATTTTTTTATCTTTTTTATTAACATGCATTAATGCAAGTATGCCAGTAGATAACTCAGCGGCCATAGAAAGTACAGCAAAATAAATTGATTTAAATGGATTTTTATTTAAAAAATTATATGGAGCTGTAACAATGGATTTTTGAGAATCTATTTCCTTGATCTTTAAACCAGCAAAGTATGCTAAAGGTAGTTTTGAAATAAGAAAAAAGGAAAATTTCCAACTTTTAATTTTATTTATAAAAACTTTAATTCTTTTAGATTCAATATCCATTTCTACTTAACTTTAATTAGTCCTCATTTTTCACTAATTTAGCAAAAAATTATAACATCATTTTTTGAAAAAATCAGACGAGATTAATTTAACATTTGCAGAATTTAAGTCTTCTATTTTAGAGGATTATAAAATTGCAATTCAAAGTAGACACGCAAGCTTAATTGGAAGAAAAGAAGTGCTCACAGGAAGAGCAAAATTTGGGATTTTTGGTGATGGAAAAGAGGTTGCGCAGTTAGCTATGGCTAGAGTTTTTAAAAAAGGAGACTTTAGGTCTGGTTATTATAGAGACCAAACATTCATGATGGCCAAAGGCCTGTTATCAATTGAATCTTTTTTTGCACAATTATATTCAAATACTAACTTAGAGCATGAACCTGCATCAGCAGGGAGACAAATGAATAGTCATTTTGCCACTAGAACAATTGATGAAAAGGGAAACTGGAAAAAATTAACAAAAGTCTACAATTCTTCTGCAGATTTATCCCCAACTGCATCTCAGATGCCAAGACTTTTAGGTCTTGCTCAAGCATCCAAAATTTATAAAAACTTAAAACTTAATTCAACCGAATTCAGTAATAATGGAGATGAGATCGCTTTTGGAACTATTGGGAATGCAAGTACTTCAGAGGGACTTTTTTTTGAAACAGTTAATGCGGCAGGAGTTCTTCAAGTTCCAATGATTATCTCTATATGGGACGATGAATGGGGTATTTCTGTTTCAAGTAAATACCATACTACAAAAGAAAATATATATGAAGTTTTAAAAGGATTTGAAACTTCTGAAGAAAAGAAAGGAATTACATTACTAAATGTTAAAGGATGGGATATTGAAAATCTTTATAAGACTTATGCTGAAGCAGAAGAAATTTGTAGAAAAAAACATGAACCTGTAATTATTCATGTTGAAGAAATGACACAACCTCAAGGGCATTCAACATCAGGTTCACATGAAAGATATAAATCCAAAGAAAGATTAGAATGGGAAAAAGAGTATGATTGCATAAAAAAAATGAAGGAATGGATTTTAAAAAATAAATTTTCAAGTATTAAAGAACTAGAAAAGATAGAAGAAGACTCAAAAAAAGAAGTTACTATTCAAAAAAATAAAGCTTGGAAAAATTTTATTGACCCTATTAATATTGAAAGAAATTTGACATGTGAAATTCTTGAAAAGAATATCAATGAAAATTCCGGAGAAATTAAAAAAATCTACGATAATTTATTAAACGACAACCCCGTTTCTAGAAGAAATATTATTCAATCATTGAGAAATGCAATATTTTTTACAAACAAAGATAACAGACCAGAAGTTTCTACGTGGTTAAAAAAACTCCTGGAAGAAAATAAATTCAGATACAACTCTTTCCTATACAGTAACTCTGAATTTAAATTAAGTAATATTTCCAATATATTTCCAACTTATTCAGTAGAAAAAATTGTTGATGCAAGAATTGTATTGAGAGACAATTTTGATTCGCTTTTAGATAAATACCCAGAACTTTTAATTTTTGGAGAAGATTGTGGAAAAATTGGAGACGTCAATCAAGGACTAGAAGGATTACAACAAAAATATGGCGAAGAACGTGTTTTTGATACTGGTATAAGAGAAGCAACAATAATTGGGCAAGGAATTGGAATGGCATTAAGAGGCCTTAGACCTATTGCTGAAATACAATATCTAGATTATTTACTTTATGCAATTCAAATTTTGAGTGATGATCTTGCCACCTTACAATATAGAACCTTTGGTGGACAAAAAGCACCATTAATTATTAGAACAAGAGGTCATCGTCTAGAAGGAATATGGCATTCAGGATCTCCAATGGGAGGAATAATAAATTTACTGAGAGGAATAAATATTTTAGTTCCTAGAAATATGACAAAAGCCGCTGGATTTTATAATCTTTTACTAAAAGGAGATGAACCAGCAATTGTTATTGAATGTTTAAATGGATATCGTCTAAAAGAAAAAATTCCTGAAAACTTAAGTGAATTCACAACCCCTGTTGGAGAAGTTGAGATAATTAAAAATGGAAACGACATAACTCTAGTTACTTATGGTTCATGTTGTAGGATTGCATTAGAGGCAGCACAAAAATTAGAAAAAATAAATATCTCAATTGAAATAATTGACATTCAATCTTTAATTCCTTTTGACATAAATCACGATATCATAAATAGCTTGAAAAAAACTAATAAAATTATATTTCTTGATGAAGATGTCTCTGGAGGAGCATCAGCCTATATGATGCAAAAAGTTATAGAAGAACAAAACGGATATAATTATTTAGATTGTAAACCAAGAACTATCACTAGTAAAGATCACAGACCAGCATACGGGGATGACGGAGATTATTTTTCTAAATCAAATATTGAAGATATTATTGAAGCATGCTACTCTGTTATGAATGAAGCTGATGAAAGTACCTACCCAGAATTATAAAAAAATGATTAGTACTGAGAAAGAAAGTCTATATAACAATCTTGAAAAAATGTCTTTTCTAGAAATTATGAATTCTATTAACAGAGAAGATCAAAAAGTATCTATAGCTGTAAATAAATCTATAAATAAAATTTCATTATTATCGGAAAAGATTTTCCAGAAAATTAAAAATGGCGGTAGACTATTTTACATTGGTTCTGGAACAAGTGGAAGGATAGGAATTTTAGATGCTTCAGAATGCCCACCTACTTTTGGTGTAAAAGATAATATTGTTATTGGAATTATTGCCGGGGGAGATAAAGCAATACGCAATGCAATTGAGAGCGCAGAAGATAATACAGAATCAGGATGGAAAGATTTAAAAAAATATAATATTAATAGAAATGATATTGTTGTTGGTATTAGTGCATCAGGAAACACCCCATATGTTTTAGGTGCTTTGCGAAAATGTAATGCTCACAATATTATCACTGGCTCAATTACTTGTAACGAAGTTAATCCAATTTCAAAAATATCAAATCATGATATTAGAATAATTTTAGGTCCAGAGTTTTTGACGGGTAGTACTAGAATGAAAGCTGGAACAGCTCAAAAAATGTGTTTAAATATGATAACAACTAGTGTATTTATTAAGCTTGGACATGTTTTAAATAATAAAATGATTGATATGAAAATAAATAATCAAAAATTAAAACAACGTGCTTTAAATCTTATTATTGAAAATACATCATTAAATAAAATTAATGCTGAAAAAATGTTAGATAGGTATAAAAGTGCTAGAATTGTTATTGAAAATGAAAAAAAATTATGATAAATAAGAAAAAATTACAAAGTGGATTAAAAATTATTGCATTTATATTTCCATTTATTTTTATTGGGCCCTCACTTTTTTTGAGAGGAAGCATGAGTGGTTTTGATGATGTAGATTCAAAAAACTTAATTTTTTTAATTAGTGGAGGGATTACAATGCTTTTTGCTCTTCTTGGTCTTTTTGTAGGACTTAGAAGAATTCTTGATGCAATATTTGATAAAAATTCTAACGAATAAAAACTAAATTTTTATTATCAGATTTTTCAATTGAAAATTTATAATCAAGGCCATTAAATTCTTTTAACTGCTTTAAAGTTTCTATTTTATTTTTTAAAATAAATGAAGCCATTGAACCTCTAGCTTTTTTTGCAAAAAAACTAATGACTTTGTAAGTTCCATTTTTCTTATCAAGAAATTTGGGTGTAATTATACTTTTTTTAATTTTTGATTGATTTACAGAATCAAAATATTCATTCGAAGCTAAATTAATTAAATACTCATTTTTACATTCAATAAAATTTTGATTTAACTTATCAGTTATTTTATTATCCCAAAACTCATATAGATTTTTTCCTTT
>JAYYFR010000008.1:0-64794 GCA_036158635.1 Bacteroidota bacterium | reverse complement strand
GGTATCCCTCACCAATTGTTAAGGAATAAATATTATTTAATGCAAATTGTGGCCAATAAACAAATCCAGATTGATCTTTTACAATCACAAGATCTTCAACAATATCGCTAAATATAGAATCCATATTATTTTCCACTGGGTTCAAGTAAGTAGAGATAATTGACCAACCCTCCTGTAAATTAATATTTTGAGAAACTATATAATTACATGAACCATCATCAACTATTGCATTTTCATCATAGTTAGTTGCAGTGTTGTCAGTACAACCTGAATTTGTTGTAATACAACTATTATCATCAAAACATGCTTCCGGATTGAAATTAAGAGCAGAAATGTCTGTACATCCTGAGTTATAGCAACAGCTATTATCATCAATTGTGGAAAGGGGATTAAAGTTAAATGAATTTTGATCTGTACAACCACATGATTCAGTTATTTTATATTTAAATAAATCATTTAGATAAGCATTAATATCTCCTTCATAACCTGATGTTAAATACACATCACAATCAATTACAAATGAACCAGGAGCCCACCTTGCCCCTCCAGGATGTGAAGTTAATTGAGTCCAGTTATCGTTTAACGGATCATATTCCCAGAACTCTCCAGTATCAAGTGGTCCATGATCGTCTCCATCACCGCTGAGAATATATCCTTTGTTATTAAATGAAAACTGTGTTCCTGCTACCCTACCTTCTGAGGGAAAATCGTTTAATTGTATCCAATTATCTAAACTGACGTCATATTTATAAAAATCATTATAAATATTTATATTATTATCTATATAATCACCGTGACCAAAACCAACATAGGGGGTTTCGTTAATTGAAAAATAATAAGGGTGATGTCTGTTTCCATATGGAAAATTTGTTTTTTGTGACCAAAAGTCATTTAAAATATCATATTCCCACCAATCACCAAAATTCTGACCATTTGCACTCCCTAGACCAACATAAATTTTATTTTCAGTAATAATCATAGCCGGGTGACTTCTCCCTATGCCAGGGAAATTAGGCAATTGTTCCCATATGTTTTCTAGAAAACTATATCTCCACCAATCATTTGGATATCCATCTTCATTTTTTCCAAAACCAACATAACCATGAGTTTCATTAGCTACCCCATATGCATAACCTCTTGGTCCACCAGGGAAGCTCTCAAGTTCTTCCCAAGAATTATATTCAGAGTCATACTTAAAAACATCATCTAAATATTCACCATCAGAGTTTTGACCAGCAATAATAAAACCATATTTATCCCAGGAAAAAGTTATGGGATGGTGTCTAGAATAACCTTCATAGTTACCTAAAAAAATCCAATCTTGACAAAAAATCCAAATTGGAAAAAGTAATAAAAAAAAATTAATAAAAAATTTATACACCCTAACTTAATTAGTTAAAAAACGAAAATTAATATTAAATAACAGGACTAAGTTTAAAATTAGTCTTTAATTTTGAAAAGTTGAAATTACTATAAGTAATATTTTCAACGATTAATACTTATATTTTTTTACAACGCTTCCGTCATCATAAATTAAAAGTTTTAGTTTGTTAGACGAATCTATCTTTCCTAAAATATTAATTGATTTTATAAGTTTCTTATTATCATTTATTTTATTAATTGAAGAATAATTTTGACATTGATTTTGACAATCAATCAACGTTTCAAATGGTACGACACCAGCACACCCTCCCCATATAAAACTTTCACATAAATCAGTTTCTTGATTAAAATAAAATATTTCAATAGCCGCAAAACAAGGTCCAGGATCTGGATATTGATCACAAGAAAATTCTTCAAATTGATCGCAAATACCATCTTCATCGTAATCATTTATACAGTTTCCATAACAATCTAAATAGATCTCATCTGGATAGGTGCAAGAATTATCATCATTCGTTGCATTTTCGTCAAAGTTACAAGCTGTGGGGTCAGTACATCCGTTAACTTCAAATTCATCACAAATACCATCACCATCCGTATCATTTATACAGTTTCCATAACAATCTAAATAGATCTCATCTGGATAGGTGCAAGAATTATCATCATCCGTTGCGTTTTCGTCAAAGTTACAAGCTATGGAATCCGTACATCCGCTAACCTCAAACTCATCACAAATTCCATCACCATCAGTATCATTCAGACAGTCGTCATTACAATCGTACCCAAATTCTGGTGTATTTCCTTCACAATCACATTCATTTGGTTCAATATATTCACATTCTCCAACTAAACCATAATTACAAGCGGCTGAGTCTTCACAAAAATTTGGGGATTGTTCTTCGCAGGTACAACTACAAATATTAAAAAGCGTTTCATTTGGGTTTGATCCCCAAAATGGATTGTTTAATGTACTTAAAGGAGTATTACAAGGATAACCTGCATCTTCTAAAAAACTAATACCATCATCACAGCCAACAATACCAGATGTCCAAATACTTAATCCCACTTGCATTGTATAATTGTCATCATAGCAATCTTGAGAAAACCCCATGGAACTAATCAATAATATTAATAAATTTTTTTTCACTTTATTACTTTCTGTTCACAATGAAAACAACCCAATATAATATTAATTCTATATTTAAATTATATTATCTTTAAAAACATAATTGTTATAACAAATGAAAAAAATATTCCCTCTGTTTTATATATTAATCATATCTTCTTGTTCTATTTCAAATATAAAGTTTGAAGCAATCAAACCAGCCGAGATAAATATTCCAACTGAAATAGAAACAGTTGCTATAGTTAATAGAAGTACACCTAAAAAGAATAATGTAGCTGAAAATATCTTAGATGGTTTATTGTCTGGTGAAGCTCCAGGAGTTGACAAATTCTCTTCTAACGACTGTATAAATTCATTAAAACTTAAGATGACAAACTCTCCCCGATTTAACTTAATTTCAACTATGGGTATTGAATTTAAAGGTACTGGCACTTCTGAGATGCCAAAACCTTTAAAATGGAAAAAAATAGAAAATAATTTTAAAAATTATGATGTTGATGCACTTATTGTTTTAGAATCATTTGATTCTTCCTCTAAAGTATTAGACTTAGGAATAAAAGATAGAAAAGTTAAGGTTGATGGTAAATGGAAAAAGGTTATTGAACATGTCGCCGGCCTAGATATAGAAGTTCAATCTGGATGGAGAATATATGATTTAAAAAACAAGAAAATTATTGATGAACAAAAATTTTTTGATAGAAAATTATTCGAGAATTCTGATAGGACTATTGTTTTAGCTAAAAAGGGATTACCTAAATTAGGTTACGCCATATCCCAAGCTGCTATTTTTTCAGGTGAACAATTTTATTTTAGAGTATCTCCTCATTACATAACTATAAATAGAGAATATTATAAAAACTTAAAAAACATAAAAGGTTTTAAAATTAAGAGTGATAATTCAAATAATTTATTTACGGAGGCATCTAATTATGCCTCTGATAATAATTGGAGAGAAGCAGTAAAAATTTGGAAGCAGTTTACAGATTATAAAAATACATCAGTTGCTTCTAGAGCGTATTTTAATTTAGCTTTAGCATCAGAAGCAAATGGAAAAATTGATATTGCAATTACCTGGATTAATAAGTCTTTAAATCTAGGAAACAAAAAAGCTAAGGTTTACAGATCTATACTAGAAAAAAGAAAGCTAGATTTAATTAAATTAGATAAACAAATTGTTAATTAAGAATTTTATAAAGTTGCTTCTTTTGGTTTTTCAAATGAAATCAATATTTCAGCAGAAGAGCTACTAACTTTCTTAATTACTATTGATGGTTTTTCAGAATGTTCGAACTTATTAGTTTCAACATTGAGTAAGTAACCTAAATCTTCAAAGTAATTTTTCATTTTTTCTCTTATGTATTTTTTTTCTCCATAAGCTCTTTTATTAAAACCAATATAAAGATTAATACTATTTGGTTTTGCTAATTCATTGATGTCTTTTATACTGTTTTCAATTTTAACAATTTTATTATCATAATTATATTTGACTGAAAATTTAAATTGATCATTATATTCACAATAATCTCCTAAAATTTCTCTAGAACTCAAATAATTACGTTTACTTGAAGTTTTTTGCATTATATCTTCTTTAAATAAATTTGATTTAAAGTCAGATTCAGGATAAGATTCTAAAAATTCTAAAACATAATCTAATGCAACCTCAGGGTTGTCATTATCTGTAATTCCAAAATAATCTATACCAGATCTTTTAAATAAATTTTCTAGTAGACCATCAATATCAATATATTCATTTCCAATTGTTTTTTCAACGTCTATAGCGTGAGTGTACCTAATGACATTATCTATGAAATCACTATAATACAGTCTTTTCATTTCTAGATCATTAGTTTGTTTGTTTTTTTTATTAATATAAATCCAATCATTTCCATCTCTTACAAAAGCCCCTTTGTTAAAATAAGGTAATGCAAATTGATAATCAGCTTTTATTTTTTCGGTTCTATTTTTATCTATAAAACCAAAATTATTAACGTAGATATAAACAGCTAGATCATTAAATAACATAATTGGTGCTTCTTCTCTGGGTTTAATTATTCTATTACCTTTTTTGTCAATAAGTCCGTAATCTCCATTTTCTTGTACACATGCATATCCTTCGTGAAATGGATATATGAAATCCCAATCTTTATTTTTAATTACAACTTCCCCTTTTTTATTTAAATATCCCCTTTCGTTCGGTTTTGAAAAAGCAGCTAAACCATCATGAAAGCCAGATAATGAAGTATAATCATCATCTAATTTTATAATTTCATTTCCATCAGTATCAATAATTCCTCTATATATAACATCTCTGTCATTTTCATCTCTTTTTTTTACCATTGCACCTCCTTCAGAAAAACTTTCTACATCATCATACTGAGCTTTAATAACAATGTTACCTGACATATCAATAAACCCCCATTTTCCATTTTTTGCTCTAAACTTTGCTCTTTCATTAAAAAAATAACCTGCTTCTTCAATATTTTTGTCTAGAGTAACAACTTCTTTTAAGTCTGTGTTTATGTATTGTAATTTGCCTTTTTCTTTTGTTACTAATGCTAAACCATTGTTAAAATGAGAAGTTTTAATGAATTGGGTTTTAATATCTTCACCATTTTCTTTTATATAAACTATTTTCCTGTTATCATTTTTGAAAAATGAAAAACCCTCGTGCATCATTGATGGTCTTTTATTAAAATTAAAGTCCAGGACTACTTCACCTTTAAAATTAACAAAACCATAATCTCCTTTAGATTCGTCTTTGGCAACAAGAGCTACTTGTTCATAGTAAGATGACTTTGATCCACAACCAGTAGAAAGAATAACAAAAAAGATGATTAATAAATTAGATAAATAGATAAAATTGTTTTTTTTCATAGTAATGAGTTTATATCTTAAATATACTAAGTTTTGTATTTTTAAAAAATTATTCATCAAATGTTTGAAATGCAATTTTTGATATTTTAGGATAAGTATTTAAGCCATTCATTTCAATCTCAATCCAACCAAATTTATTATTTTTTCTGATTGCAATATAATATGTCCCATCAGTTGCATGCCATGGACCAAAAGGGAAAATAGTAGTAGGATTTTCTTGAAACATTGCTGCATAGCTTTCCTTCCAAAGAGAGAGGTTATCAATTCGGTCTTGATAATTTATTTTATAAACAAAATCTGTACTACTATAAGAACCTAAACCAGCATAAAATCCAACTTCTATAAAAGCAAATTCAACATCATCACTAGGAGTTAAGCCAGCGCTTGGAAAATAATATGGGCTGAAAGGAATGCCATCATCGATTAATTGTTCAATGTATTCGAGGTTATAATTTGTTTGATTAAATAATAAATCATCTACCCCATTTTGATCAGTATCAAGTGATATATTTCCAAAAGCATAGAGATTATCTTCATCCCAGACAAGGTCGATCTCTAAAGGAGGAATAAATTCTGTAATTGTAAAATTATCATCAAATATACCTGCATAAACATAATTATATATACAATCTCCTAAATCTGTATTTGCATCTTCGTTATAGTTTGTTGCATCTGGGTTTGTACAACCAAAAATTATACATTCACATACTTCACAATCATTTTCATCAGTTATTAAGCCATTTTCGCAAACTAAATCACAAGTTAAATCTTCGCATAAATTTTCTTCAATATTCTCATCGCTTTCACAACTAATCAGTATAATCATTAAAAAAAAGAGGGGAATTAAAAATCTCATATTTTATACTTCTTTTTTACTGCCCCGTTATAATAAATTTCTATAATAAATCCTTTGGATTTAGTTTCTCTTCCTAACAGATCAATTGTTTTAATGATTTGAAGATTTTTATTTTCTTCTATTAAATTAGTGTTGTTTTCACACCACCAAGAAAGTGCTGTTGGCTCATAAAAAGGTGAATATGGAACAAAATCTACAGTATTATTTCCAGAATTTGGAATAACAAGAAAGTTATTTAATTGGTCATATATTATATCTGCAGGATAACTTAATCCATCGACAACAACATCAGTTTCAGAAAAATCATTACTAAACCTATGTATTGAATTTGTACTCCAAGCAGAAATTAAAAAATTACCACATTCATCAATAGATATACCATCTAGGTTATTTAAATTAGTTGTTGTTGCAGTATTAAACTCCTCTGTTGAAAAGTCAACTTCATAAATTGGAGCATTATTTCCCCATGTCACCACATACAAACTATTATTCATTGGTTCTAAAATTACACCATTTGGATTTCTTGGAAAATCACATATGGAGGAAATCCATTCATCTTCAATTCTATATCTATATAATTTTCTTGTTGAAAAATCAGTTAAAAATAAATAATTACCTGAACCATCACTATATTGAGTAATTCCATTGAGAAATGTTCCTCCAACATTAAAATTTAATACTTGATTTCCATTATCTAGGTCATATCCTTTTAATCGCCCTCCACTACAAGCGTATAAAACATTATCCACAATTTCTAAACCATGAGGACCATTTCCAAGGTTTGAAGCAAAAATAGATAACTCATTATTACTATCTAGCTTTAAGATTTGGCCGTTATTGGAGTTTGAAATAAAATAAGTACCCTTTAAAGAATTGTACTCAATACTTTCTGGTCCATTATAACTTTGAGAAAATGAAAAAAAAGAAATAGATAATAATATTAACAAATAATTCATTTTATTTAAATTAATCTATTAACTACTCTGAATAATTAAAATTTGTATAATAATTGTACTCGTCTTTTTCTTTTGATTTTGACTTAGCAATTTCTGCCTTACTTTCCCACACAGAGGAAACAAGTTTTCTAATTTGCTTCATATTTTCTAACTCAACTTCTTTACTCTTCATATTTTCGGAATGTATATTGTTTTCTTTTTGTTCCTTTAATTGCTTATCTTTCATATTTTCAGTGTGCTGATAATCTATTGACTTTTCTTCCATATTTTGAGCGTGCTTGAGGGCATTTTCAATTATTAAAGTTTCTCTGTTATATTTTTCATACTCTAGGTCCCAGTTTCTTTTTTCTAAATCACTAAGTCTATTTCTTATTTCATTTGAAATTTCTGTAGCTCTTTTTGAGCATTCCGAATCAGATGGTATCATGGCTAAATACATTGCTGCTTCATCAGCACCTTTTTCTCCCTTAGACCAAGCTCCTTCAGCTTTACCAAGATTTACAGAACATCTGTGATCCTCTATTTCTTTAAGCATCGACATGGCTTCAAAATAACAATCATAATGAGGGAGTATTCCTATTATATATTCAGCAGCTTCGTCCCAATTATTTTTTGCTTTTGCAACCTTTGCTTTAGATAGATTTTCCTGACATTCAATTTCAATGTAATAATTATAATATTCGATAGATTTTGCGCTTATTTGGTTGTAACAACTACTAACTTCATTAGGGACTTGCATTAAAGTAGAAATAGCACTTAAATAATCTCTTCTTTTACTGTGACTTCTAGCTTCTTCTTGAATATCATTACATCTACTTTCGTAATAATTAATAATTTTTGCCTTTGCTCCCTCTATCATATTTTTAAATTCCGAATCTCTAGTATTTATACTTTGAATGCATTTACTCAGTGCACGATTTCTATCTCTTCCTGTTCCTTCCAATTCAACAGAACATGAACCATAGATTTGACCATTATTAA
This sequence comes from Bacteroidota bacterium, assembly GCA_036158635.1. Taxonomy (GTDB): domain Bacteria; phylum Bacteroidota; class Bacteroidia; order Flavobacteriales; family TMED113. Next base: position 56,618 of record JAYYFR010000008.1, on the reverse strand, counting down.
TTTCTTTTATGACTAAGGAAAATTCTGCTCTTACAATAACTAGATTATCCATTCCTGTTGACATTTTTTCTTCATCATAAATATTAATAGTAGGATAAATAACAAAATTTCCTTTTCCACTACCAGCTATTCCATTTCTTGATGTTATTGACGTTATTTTGGAACGAACTTTATTTAATTCCTTAGATTTTAAATTTGCAAAATTTGTAGATTGGTCAGTTGGCATAACAATATGTAAAGTTATTTTACCAAGATCACTTGGATTTTGTGCAATTAAGAATGAATTAAAAAAAATGGTAAATAATAATACTATATTCATAACTTTCTATTTATATGATGGCATGTTTAATCTTATTTCTCCACCCACTATATTTTGTTTACAGGTTCTAGCATCTACTTTTTCACCGTCACCCATTGTTTCGCTAGCTTTTTTACAAGTTTTAAGAATTGCTATTCTTAATTGTTTTGCAAATTTACTAACTGAATAAGGTTTGTCATCAGCATCTCTTACTGGAATTTTTACTGTATATTCATATCTGTTATCTGAGCTGCTTTCTTTTCTTGATGATTTGGTATTCTCTTCCACCCATTCATCAATTTTATCTCCGATTAATTCAAAATCATCATTTGCTTCATCCGATAATAAAAAATCACTATTATCATCAGTAGAAATAATAATATTAACTGATCTTCCTTCTTCAACTATTTTATTAAATGCACTATTCATTCCATTTAAAAAATTTCTAATAAATGCTCCATTTTGAGGGTCAATAGCTCTTAAGGCTTGAGAAGCTATTCTTGCAAAATCAGCTGATTGCTTGGCTTTAGGAATTCTATCAAACGGTTGCGAAACATACAAAGCATTTCCAGTAGCTGTTTCAATAGCTTGCATGAGAATTTTTATTGTTCTGAATCCACCTTGATCAAAAAACTGAACTTCAGCAAGAATTATAACTTCTGAAGACGCATTTTTATTCATTGCATCATCAATATCGGTTATTTTAGAACCTTCTCTTATTTCTTGATCCCTAAGGTTTTTTAGAGTTTGTGCTAAATCTTGAATTTCAGCACCTTCATCAATGAATGCAGATTGAATGGATTGAATTAATGATCTATAAACTACATCATTTTCATATTTCTCTATCGCGCTTTCACCTGATGTAGAGGTGTATGGTAATATCATCATTGATGGGTCAGCAATTTTTTGAGAAAAAGAAATTGAAATAAATATTAATAATGTGAATAAAATATATTTTAAATTTTTCATATTAATTTGTTTAATTTAAACCCCATTCTCTTAATATTTTACTATCTATTAAATGAGCTCTCAGGGATTTTATGTTAATCGTTATATCACAAGTTATACTTCTATCTTTTTTATTATAATTTTTAGTAACGTTTATGTCAGTAATGAATTTATTTAAATCCATTTTATTAAAAAAGTTTTTAAAAAATCCTTTGTGTAACTTTCTTGCTTCATCTTCATTTCCAACCATTGCTTTTGAATATGAACTATTAGAAATTCCCCTAAATAGTAAATTAGAAAAAGCTTGAGTTTTTGCATGCTTTTTTGCTTCATCTTCACTTTTTCCATATCCTTTAGTGCTTAGTGTCAAAGTATCAATATTTTCAGAACTTTTTTTTACCTCGCCTGTTGATGGTAAAGTAGATCCGCAACTATAAATAAAAATTGATGATAATATAATTATAAAATATTTTTTCATTTTTTATCTTTTTTTAGTTCACAAATTAGGGTTTCCCTATTTTTCTTATCGAATAATTTTAAAATTTCTTTTCCTCCTTTTGAAACTTGACATTTTGATGTTCTTGCTCCAACTTCTTTTACTTTTAATATTCCCACAGTAGTTTCATCTTGAAAGCCATCAATTATTTCTATGTGCTTTACTATTAATTCATCATTCTTTTTCAAACCTGATGTTTTACCAGATGTAACAGTAAGACTAGAAACATTTTTTTTGTTATAATCATCAAATTTTAAAATTGTTGTTCTTAAGTTAAAAACGGATTTAAAAAATTTTCTTTGAGCTTTTTCTGTGCTTTTTAAAGCTTGATTAAATGCAGGTGTTCTTGATGCTTGACTTTTTAATTTTTTTTCTGAAACAAATTCTTGTTGTGCAATAACATCTTTTGTGTTGTTATCTGTTACAACGAGAGTAAAATTAATTGAAGATTTATAATAATTATCGCTAAGGGTATATAGTTTTATACTATTTACCGAACCTGTTACGGTGTATTTTACCATCTTTTCATTAGTGTCCCAAATCCATTTTGAAGCATCTTGTTCCATAGATTCTGCAATAACATCATCAATAGCTTTTTCATTTTTTGTTCCAAAAACATCAACTCTGTTAGTTTGTTTTAAATTTGTAGTTACACTCTCTGTTATTCTTGCCAAATACTCTTCAAAAGCAGCATTATCAGCAATAAGATCTTTTACTTGAACTCTAAATCTTATGTCTTTGGCAGTGTTTTCTTGAGAAAAACAAATAAGAGAAAAGAAAAAGAGTACAAGTAAAAAGTTACTATATAAAACTCTCATATTCGACTAAAGTTGATTTGCTTTATTTATTGATTTTTGAAGATCAGTTGCATTTTTAATAAGTCCCTCAAGCTCGTTAGTTAATCTGCTTATATTAAGGACTGCTTGTGCATTAGCTGCTCCAGCTGCAATATTTGCAGGTGGTTTTAAAGACTTAACTTCGTCTTTTGCTGCTTTTACTTTGTCCTCTATTGATAGTAATTCAGCTGTTATTACCAAACCAGTTGCTAATACTTGTTCAATTACTAAGTTTACTTCTGTTTTAATTGCATCAGGCATTCCTTTTATGAGTTTACAACTTGGACCATAATAATAAGTCATGACGGACTCAACTCCCCTGACTTCTTCTCCAGCAAATGAAATTATTTTCATACTTTCTTTTAATCCTGCAATAGTTCCAGCAATATTAAAAACAGCTTGATTTAAGGCATTTGCTGCAGGAGTTGATGCTACTTCGATAGGTTCAGTAATCGGCCCAACAAGGTTTCCAAAGCTTATTTTCCCTTTATTATTACCTGTACCCATTAAACAAGTGACAGTCATATTATTTAAAATATTTCCTCCCAAAAATTTTCCATACTTATCAATTTTTTTTTGGGTCTTTTTATTGGACTTTGCATTTTTTTTATTAATTTTTTTATCGTCAGTATCAGTTGGTAAAATAGGAGAAAAGTAAAATTTTCCATTATATCGACAATTTTCACTCAATAAATATACTCCGTTTGCATCAGCTCCTACTGATCCTTCAAGTTTTAATTTACCTGCAGAACTATCTTCTTCTACTTGAGCAAAAATTATAAAAGGGGCAATCATAAATATGATTACTAAAATATTTTTTAAATTATTCATAATATTTAGGGTTTGATTAAGTTTTAAAGATAAAAAAAAATTAGACAAAATTAATTTAATGCAGGATAAGAATATTTTGACTATTAAAAACTTTGAAAATAATAGTTACAAATAAAGTGAAAAAATGAATTTTAGTTTTTACATTATTATTTAAATTTTAATAATTTTTTTACATCTCCATTTTTATAGTAAACTATTTGAATTGAATTTGATTCGTCTAAATTAATGTCTCTTCCCAATAAGTCAATAGTCTTAATAATGTTTTTATTTTCAAGATTTTCTAAAATGTTTGAAATTTCAGCCTCACATTCACAAAAATCATTATATGTACTAATAGTACCGTCACTCAGTTCACAATCATCTCCAGGAACAGTACAGCTACCATCATCAATAATTGCATTTGAATCATAATTACATGTAATAGTTTGATTAATGATTGCGTAAATACAACCGTTTATACATTGATCTCCAAAGTAATTATTATTACTGTTATTTGTTAATTCTATTTGTTCTCCAAACTGATTTACAAACATAAAATCCCAAGAGATTAAATTTTCTTCAGTTGAAATAAAAAAACAGTCATTTTCTATGTCTGCTTGAAAACATCCTTCTATAGTTTCTTCATCATCATCTAAAACAAAATCATGCAATATAGTTCCTGAATAATTAGAAATATCTAGATAAGATGTTCCATTGGATGAATAAGAAAGTGAAAAAAATACATAACCACTTTCACAGATGCACGAAAGATATTCACATAAATTATTATTAATCTCAGTTAGATTTGGATTATAGTTACATGCATCCTGATCATCACATCCTTCAATTTCTAATTCATCACATACTCCATCACCATCTAAATCAGATAAACAATTCCCATCACAATCATAATATAGTTCAGCATATACACATGAATCATCATCTATATTTGAATCAGGGTTAAAATTACAAGCTAATGAATCAGTACAACCTTCAGAACATCCTTCTCCGATGTAATTACTATCTAAATTATCTTGATTTAAGATTTGTGTATTACCATTTAGACCAATCCAATTCAATGACCAAGAATTAAAATTTCCCTCAATTTCTATAAATAGACATTCACTTTCTAGATTTGTCAAGAAACAATCCTGAATACTACCCTCTCCTTCAAGAACAGGAGAATTATATAAAAAACTACCTGATAAATTTGATACATTAAAGGATGAAGCTTCGTTTGTGTTAAAATTTAAAGTTAATAGAGTTTCATTATCCTCGCAACCTCCTTGATTACCATTACTATCATATATTGTACCGTCATAAGAAATAATATCTGAACCATTTATTAAAGCTGCTAAAATCGCATTATCTAAAGAATTAAAATAAGAAATGACATCAAAATTCTGTCCTTCGTACTCAATATTTCCATTAACACTCCACCATTCAATTTCTTCTTGAAAATTAACTGATGCGGTAGTAGAGTGAGAAAGAAAACAAATAACGTCTGAATAGCTATTGTTTTCAATAGTAGCATTAGTAAAAATTAAATTTGCTCCAATTATTAGATTGGAAAAGCTATTATTATTTAATGATAAGGACTGACAAAATTGAGCTTGTATACCAACATTAAAACTTTCGTTTAAAAGTTGAACAGGGTTAATATTTTCAATAGTATTTCCGGAAATGACAGCAGATCCAGTAAATGAGCCCAAAGAAATTCCTGAACCAGAGATATTATGAATATAATTATTTAAAAAATTTAAATTTTGAGGAAGACTTGTCATTTCTCCATATGTTAAAATCCCATACGACAAGGGAGAAGAATTACCTTGATTTGGTAAAGACATGCCATGTATCTCATTATTTGTAATGTTAATATTTGAACACACTGGAGTTATTACTATTCCATATGTAGTTTCATTATTCCCAAAAATCTCAAAACCATTAATAGTAACATCAGATGCTTCAATTGTAATACCTCCAACAAAATTTGATGCGTTTATCACACAATTATTATTACAATTTAATGTGATTGATTTATTAATAAAAATTGTTTCATTGTATGTACCGTCTTCAATATTTATTATTGCGCCTTCTTCAGCAAGATTTATTTGTTCTTGAATTGTTTGAGAAAAAGTTAACAATGGAATTATCAACATTATTTTTAAAATTATTTTCATAGTCTATATTTCTTTTTTGCAATACCGTTTTTATAAATTTCAATTTTAAATCCATTCTTCTGAGTTTCTCTACCAAGAATATCAATTATTTTTATTATTTCTTTTTCCGAGTAGTTATCTTCAATAACTGATTTGTTATCACTAACCTGCATAAAAAAATCCCATATTTCTTCTTCAGCAAAAGATGGCCAGTTATGTCCCATTCCTGATGCTACATATAGTCTTAATTCATTTGATTCATCGTCACAATCAGAGTAAGTTGTTAATTCTGTAGGATAATCAAAATTGTAATTAGTTGTCTCAGTTTCATTACAAACGTGCAAGCTACTCCAAAAATCCATTATCGAATAAATATTTGGAGCTCCTCCCCAACCTTCATCAATATACTCCATTGAACCATCCATTGGAACAACATTATCATTTGTGCCACTTATTTGCATTACTGGAACAAGTTCATTTGGATTACATTCCTCCCAATCAGGACCACTCATGGTTCCTGTTACTGAAGCAATTGCTTTAAATATTTCAGGTGCATTACATGCTAATGACCAACTCATATATCCACCATTCGACATGCCACATGAAAAAGTTTTTTCTGGGTTTAAATTAAAATCTTGATGAAGTTTAAATGCTAAATTGGTTAAGAATCCAGCATCATCTACAGATGTCATAATTTCATTGAAATTCGCATTCCAGTGATTAGTTCCATAATTATCTTGTAATCCAGTGGGGTAACAAACAATAAATCCATACTGATCAGCCTGATCTTCAAACAAACCTATCATATCAGATCCTTCTCCCCAGTAGCCATGCAATACAAATACTAGAGCTGCATTATTTTGTAAATTTTCAGGAATATAAAGGAAGTACTCCCTTTGAAGGTTTTCCCACTCAAAATAGTTTGGAAGTAAACAAGAACCATCATCAATAGTTGCTTGATCGTTGTAATTAACAGCTTCATTATTTGTACAACCAGGAATCTCCCAGTTACATGATTTGCTATTTACCTCAAAAGTCCAGTACTCCCATGTACCATTAAACATTTCATAATTAATTGGTTCTTTACTATTGTTAACGTTTACGGTTAAATTCCCTCCGTTCCAACCATCTCCGTAACTATCATAAGCAGCAATCATGTAACAACCAGAACTAGGTAAACATCCATCAAAACTTTCTGTTTGAAAGTTTTCAGATCCTTGAAAAAATATGATTGAGCTTTCTGGAGATGGGTCTCCTTGCATCCATGAATCATAATCCCACAACCCCCAAGACATTTCATAAGCCCACTCCGCTGTTGATGTTGTCATATAGATTGGGTATTCACCTTCATTACATTGAGGGTAAGATAAAATTGGTAATAAAAGTAATAATATAATTTTTTTCATAATTTAAACTTTTTAGTATATGAACCATCATTATATAGCTCAATAATAAGACCATTATGTAAGTTTTCTCTACCTAAAAGATCATAAGTATTAATTATTTTTTTTTCTTCTTTTTCTATTTCATTAATATTTACCGTTTCTACCAATCCATTAATATCATACTTTGAAAAAAATTGCCATATTTTTTCAGATGCACTGAAGTCTTGGTTTGTGTTAATTCCAGCAAAAGGAATGTAAGCACCTGGCCAAGTGTGTCCTCCATTTATTATTTTATATAATTCTACAGATGAGTTGTTGTTTCCTCCAGAGTAAACGTAATGTTCAACAAATGAATTGTCAAGTGTATTAATGTTTGGAAGAGAAAAAAAAGATGCATTACTTGAACAATCATTGAAATTAACCCAAAATGAAATTACATTTTCTATTGGTTCAGATGTTATTGAACCAAAGTATGGAACTGTTAAATCCATCGTACCATGAATTTGCATTACAGGAACAGGACGTTCGGGGCTACATAAAATGGGTTGGCCATTATTCATACTACCAGTTACTGATGCAATAGCGGCAATTTTATCACTAAGTTCACAAGCTAAAGTATAGCTCATATATCCTCCGTTTGAAAAACCAGTACTGTAGACTCTTTCTAAGTCAATATTATATTCGTTTCCTAAATAATCAATTAAGGTGTTTAAAAAATCAATATCATCAACATCACTTAGCTGAGCAGAGTTCCAATAAGGTTCATTGAACTCATTAATGGTACCCATTGGATGAACTATCAAAAAATTAGCAGTATCAGCAACTTCAATTAAATTACTATATACCATTTGTTCTCCTGCATTGCTCGTGTATCCGTGTAAATTTAAAACCAATGGAACAGATTCTTCACCATCATAAGAGTTTGGAATATAAAGAATGTATTCTCTATCTAGATTATTGTGAGTAATAATTCCTTGAATTGCTTCTTGAGAAAATGAATAAAAGGAAATTAAAAAATAAAAAAATATATTTTTTTTCATATTGATATTAATATTTAAAATCATTATCAAGTTAATGATTATAAAATTTATTATTTACAATAATTTAAATTTTAATGATATTTTTAGTTCTTCCACTTAATATTGCAACCTATAGAGGGAATTTGTTCTTTAGAGATAGATTTTTTATTTAAAATATTTTCTAAAACATCTCTCAAATCTCTTCCATTATTTGGTAATTTATTACCCGGTCTAGATGAATCAATTTGCCCTCTATACACACATTTCATATTTTTATCAAAGACACTAAAATCAGGTGTACAGGCAGCATCATATGCTTTAGCGACTTCTTGAGTTTCATCAAAAAGATAATGAAATGGTATGTTATATTCATTTATTAACTTAACCATATTCTCTGGTGAATCTTGAGGGTGAGAAATAATATTATTTGAATTAATACCAATAAATGCTATTTGTTTTTCTGTGTAATCATTTGCTATTTTAACTAATTGATCCAAAATATGTATAACGTATGGACAGTGATTACACATAAATATAATCACAGTTGCTTTGCTTCCTTTAATCTCATTTAAGTCAACTTTTTTATTGATCAATGGATTAAATAAATTAAAATAAGGTGCCAAAAAGCCAAGAGGTATATTTTTTGTCGGTGTTAAAGCCATAAATGCCTTTTTTTTAATTAATTATATATTGTTATTTTTTATTTTGATTTATATATTTTCTTTACATCTCCATTTTTAAAATAAACAATCAAAACTGAGTTTGTTTGATTAATTTTAACTTCTTTACCTAAAATATCAGTTACTTTATATATATCGTTTGGTAAAAATATTTCATCTATACTCGTTGTAGATGGTAAAATGATAACATCTAATGTAGTTTCACAAAATAAACCATTACCAAAAAGTTGTGTAATTATTACTGTTCCAGAACCCTGGTCTCCCCAAGCAATAGAAATACTTGAGTCGGTAGCAGAATCCCACACAATTTCACCGTTGACAACGGACCATACATAATTGTTATTAATTTGATTTGCTAAATCATAAGATTCAACAGTACCAGATTCTACAACATTTTCACCAACTATAATCATTTGTTCACAAGCGCACTCATCCCCAACACCATCATTATCACTATCTATTTGGTTTGGATTAAATATTTCTACACAATTGTCAAGTTCATCACATATTCCGTCATCATCATCATCGTTTAAACAATTACCGTTACAGTCTAAATAATCTTCTTCTGGGTATTCACACGAACCATTATCAATAGTAGCAACCGAGTTAAAGTTACAAGCATCAGTATCAATACAACCTAAACATGAGGTGTCTCCAGTACAGCTTTCACATTCATTTTGGTACTCACAAGAGCCATCATCTGTATTTGCGATAGGAGAATAATTACAAGCATTATCATCAATACAACCAAATACAATTTCCTCTAATTCATCGCATACTCCATTATTATTTAAATCATTTAAACAATTTCCATCACAATCATAATATTGTTCAGAATAATTGCAACAATTACATTCAATAGTTGCATCAGCATCATAATTGCATGCATTCTCGTCTGTACAACCAACAACGTTTTCACAAGCGTCCCCGATACCATTATTATCAGTATCTATTTGGTCAGGGTTAAAGGTGTTTTGACAATTATCTAATTCGTTACAAATATTATCATTGTCATTATCACTAATACAATTACCTAAGCAATCAAAATATTGTTCTGCATAAGTACAATTACCCGCATCTGTTGCATCTTGATTATAATTACAAGCAGTTGCATCTTGACAACCAATTATTTCATTTTCATCGCAAACTCCATCAGCATCAACATCGCTTATACATTCTGCTTCTTCCAGACAAAAATTATATGTTTCTCCAGATCCAAAATTAGTATTTGTCATTTGAACTAAAGATTCGTTACTATTATTTAAAATATAGTAATTAGGAGTGTTTCCAGCAGTATTATTACTTGAGAGACCATCTCCATAAGAATCTAAAATTATAAACTGATAACAACCTGGACTTAAACAATAATTTTCATCAATTGTAATTCCACCATTTGAATAATTACTTCCAGAGTAAATTATTGCTTGTTCGGAATCTATAATTTCCCAACTTATTTCACTACTCCAATAATCAGTTTCCAAATAGAACTCAATATAACTTTCACAATAACAACTACCATCATCAACATTTGCATTTGGGTTGTAATTATCAGCTAATTCACTAGTGCATCCATATATAAATGTACCTTCGCAGGATGTTTCAAGTTCACCACATATTCCAAAGCAGTTAGCTTGATTACTAAAAATATTAGGAAATAAAGCTTGCGACTTAACAACAGGGTGAAATTGTAATGCTGACGATATTCCTGCTAAATCACAATAACTCATGATAGTACCAATATTCGGATTTCCTGGCTCAGAACAATCACCCTCCACTGGGTAACATGAATCAATTGCCCCTCCTCCAAAACCAAGTGTATTATCTGATTCCCAGCCACACCAATGAGTATGATTAGCTCCAAAGTTATGACCTAGTTCATGACCTACATAAGCCATGTTATAACTAAATGGTGTATTGTCAGGATAATCATAATTGAGATTTGTATTTAACCCACTACTTACGCCATATTTATATTGGGTGTTACAAAAACCATCAACCCAAGCAACTCCACCATTGGCTTGTTTTCTTGTAAATAAATGAACTAAATCAACTTCATTTTGTAATGTGTTTAAAGGATTTGATGTCCAGTAATCACCAAGTTCAGTCAACATGTCAGAACAATCATTAAGTCCAAAATAATTATCTTCAAACTCTCTTACGTTGATATATTTTGCTTGTAATAGAACTTCTTCATCTAATTCAAACATGTAAATTTCACTGACACCTGCAAGAACAGCTAAGGCCCACTCAACTACATCATAACAATTACTATTAAACTCTAAAAATGTGAAATAATCTGTATCAATCCCCATTTCAACACATTCTGTACTGTTTTGTTCAATAATTTGAGGAACAGAATTTAGGTTTTCAAATTCAATGTCCTCAGTGTGACATTCATAATTATCAGTAACAACGCTATCAGAAATATCAAATAATATATATGGGTTATTTTTTTCTCCTTTTAATTCATATGCCTTATTTTCATACTTTATTGTTGCAATAATATTATTTTCTAAAAAATTAAAAATTCCTGATATATTTTCTCCCTTTATTCTATATGATAAAATTTTTGGATTATAATCTTCAACAATGATTCCTTGAGAAGTATTTCTAACTAGTTTAAAATCAGATTTAAATACATTAAAAGATTCTAAATTTAATTTTAGATCAGTCCCATCTAGAAAAGGAATTATTATTTCAAATTCACAAGGTTTAGTATCTTTGATTAAGTTTAAATAAACCTCATTTACGTTTAAAGTGATAGAGTTCTCTGGACTATTTGTTAAATTATTGTACTGGCCTGAACTTAACTGAAAAAGATTTATTTGAGAATAAACTTGAAAACTTAATAATAAAGTAAATAAAAGGACTAAATTCTTCATTGAAGGAAAACTGATTGTTTAACAAATTTAAAAATTACCAATTGATTTTTTCAATATTAAACAAATTTAAATAATCATTACACTTACTAAAGTGATTTGAATTAAAAAACCCAGTATGCGCAGAAAATGGAGATGGGTGTGCAGCTTCTAGTACTAAGTGCTTGTTTCTATCAATTTTTTTTCCTTTTTTTTGAGCATATGCTCCCCATAACATAAAAACCTTCCTCTTGGAGTTGTTTGATATAGAGTCTATCACAGAATCAGTAAATAATTCCCAACCCTTATCTCGATGAGACCCAGGTTGTCCTTTTCTAACTGTCAAAATAGAATTTAATAATAAAACTCCTTGTTTGGCCCAGTGTTCTAAATTTCCGGATTCAGGAATTTCTTTTCCAATATCACTTTTTAATTCTTTGAATATATTAACAAGTGATGGTGGTTTTTTTACACCATTAATCACACTGAATGATAATCCATGGGCTTGATTATATCCGTGATAAGGATCTTGACCTAAAATAATGACTTTTAAATCATTAAATGGACAATACTTAAACGCGTTAAAAATTAAAGATCCATTCGGGTATATCTTTTCCTTAGAGTATTCTAGTTTGATAAAATCGACTAGTTCAGTGAAGTAATTTTTTGAAAATTCATCTTTTAGCAATTTTTTCCATGATTTTTCAATATTTACATTTATCATAAATTAGTCTAAAAGTGTTTATAAATCCATAAGAAGATTATCTTTTATTTTTTTTAATGTAGCGCATCTTTCATATTTTTCTTCAAATTCGAAATATGAAATTAGCTCAAATAATCCCTCTATAATATTATGTTTTTTGGATTTGTTATCAATTTTTTTAAAAGACTCATTCAATTTAAGTATACTTTGTTGAGAATTATTTATTTCGTTAATTTTTTTACCTAAAATTTCATAAAGCTCTTCTTTTTCATTGAATACTCCATCTTTTATTAGTGCTAAGAATTTGAGTATAAAATTGATTAACTCCTCATGAGTTAGTTTATTTAAATCTATTATAGAGGGATTCATATTATTTTATTTCAATAATTTTTTCTTTAATTACTTTAATTTTTTTTGGAATATTTATAACCATCAACCCATTTTTAAACTTAGCATTAATTTTATTTTCATCAATTTGTTCTGTGATTTCAATATTTTCCTGAAAGCTATTTACCCAATTTAAATTATTGTTATTTTTTGATTCATATTTTATTTTCAAATAACCATTAGAGTAGCTTAATTCTAAATCTTTTTTTTCAATTCCTGGTAAAGGCAATTCAATTATTATTTCTTTTTCATTTTGACTAAAATGATAATTATTATTTGAGGATAAAATTTGAGTATCATCAAAAATATTATCAATTAATGAATTAAAATCATCAAGGTAGTTAAAAGGTCTATTTCTTATTGTAAGCATAATTTTTTTATTTTGATTAACAATTTTAATAGAGCATATATTGTGCCAAATAAAAAATAAGACAAAGTGTCATTTTTTTTTAATAAAATTTTATTATTTTATGACAAAAAGTCATGTAAAAAAAGACTCAGCATTGAATTTGATTTTCCTTAGAATACTAAAAGATTAAATTTAATATATTTAATAACCAATTAATATCTAATCTAGAAAAGGATATCTTTCTTTATTTTCTCTCGAGACAGGATTTGTTTCTTTTATCTCTCTTTTTATATATGGAACATACCCTTCATCTTGACTCCACATACTTCTTCTGTTTTTTGAAAAAAATTCCTCTAACCAATTATTATTGTCTTCATAGTCTGGATCTATTTTTTTTGATATTGCAATGAATGCCTCTTCAATTTCTTTATTTTTCGCAATTACCTCATCGTCATCAGGAAACTTATCAATATTATAAGTTTTTAGTAATTTCTTATAAGATTTATTTAACATCTTAACTGTTGCAGTTGTATCCAAATTCATAATTGAAAAATAATCTTTTTCTTTTTTAAAATACATAAATGTTGCTATTCTAAATGATTCTGTTTCGTCGTATATTGTAATATTACCTTTCCAATGTTTTAAAGTTTTCCAAAAGTTATCTAAATCTTTCTCTGTTATTTTACCAAAATAACAATGCCCAATTAAATTCATTTCATTATTATAAATTTTTGAATCAATTATTTGAGCATACTTAGTTCTATTTTCACAATCTAAAAATATTTCTAATTTTTCATTAATACATAAGGGAATTTTATTTCCAAACGCGTCAAAAGATTTTATTTTATAATGATTAATATTTTTTTTAGTAAAGAAAATTGAATTCATGTCATTATCAGAAAAAAACATATTTTTTAACTGCTCCTTAGATGTTTTGTTGTTTTCTTGTGAAAAAAGAAAGAAAATATTTAGAAACAATAAAATTATAAATAACTTATTTTTTTTCATTTTCGATAAATTTTATACTAATACTATTTACGCAATGTCTAATATTTTTTTCTGTGAAATTTTCACCTTCAAATACATGGCCTAAATGACCATTACAATTTGAACAAATAATTTCGGTCCTTACTCTTCCTAAAGAATAATCGGGTATTCTTTTTATCGATCCTTTTATTTCGTCATCAAAAGAAGGCCATCCACAATTTGAATTAAACTTATCATCGGAGTAAAATAATGGATTGTCACAAGCTTTACAAACGTATAAACCTTCCTTGTAAAAATCATTGTATTTACCTGAGTAGGGTCTTTCGGTTCCTTTCTTTACAATTACCTCAATTTCTTCAGGTGTTAATTTCTTTAAGTATTTTTTATCCATCTCTTGTGAAAAACAAATTAAAAATGAAAAAAATAAAACAATTATATACAAATTAATTTCTTCTAAATTCCTTAAAAGGATTAATCAATCTTCTCCTATCTTCAAACCTTTTTCTAAATCTTAAGTTGTCTTTTTTATTTCTAATTGAAAAATTATATCCAACAATCAATTCATGAGACCCAGAATTATAACCACTTATTTCAGAAATGGAAGAGTCATAACTGTAACCAAAGAAATATTGACCATAATCAACACCAAATAAAATAACGAGTGCGTCGAATTGTCTGTAAGATAATCCAAACCACATTAAATCTTGATAAATAACTCTAGTATTAAAATGATATTGCATATCAGACATTTTTGTTTTTTTAAGTAATAATGATGGCTCTATAGCCCAATTCATTTGTTGATCAATTGGGTAATAATAACCAGCTAAAAAATTATATTGACCTATAATATTATTAGAGTATCCTCCTTCATAATATGAGAGGATATCAAGATCATTTGGGGTTGAAAAAATATCTAATGCAGAAATTCCTGCATAAAAACGTTCAGAATAAAAATATAAAGCCAATGAATGATAAACATTGAAAGATGTTTCTATTCCATTTGGTATAACCTGATCAACTGCGCCACTGCCGTCAGGAGCGTGAATTGAATACCATGTTTCGTTCGTTGGATCAAATGAAAATTGATTTAGTCTAGTACTTAATGAGAGAGACAAAAATTTTCTTTTATCCCAAGCGCAATATTTACCAGAAACTGGAAATCTAAAATTATATGAAAACATTGCACCAGAAATACTTATTGGACCACTAACATCATTATACAGAAGGGAACCTAATCCAACATGGTCTGTAACGGCTGAATGAGCCGATAGAGTAAAGGTTTTAGGAGCCCCAGTAAATCCTGTCCATTGATTTCTATATGTCATTCTTAATGGTATGTAATCTAATGTACCTGCTACACCAGGATTAATTACATAATCATTAAACATATACTGACTAAATATTGGTAACTGTTGAGATTTAGATTCCTGAGAAAACAGAAATAAAACAAATACTAAAATTATTTTTTTAAATTCTTTCATAATTTACCGTTTTAAAGTAATACTGCCACTATAAGTTTTTTGGCCTGTATTTAATTCAATTACATAATAATATGTTCCAATTTCATTTAAGTTTCCATTCAACATACCATTCCATGGGACATAAAGTTGATTTTTTGATTCGTATTTTTTCACACCCCATCGATCATAAATAAAAACTGATGCATCGGGATAATACTCCATTCCATAAATTTCAAATGTATCATTTACACCATCGGAATTAGGGGTAAAAATACTCGGAATCCATAAACAATTTTCATCATCATAACTAACATTCATATTAACAAATTGAGGCTCTATACAATTATTTTGATCAGAAATAATATTAATTGAGTATAAACCAATTTCTAAACCTTGGATGACTATAGAACTTTCATCAACAAATTCATAATCATCAATATCTAAATCAGTATTGAATGAACCACCTTCTAAAGTATCCAATACATTATTTATTATATAACTAAAAGATGGAACAGCACCATTTGTTGTAATTATTATACTCCCATCGTCAGAATCTTCACAACGAGCATTTTCGGCCCAAGTAAATAAAATCTCAAATTCTTCAGGTTCATTCATTTCAATCTCAAATGGATCAACTGAAGAAAATAGTTGACAACCATTTGAATCAGAAATCAAAACTGAATATGATCCTGAAAATAGGTCAGACAC
Source organism: Bacteroidota bacterium (assembly GCA_036158635.1). Classification (GTDB taxonomy): domain Bacteria; phylum Bacteroidota; class Bacteroidia; order Flavobacteriales; family TMED113. The sequence goes on along the minus strand of JAYYFR010000008.1, from coordinate 40,535 downwards.
GTCTTCAATATTTTCCTCAAAACCATTAGGCCCAAACCAACTGTATGAATAAGGAGGATTTCCCCCACTAACATCTAAATCTATGTAACCATCATTATATCCGTTACATGAAATTTCAAAACCATTGTAATCTGATGTCATCTCATCTAAATTTTCAATAACAATTTCATTAGGTTCTGGGTTAATAGTAAATATATTAGATTGGACACATTGATTTTGGTCAGTTACTGTAAGATTGTAAATAATTCCATTCTCACCTCCCAAAAGCATAGATGGACTGACTGCTTCCCCTGTTAATTGATTGGTCCAAGATATTTCATAAGGAGGAGTTCCCCCTGAAATAGACAAGTCAGCTGTTCCATATTCTCCATAACATTGAATTTGATTTGGGAAAACATCAATTATAAAATCTTCAGGTGAGGTAATTTCGAATTCTGTTATAGAATAACATCCATTACTATCGAAAGAGTAGACAAAGTATATTCCAGGTGATAAAGAATTATTATCTACAAAAACATTCTGACCATCCCAATCAGTATCTTCATCATTAACTATACCATCATTATCTATATCACCATCTATCCATATTAGACCATTATCATCAAAATCATTTAATATTCCATCACCATCAATATCATCATCTAAATCATTCACAACACCATCATTATCAATATCATTGTCAATATCATTATTAATACCATCACCGTCAATATCAAAATCTGCTCCACCAGTTACAAAAGCATTCACTGCAGTAGTTAAGTCATTAAATCCATCATTATTATTATCTTCAAAGCAAAGTATTTCATCAAAGAAAACTTCAATTATAAATTCTTCAGGCTGATTTACAGTAAAGGGTTGAGTAACAGTACATCCAGATGTGTTATTGACTACTAAAAGATTGTAATTACCAGCTGGTAATGAAACATCCTGACCATTATTTGTTACTCCGTTTGGCCATATAAAATTATAATTTAAACTATTTTGATTTAAAATACTTGCAGAAACTGTACCTTCACCAGCATAACAATTTGATGGAACTGTATTTACTAAAACAACAAAATTTTCATTTTGATCTGTAACAGAGTATGATTCATTGTAAGTGCATCCATTTGAATCAGTTATTTCTACGAAGTATGAATCTGAAGGAAGATTTGAAATACTAGAATTATATCCAATAACATCACCAGAAGAATTAGTCCACACATAATCATAAAGAGGGTTCCCACCTGAAACAGACAAACTAATTGAACCTTCCTCACCATTAAAACAATTATTTTGTACAACTGTTGGATTAGTATTTATATTGGGAGAATTACCAATAAAGTAGTTAAAAGTCTTTGAACAACCATTTTGATCTGTTATTATAAATGAATGAAAACCTGGCAAAACTGCTTCAGTATCAACTCCATTCCAATCGATTTCAAATGGTGGATTTCCCCCAATGATTTCATCAATAAAAATTGTTCCAGTTGGTTGATCAAAACATTGGGCAGGATTTGTATCAAATGCTACTAAAATAGGATCAGCAGACTCAATTTCAATTTCTTCAGAAACAATACATCCTCCAGAGCTAACCACAGATAATATATAATTTGAAGGCAAAAGATTTTCAAATATATGGCATGTTTCTAAACCATTTCCATTAATATTAATTTCATCAATTAATCCTGAAGAGTCTGAAAGTGAAAAAGTAATAGAACCGTCCCAATCTACACAACTATTAATAAAACCATTATTTTCATTAGCACATGTTTCACTTTGAAAATTTATATTTATATCACCTGATTCTTGAGGAATTTCAACTAAATTAATTTCTGAACAACCATTACTATCAGTAACTATAAAAAAGTAAGAACCTGCTTCAAGCTGAGGTTGTGGTTGTGATGAAATTATTTGACCATTAATAATATTTTGCCATTGGTAAGAGTATGGAGGTTCTCCACCAAGAACTGAAGAATTTATTTCAGCTAATTCTCCAAAACAAGATGCATTACTAATAATTTCATTGGAGATAATTAACTGACTTGCACCATCAACAACAATTGTTGAATCCCAAGAACATCCATTACCGTCAAGAATCTCAACAAAATAATTATTTTCTTCTAACGAATCAAAACTAAAGTCTGGACCATCTGAGAATACTCCAGTAACATTCATATTTTCTATTTGAGATAAACCATTAATTTCAAAAACATCAGTAAATCCTGGTAAATCTAAATTAAATTCTACCTCTACTTCATATACTAATCCGCCAGAACTAATTAAAAATAAAAACTCTTCACCACTAACAAAGCCATTATCTTGCCCAGTTTCTTCTCCCCATGCTGCTAAAGAAATTGGAAAACCTATTGATTGACTATAAGAAGTGGTACCACCACATTGTACACCATTCGCAGATGTATAAAATACGCCAATTAAATCACCTTCATTTAAATTCAATCCAGTTATCTCACTAATCACAATTGATGAATTAACTCCAGTATTAGTCCAATCAAAAGAAATATCTGATAAACCTATTGTTGTAGTTTCAGACTCACCATTAAAAAATATTGTATAACTTCCAGGTGAACCGTCAATTGTAAAGTTTGCTGTTGCTGTCTCACCAAAACAATTTATTGCATCTAAATCAAAATCTACAGAAATTTGTTCTGGTTCTGATATTGTAAAAAATGATGGAATTGATACACAATTATCTGAATCAGTTATTACTATTGAATAATCACCAGGTGAAATTGTGGCAGATGGAGAAAATATTCCTAGTGATAATCCATTATTATCAAACCATTCATACGAATATGGGGGGCTTCCCCCAGAAATTGACATAGAAAAGTCAACAGGAATATTTGTTTCCCCATAACAAACAGTTTCTACAGCTGGGTAATTAATAGCAATTCCATCAGGATCTGAAATAGAAACATTAAATGTCTCTAAACAACCTAAATCATCAGTTACAGAAAAAGAATAAAAACCACTTGATATATTGTTTGGATCTAGTCCATTATAGTCAATAATATACGGAGGAACACCACCAGTAACTTCAATTGTAAGTGATGTGTTTTCTCCATTACAAGATATAGGTTCATAGGTGTAGGAAACTTCAATAGTTTCTGGATTATTTATTTCAAAAGAATTTGAAAAAACACAATTATTTTCGTCAGTTACAGTGACAGAATAAGTTCCTGGAGGTAAACCAGTTAAATCTTCATTACTACTTATAACATCTCCTAACGGACCAATCCATTCATAAGTATATAATCCAGTTCCACCAGAAATTTCAATGTCAATAAATCCATTGATTGAGCCACCACAGGTTGGGTTAGAAACTTCAGAACTTATTAACTCTATTGGACTAGGTTGGTCAATTAAAAGCGTAGTAGAAGCAACACAACCATTTTCTGCTAAAACCTCAATGACGTATTCACCAGACTGAGTTGTATAATAAAAATCGTCATTAGAACCGAGAATAGTACCAACTTCAAAATTTGTTATAACTGTAAATCCTCCAGGGGTAAAAAAATCAACACCTTGATTGAGGTCATAATTTGGGTTTAACTGATAAATATCACCAGATGTGTCAAATAAATACCAAATATATGGATCGCCATCTTCAAAACCATTATCAGCAGCAAATTCAGTTTGCCAAGCCGAAAGAGCTGCAAAAGGAATAGTTCCATTAAAAGTAGCTGAACCACCACATTCTAAATTACCATTAACATTTTCATAAAAAACACCAATTACATCACCAGGTGTAATAACTCCATTTGCATCAGAGCAATCTGAATCATCACAACCAAAAATGATTATTGTATTATTTGAACCTGTTTCGGTAAACTCAAAATCATTTACAGTTGTTATAGTTGGACTACCAGCGTTTACAGTTTCAATATAATTTCCATTTATTAAAACATCGTAATTCATAATATTTCCTTCAATACCAATACTTATATTACTTTCATCAGAGTTGCAAAAAATCTCAGTAGTATCAAAATTTATATTAATTTCTGCAGGCTGTGATAGAGAAACAATAGTTGAACCAGTACAACCCAAATCATCAATCACAGTCACTTGATAATTCGAAGCGTCTAAATTTTCTAATAATCCATCATCATTAGGGTCAATAATTGTTATTTGCGAATCGTCAATTCCATTTCCATCAGTATCAATTAATTGTTCCCAAATAACTGAATAAGGTGGGGTTCCCCCAAAAATTGAATTAAAAATAACTTCTATAGAACCATCACTTTCATTAAAGCAACTTACGTTATTAACAGTTGTAAATGGAATAATTGTTTCATCACAATCAATAACTTGTGCATAATTTATTAACGGAGTTAAAATAAGTAATAATATATATAATCTTTTAGTCATTTATTATCTCTTTATTACGATGTGACCATTATAATTTTTATCATAATCTTTTAATTCAAGTACATAATAGTATGTACCAACTTCTAATTGTTCTCCATTCATACTATTTCCGTCCCACAACGTTGAACTGTACTCCCCTTCTCTCTCAAATACAGTTTGTCCCCATCTATTATATACCTTTAATAATATTTGAGGCTCGTACAATTCTATATTATATATCTCCCAATAGTCGTTTACTCCATCCATGTTAGGTGTAAATACTGAAGGAATAAATAAACAATTTATCCAATCAAAAACTTCGTATTGACAATATTCATCAGAAATATTAATTGAGACTTCTGAAATACAGCCATTCGAATCAGAGACTCCAACTAAATATTCACCATAAGGTAAGTTATCAATTATCCATGATCCATCAGTTCCTTCAATATTAATATTTCCTGTTGGAGAAAGATCCACACTAATGTCACCTAGATTTTCAATATTAAAAGGATCAGAGTCAACTAAATTTGGCAAACCATCACCATCAACATCATTATCAAGAAAAACAATTGTGTAATCAACTATACCATCATTATTAATATCAATCTCTTGAGCATTACTACCAATCGGAGAATTATCATTTATGTTAAGAATACCATCTCCATCAATATCTTCATCTTTACCATTATCAATTCCATCATTATCAATATCTGAATTAAAGTTTTGTATTCCATCACCATCAATATCTGATGAGATGTTAAGAATTCCATCACCATCAATATCAATGTCAAGTGGATAATTTGTGCCAGGAATGTAATTTAGAATACAATCTCCATCTAAGTCATTGGCATAGATTATATCATTGTTACCATCTTGATCAAAATAAAAGTTATATCCACCACCGGTACCAACTCCTCCACTAAAAAATATTTCGACTGAACCGTTTTCTGCATCTTGACACTCAGGGCATTCACCCGTAGATAATGAAACATCGAGAGGCTCAGGTGCTGTTACATCAAAAAATCCTTCATTATTTATTAAATCTAAATTCATTGATTGCATTAAACAATTATTATTATCTATTAAATTAATTTCATAAGGATCCAAAATATAATCACCTCCAACGATATTTGGTGCTAGGTCAGAAATTTGATAAGGTAAATCTTGATCACTTTCAATTGTACCTATTTCTTCACCATTCAATAAAATTGAAACAGGATATGCTTCATATGTGGGCCAAAATGGTAAACTTGGTGGACCTGCATTAAAGTCAAATTCAATTTCACTTATTGTTAAAATTGCATTTTCTTCTAGACTTTCACAATTATCATCATTGTATCCACATGAAACATTAAATCCATTAAAATCTGATATATATGCATTATACTCAGGTTGCTCAGATTCTAAAATATATTCATATTGTGATTCACATCCATTTGCATCAATAACTGTTAAATAATAAATATCTTCAGATAAAACACCTCCAAGTTCAGTACCATTTCCATAAGGATTTGGGTCATTGTCGTTTGATATACCATCTCCATCAATATCATCTTCTAAAGGATCGTCATTATCTAATGCATCTCCATCAATATTATTGTCTAAATAATTGTAAATACCATCACCATCGATATCTCCAGGGGTTCCACCTTGACTTAAATTTGCAACAGAAATACCATCTTCAGACCATGTATACGAATATGAAAATCCATTATCACTGGACCAAATTACTTGGTATGGTAACTCACCACCTTCAATTGAACCAATTAATAAACTACCATCACTATTAGAAGAGCATGTGGGAGGAATATTGTATAAAGGAGATGGTAGCACTTCAAATATACCTGTACTGTAAGAAACAAAAATTGACTCTATTAGTAGTTGACAGCCATTTGAATCAGTAATTAAAACAGTGTATGGATCAATAAAACCATCATTATTTAAATCCCATGTTAAATTTTCAAAATTTACAGAATCTCCAGATGATACATTATTTACTTGAGAACCTGTTTCTAATAAAGTTATACTATAAGGAGGAACTCCACCTTGTATATAATCAATATTTAATGAAATTATACCATCTGAGTTATTTCCATTTTTACAACTTGCTGGTGTTATATCAAGACCTATACTTTGATTAAATGTAATATTATCAGGTTCTGTTAACTCAATAGTAATATTTTCTTCACAATTATTAGAATCAATTACTGTTAATGTGTAAGAACCAGAACATATAGAGGATAAATCTTGATTGGTACTAAATGAATCTCCAGACCATTGATAAGAATATGGAGGAACTCCCCCAACGATATCAATGTTAATAAATCCATCGCATGGGTTTTCTAAACCAATTGTCCCCTCATTACAAGAAACACCAAAGCCATTATAATCAGAATGAGTTTCAGAAATTAAAATTTCTTGTGGTTCAGTTATTTCAATTTCTAAATTTTGTACACAACCATCTCCTAATGAAGCTTGAGGTAAGTTAGATGTTACTGTTAAATTATATGTACCCGGTCCTAAATTTGATAAAAATGATGAATTAGAAGTATACCCATTTGGCCCAGTCCAACTATAGACGTAGGGACCTATTCCTCCTTGAACAAAAACCTGAATTGCGCCATCATTAGCACCGAAGCAAGAAATTCCAAAATTATTATAATCAGAGACATTGACTTCTGAAATAACTAAAGGATCAGATTCAGTTATAATAATTTCTTCAGTTTGAGTTGTACACCCATTAGCATCCTCTATTTCAATTATATAAGTACCTGGACCTAAAGTGTTAATTGAAATTTCTTGTGTTGAAAAAGAAGAAGTAGTTTCAGTATTTATCCACGTTGTATAGTAGTAAGGAAATGGCCATGAATCATCATCAATAGGTGTTCCTCCCTCAATTATTATACCAATAGAACCGTTGTTTGCTCCATAACATTCGATCAATGTGTCAATGTCAGATTCATTCCAAGAAACAGTTAATGGATCGGGTTCTTCAATATTATATATCATTTCTGAAAAACAACCGTTAGAATCAATTATATATAAATAGTAACTACCAGCATATAAAGCATCTACAGGGGAAATTGAATATCCATTATCAGAGATATTAGAATCTAAATTATTTGAAGATAAGTAAGGCCACCAATTACCGTTTCCGTATCCTAATGGGTCTATATCTTCATTAGCGTTTGGATTTTGTATAAAATTATTATTATTTAAACCATCTCCGTCTAGATCCGGGTCTAATACATTTAAAACACCATCACCGTCAATATCTAGCGCATTAGTATTTAAATTAATGTTTCCAAAAGAATCTTCAATTAAAATTTGAGTATTTGTATTTGGTACAGTATTGTTAAACCAATATATTGAAATAGGCTCTACCGAAGAATTTATTGATGTATTTACTGTTAAGTTTGGAATATTTGGATTATCAGGTAAAACTACCATATCTCCATTACATAATAATTCAGTTGTAATATTTACATTTATTTCATTTGGCTCTGTTATTGAAAAATTTTGAACAATTGGATTACAAATTCCATCCGAAATTTCAACGGAATAATCCCCTGAACATAAATTATTTAAACTATTTATACCACCACTAATAATTATGTTATTATTTGAATCAAACCAAGTGTAAGTATAGTTATTTCCTTGTCCACCTGTGGAATAAGATGTTACGGAACCTGAACAAGAATTGTTATTGTAGCAAATTGGATCATATACTTCCAAATTGGCTAATAGTTCCTCCTCTGGCTGATTTATATTAAAGTTATGTTCATATAAACAGTCATTTCCATCAGTAATCTGAACGATATAATTTCCAGCATAAAGAGAATTTCCATTTCCATTACCGTTAGGATCCTCAATCAAAGTTCCAAAATCAGGATCAATTAGAAACCAATTTACGTCAAATGGAGGTGTTCCTCCTTCAATATCTTGTACACTAACATATGCACTCCCTGAAGCGTTATAACATTCAGCGTCAACTGAGACAAAGAAATTTTCAAAATCAATATCATTAACCTCAGTAATTGTAAAGGAACCTGACTCAGAACAATCAAAATATTCAAAAGAATTAAATAAATATTCCCCTGAAGAAACATATGGAACAGTAAACAAATAATTTGAACCAAATTCATTTTCCTCTACATAATCACTAAAATAAGCAGCTTGTACTTCAAACAAAGAAAGAATACCATCATTGTTAGTATCAACACCAAATTCAAAATTAGCCTGTTCACCAATTGGTGGTTGTGACCCTGATGCTAAAATAGTCATGGTACCATCATCACCAGGGCATAGTGGTTGGTTAATAATAATTTCATCAATTTCATATACAGCATCAATTATATCAACATTAACATTGATTATTTCTGATAAACACGAATTATTTATAGTATCACACGCATTTAAAATATCAATATTTGAATCGCTAATATATATATCATGACTTCCTGATGTTAGAGGAATTAAATAATTTGAAGAGTTTTCGTAAAGAGTATCTGTTTCTATACCATCAACATAAATAAAGTAAGGTAAAACCCCACCTGAAATATCAAAGAATAAATTGGCTTCTTCGCTACATCCAGCTTCTTCTTGGTTAACCACTTCAATAGTAGGACACGATTCATTAATTATAATTGTTTCTGAAATAGAACAAGCATTTGGATCAATTTCTAATAATTCTTCTGACCAACTACTATCTGTTACAACTACTAAATATTCACCGGACTGTAGACCATTAAATAAACCAATTTGATTTGATCCTATTATAATTGGTGGATTTACAGAAGAATTAAATAAAGTATAAGTATAATTTGGGTCTCCGCCTGAAGCTGTAGCAACGATTGTTCCATTATTTCCATCACAACAAACAAAAGCATCAGAGCATATGGAGAGACTCAATGGGTCAGGTTCAGTAATATCATAGGACTCTGAAATTATCTCACAATTGTTTGAATCTGTAACTATCACACTATAAGTACCAGCTGATAAATTATCAATTAGTGAAGAATTTGGGATACCAGGACCTGGAACATTTGAAGACCAATTATAATTATAAGGTGGGGTTCCACCAGAAACATTTAATTCAATACTTGCATCATTAAATAAAAAACTAAAACAACTAGAGTTGTTGATTAAAACATCATCAATACAAAGTTGTTCAGGTTGAGTAATATTTATAGTTTCAGTTGTTATAGTATTACAATTATTAAAATCAGTAACAACAAAGTAATACTCGCCAGGTTCTGATGTTTCAAAAATAGTATTTCCCTCTGTAGTGCCAGAAAAAACTAAACCATTATTATCAAAAACATCATAAGAGTAATCACCCACCTCTCCAGAAATAGATATTGATATTCTACCTTCATCGTTTCCTGAAAGTATACTTCCAGATTCTTCACAATAATTACATTGAATATTTTGAATAAGAGAGACAGAAACACTTAATTCATCTGGTTCAGTTATTTCAACTTCAATTTCAATTGGGCAGTCATTTTCATCAGAAACTGTAAGAAAATAAGTACCTGCTATTAAATTTGATATATCTTCATCATTACTGGAAAAACCATTTGTGGAAGTCCAAGTATAGTTGTAAAATCCTGTCCCTCCGTTTACTGTAACATCAATAAAACCATCAGATGAACCGTTACATGAAATACCAAAACCATTATAATCTGAACTTATAAAAGTAATATCAATTCCCTCAGGTTCTGTTAATTCAACCTCAATGGTTTCTGTACACCCATTTTGATCTGTAACTATCAAAGAATAAATTCCTGCGGAAATATTATTTAAGTCCTCAGTTATAGCACCATTAGACCAATCATAACTAAATATACCTCCCCCCCCTGAAACAGAAACGTCAATAAAACCATCAGATGAACCATTACATGAGACACCAAAACCATCAAAATCAGAGTGAAATTCAGTTATAACTATTTGTTCAGATTGATTAATATCTATTGTATTTGTATATGTACATAAGTTTTGATCAGTAATAGTAACGGTATAACTACCAGTACTTAAATTGTTTAAATCTTCATTGGTCTCACCATTTGACCAAAGCACATCATATCCAGGACTCCCACCTGAAATCGTCATATTTATTGAACCATCAGGCTCGTTAAAACAAGAACCAGTTATATCAAATAAAGCAGTTAGTTCTTCAGGTTCATTAATTTCTACTTCAATAGATGAAACACATCCATTTCCATCAAGACCAATTGTTGAGTCAATGACTTCAAGAGTGTAAGTACCCGCGCATAAGTCAGTTAAATCTTCATCATTACTAAAAAATCCATCAGGACCAAACCAAAAAAAGGAATATGGTTGATTACCTCCAGAAACATCTATGTTTATTTGTCCATTACAATCTCCAAAACAATCTAAGTTTTCAGTAAATGAGTCAATTAAAATTTCAATTTCTGGAACTTCTTCAATAGTTCTCTCTATTATTTCACAACAACCGTTGGAATCCGTAATAGTAACACTATAAAAACCAGGGCATAAACCAGATAAATCCTCAGTAGTTTCTCCGTTAGACCACAAAAATGAATATGGTGCAGTTCCTCCAGAAACGGAAATATCAATAAATCCATTACATTCACCAAAACATAATATAGGTGGTTCTTGTCCAGTATTCACATCAACAACCAAATCTTCAACTTCTTCAATTTGAAATATCACAGGATTTGATTCACAACCATTACTGTCTTTAACAACATAAATATATTCACCTACACATAGATTATTAATTATTAATTGATCTATAATACCATTACCATCTGAATCATTTGTTGAAATTCCATTATCTAAGTCATATACACCAATAAAATTATTATTAATTAAATTAGAAATACTAAATAAATCATCGTCCTCATTTAACAAACCATCATTATCCATATCAGGATCATCATTATTAAGTATGCCGTCGTTATCACAATCAAAAATAGGGCCAGTGCAGTCATCTACCCCATCGTTATCAAAGTCAAAAGGAAAAAGATCTTCATAGTCAAATAATCCATCATTATCATCATCTGGATCACCAAGATTAAACCAAGTATAACTATCATCTAAATCAAATAAATCTGAATCGCTATTTTGACTCTCAAAAATTAAATTATTTTCTTGGTCATAAACCTGGGAGGAAACATAAACAGTATATGGTGCTACATAATCTTCATCTTCAAGAATATTAATTACAATTGAACCACTACAACCACAAGTTTCACATTGTTCATTTGTATAAGTTCCATCATCTAAACATCCATCTCCATTTATATCGTTATCGTCAATATTTAATATACCATCACCATCTATATCATCATCATTATCATTGAGTATACCATCTTCGTCTATGTCATTATTTATAAACGTAATATCATTTGTTTCTCCAAAACAACTTGGGGAATTAATCTCATTAGATGTTCCAATTGGCAAATAAATATCATTATCATTAGAAACAACTTGAAAATTGAAACAACCATTTTCTGCAATAATAAGTACAACAGTTGAACCACCATCATAAACAAGTGGAAATTCATTACATGTACCTGGTCCATTTCCATTACCATCCCAAACACCACCTAAAAAATCACCACAATTTATATCTGCTTGTTGATCGTATACAAAATCATACATTGGAGGATTACTAAATAAATACTGTGTATTCACGTCCCCTAAATTAAATACTCCATTTCCATCTAAATCAATATAATCATCAATATTTGGAATACCATCACCATCTATATCATCATCATTTATATTTAAACCGTCAATATTATCTATGTCTTCATCTAAAGGATTATTATTCGAGTTTATATTTGATAATCCATCATTATCTGTATCATTATCAAAAATAACAACTGTATAAGTTTCAAGTGGTGGAGTCCAACCTGATAATATCAAGTAGCTATCATTTGGATAACAATCTGGAACTTCATTAATATCGACACTTACATCAGCGGCAGGAGAAATAGAGAAAGAATTAACAGTACAACAATCATTTTCATCTGTGGTGATTACAAAATAATCACCTGAAACTAAATTAAAACAACCATCAGTAATGGAGGGTTCTAATAAAAGATCTTCAGGTTCAGGTGTACAATTATCTAATGGACCTTGATTTCCTGCGTCCTGATAAAAAGTATATGAGTAATTATCTCCTGTTCCACCAAAAGAATCTATAGTTACACAAGCAGGGTAACCTGAACATGCAGGTGGGATAATATTAATATTTGATGTTAAAATCTCAGGTTGAAAGATTTCAATTGAACTAGATTGAATACAATTGTTGTCATCTAAAACATTTAAATTATAAATTCCTGCGCATAAGTTAGATAAGTTTTGTTCATTACTAACAAAACCGTTAGGACCTGTCCATTCATAAGTAAATTCTGAGACACCACCAAGAACTGAGGAAGATATTGAACCATCACAAATTTCAAAACATGTTAAATCACTAGAACTTAATGACAATTGAATCTCTGATGGCTCATTTAATATTATAGTTTCAACTATAAAACAGTTCTCATTATTTTGATCTGTTATTGTAACATCATACGAACCAGCAGTTAGACCCACTAAATCTTCTGTTGTTTGACCAGTTGACCATAAAATATCATAAGAACCACTACCACCTGAAGGAGTCAAGTTTACAGTACCGTCAGAACCTCCAAAACAAGAAATATTAAAACCATTATTTTCTGAAATTTCAATTGTAACTTGTAGTTCTTCTGGTTCAAGAATTTCAAATGAATCTTCAATTAAACAATTATTTTGATCTAAAACAGTTAAGGAGTAAACACCAGAACACAAATTACTTATATTTTCATCAGTAGAAGAAAAACCATCAGGACCTTGCCATGAATAAATATATGGAGGAGTTCCACCATTTAATTCTATATCAATAAATGCTAAACAATCATTAAAACAAGTATTATCAATTGAATTAGAGGTTAAAGATAAAGGATTGTCTGGTTGATTAATATCAACAGAGCTTGAGGTTTCACAACCATTAAAATCAGTTACAGTAATGGTATATGTGCCAGAACATAAATTATTTATATCCTCAGTTGTTTCACCATTGCTCCATGAAAATGAATATGGCTCTGTACCCCCTTGAACTGTTATATCCAATTCGCCATCGCAATCCTCAAAACAATCTAGATCTATTACACCATCAATATCGCTAATAATTAGCTCCTGATCTGGTTCAGTAATAACTATTTGCTCATTCCACGTACAATCAGGAAAAAAATTATCAGTTATTGTTATTGAATACTCACCAGAACATAAATTTGTTAAATTTTGGTTATTGATTTGGTCCAATGGCACTTCTCCACCGCTCAATGAAGACCAAGAATATAAATAATCTCCACTTCCACCTGATGCTGAAATATTTATTATTCCATCACAGTCACCAAAACAACTTAATTCTAAATTTGATGTCTCTTCAATTACAACTGCAAATGGTCCAGGCCATGTAATTGTAAAGACATTTGTATCTTGACAACCTAATGCATCAGTGACTGTGATAAAGTAAGTATCTGCTGATAAACCATTAATATCTTCATCATTACTAATTACTATATCAGGTAAACCATTTCCGTCTGAATCAACACTCCATTCATATAAATAAGGACTAGAACCATTGAATGGAGTTCCACCAGAAACATCAATGTCTATAGAACCTAAATTATTACAACCATCACTATCTATAGAATTTTCAATGTTTTTTGAAATAATAATAGCAGATGGCTCAGTAATTTCTTGAGTAAATTCAACTGAACAATTGTTTGAATCAGTAACAATTAAAGTGTATAATCCAACCGAAAGACCTTCAATGTCTTCAGAGTTTGATCCATTAGACCAAGAATAGTTATATGGTTCACATCCCCCTGAAACATCAACAAATATAGAACCATCAGTATCACCAAAACAATCAAGTTCTAAATTAGAAACATCTTCTTCAAATGAAGACAAACTAATTAGTATTTGGTCAGGTTCAGTAACTTCAAAAGTTTCTGAACAAGTAATTCCTTCTCCGTCTCCGTTGGAATCAAAAATAAAATTATCACTGTCATCAGTAACGGTAACTGTGTAAAAACCAACGCTTAAATTGGATGCAGTTTGAGTATTAGAAATAATATTACCACTCTCATCAGTCCATTCATAATTGTAAGGGGGAACACCACCCGAAACAATTGCAGTAATTTCACCATCATTAGAACCATTACATGTAGTATTAAAACCACAAGAATTGGAAGAAGTACTTGAAATTGATATTTCTTCAGGAAAAAATAAATTAAACTGTAGAAACCAGAAAGCTTGATTATCGTTTATTCCATCAGAGGGGGCGTCATCACATTCAGTTGGAAAGGTGGCAACCATTTCAACAACAAATTGACCAATACTATTATTTATGTTATCAACATCATCAGCACAAATATTTGACGCAATAAAAGAATTAGAACCTGGAACAGGAGTGTATTCACAATTAGTTATACTAGAGTCAGGAGGCCAAATTTCAAATTCAGTTAATAAATCTTCAAAACCAATAGAACCATTTCCTGAGAAATCATTGTTTAGATTTCCACCTCCAAAAGCTTCAAATTGTACATCTTGAAGTTCTCTGATTGTAAAATCAACATCTATTGTAGGGTCCAAAGAATTTATCAAAAAAGCAGAACATGGACCAAAAGCACCTTCGCATCTTCCTTCTTCTTGGTAAAAAACAGCTTGTACAGGGATACTAATATTTTCACCAACATTACCAGTTACAGCTCCTGAGTAATCAATATAATTTAAGTTAAAATCAATAGTATTTTGTGAGAGTAAAGTCCCCAAAAAAGAAAATAAAAAAAATACTGTAAAAAATATATGATATATTCTTGATTTTAAAATCATAAGGACTATCTGTTAAATTTTGTCATCTAAATCTAATTTTGCAAGATACAAAATAAAGCAAATTATCAACAATCTATTCAAAAGAATTTAACAGTTGTAGTTAACAAATGTGTTAATAGATAAACTAATTAGTTTTAATGATTGTTTTTACTTATTAAATCTAAATAAAAAATAACCTCTGAAACAAAATCTTTACTGTCACCACTCTTGGTATTAATTAGTAAGTCATATAATTCACAATCGTCTTTACCCACTCTAAACTTTGCAAGAGATTTTGAGACAATATAATCATATATTAAATTTTTTTCGTCAGAGATATTTATAAGGATATCAAATTTTTTTGAGTTAAAGTTAATTACATTATCAACTTTTGGAAAACCAAAAAAATTACAATCTTTTAAATTAAAATAATCCATGTTTAAACTTGCTAAATTAAATTCTCTCATTCTTGTATCATTAACAAAACCTAAAGCTTCACACGAAATATTCTTTTCTTTAAAGTAATCAATTAATTGACGAGTTATATCAATATTTTTTCTTTCTATGCCGTTAAATATTATTCCTATTTTTTTAGTTCTATCATAATTAAAAAAAAACTTGTGATTTATATTTTTTTTATTAGTAACAAAATTTCTAATAGCTTGTTTTAAAAAAAAAGATTGAATAATTTTTTTCATTCAAATAGGATTTTGTTACAATTTAATAAATCATTGATAGAAATTCATCTTCTGAAATCAATTTTATGGATAATTTGTTTGCTAAATCTTTCTTTTTAGGCCCCATATTTTGACCTGCAACCACAAAACTTGTTCTAGATGAAATTGAAGATGATAGTTTTCCACCGTTTAGCTCAATCAAATCTTTTATTTCGTTTCTACTCTTTTTTACAAAAACACCTGAAACAACAAAAATCTTATCTTGTAAAATATTCGATGAATTTTCTAATTCATTTTTACTTTCAAATTGAAGACCATAAACTTTAAGTTCATTTATTAAAAACAAATTATTTTTATCTCTAAAGTAATCAACTAAACTATTAGCTATTTTTTCTCCAATCTCATCAACCAAAATAAAATCTTCATAAGTTGAATTAATCACCTTGTCAATTGATTTAAAATGTTTCACAATTGTTTTTGCAACAGTTTCACCAATAAACCTAATACCTAAAGCAAATAAAACTTTTTCAAACTTAATTTTTTTTGATTCTTCAATAGCATATAATAATTTGTCAACTGAAGTTTCTTCAAAACCCCGCAGCTCAAGTAAACTATTTTTGTTTAATTTATACAAGTCAGTAATTTGTTTTAAAAAACCATTGTTATATAATTTTTCAATTTGCTTCTTTCCAATACTATCAATATTCATTGCTTTTCTACTTACAAAATGTTCAATTTTTCCTTTTATTTGAGGAGGACATAAATTATGATTCACACAATAATGTTGCGCCTCTCCATCATTTCTTTCTAATACTGAATTGCATTCTGGACAATTTCCAATAAAATATAGTTTATTATCAGAATTTAAATTTCTTTTTGATTTATTAACCCCTACAATTTTAGGAATAATTTCTCCACCTTTTTCTATGTAAACATAATCTCCAATTTTTATACCTAATTTTGTAATTTGATCAGCATTATGTAATGAAGCTCTTTTAACAACTGTTCCACCAATATTTACAGGCTTTAAATTTGCCACTGGAGTTATAGCCCCAGTCCTACCAACTTGATAAGAGACGGATTCTAAAATTGTCTCTACTTGTTGAGCTTTGAATTTATAAGCAATTGCCCAACGTGGAAATTTAGAGGTAAATCCCATTAAGTTTTGTTGGCTTAAAGAATTTACTTTAATAACTATTCCATCAATTTCAAATGGTAATTCTTTTCTCTTTTGATCCCATTCTTGAGTGTAAGAAATTACTTCACTTATATCATTTTTTAACGATATTTCTGAGGGTATTTTAAAACCCCACTCTTTAGCTTTTTGTAAATTATCATAATGAGAGTCGTAAGGTAAATTATCTCCAATTAAATAATATAAATAGCAGTCTAATTTTCTCTTGGCAACTTCACTACTTTTTTGCATTTTAATTGAACCAGAAGCAGTGTTTCTTGGATTAGAAAAAAGAGGCAAGTTATTTTTTTTTCTATTTTCATTTAAATCTAAAAAAGTTTTTATGTTCATAAAAATTTCACCTCTTATGAAAAAATGATTTGGAAAGTCCCCTTGTAATTTTAATGGAATACTTTTAATTGTTTTAACGTTATTGGTAACATCATCGCCTTTGACCCCGTCACCTCTGGTCAATGCTTGAACTAAAAAACCGTTTTTATACTCAAGGCTGATAGAAACACCATCATATTTTAATTCACAGACATAATTAATTTTATCGTCTGATAATTTATTTATTCTTTTGTCAAATTCATTTAATTCTTCATCAGAATATGTGTTTCCTAAAGAAAGCATAGGTTTAGAATGAGGAAAAGTGTTAAAATTTGATAAAATATCACTTCCTACTCTTTTGGTCGGTGAATTTATATCGTCATACTCTGGAAATTGCTCTTCCAAAATTAATAATTCATTATAAAGTGAATCAAATTCGAAATCAGAAATGGAAGGATTGTTTAAAACATAATATTTATGATTATGTAAATGTATTTCTTTCCTAAGATATTCTATTTTTTGTTCTGGACTCATTTATTAAACGTAAATATAATCATATTAATTGTGCTTTAATTAACCTTGGTTTGTCATTTATATCTTTTTTAATTATTACATTTTTGAACCCTTCTTTAATTAACAATTCTTTCAACTCTTTAGAAAATAAATCATTAATTTCTAAAAAAAGTAAACCATTACTAAACAATTTTTCTTTTGATATTTCAATTATTCTTTTGTAGAAAACAAATGGCTCATTGTCATCAACAAAAATAGCAATATGAGGTTCAAAATTTAAAACATTTTTTTGAATATTTTTTTTTTGTGAATTTAAAATATAAGGTGGATTACTTACAATAATATTTTGTTTTTCAAGTTTTATAAAGCTATCCTTAAAAATATCTGAGCAAATAAATTTAACTGCGGTATTGTTAAGTTTAGAGTTTTTCCTTGCTAAATTAATTGCTTCACTTGAAATATCAACTGCGGTTATTTTAGCCTGTATATTTTTAGCTATAGCAATAGATACACAACCACTTCCTGAACATAAATCTAAAATATTTTGATTTTTTTTAACATGTTTTAGTAACCAAAGAACCAATTCTTCAGTTTCGGGTCTCGGAATTAATACACTTTTATCAACATTAATTTTACAATCAAAAAAAAATTTATAACCAATTATATAATTAATTGGACAACCTAATTTTAATTTTTTGAGATGAGAAACTACTTTATCAAACTTTCTTTTGTTGATTGAGTCATTTAATTTAATAATTATTGGTTTTTTTTTAAATTCAAACTCAATTAAAATGTTTAAAATACTGCTAATTTCATTTTCAGAGTATAAAAAACTTAATTCCTTATTGAAAATGTTTTTCAATTCAAAATAACTATTCATAATATGAATTTACATAAAAAATGTACTTTTGAAATATGACATTTGACGAAAAAATAATGAGTTTATGTTTGGAGCTTGCAAAAAAAGGTGCAAACAAAACTTTTCCAAACCCCATGGTTGGATGTGTGATTGTTTCAGAAAACTCAAAAATAATTGGAAAAGGTTATCATAAATCATTTGGCTCAAGTCACGCAGAAGTAAATGCAATTGATAGTATTAAAGATAAAGATTCATTGAAGAACGCAACACTTTATGTTAATTTAGAACCATGTTATCACCACGGAAAAACACCCCCATGTGTAGATTTAATTCTTAAATACAAAATAAAAGCAATAGTAATTGGAACAAAAGATCCCAATAAGAAGGTAAATGGAAAAAGTATTAAAAAGTTAAAAAGAAAATGCAAAGTAAAAGTTGGGGTTTTAAAAGAAAAATGTGTTGAACTAAATAGAAAATTTTTTATAAATCAAATTTATAACCGACCATATATAATACTAAAATGGAGTCAAACTAATGACGGATTTATTAATAATACAAACTTTAAAAATGGTATTCAAAAAATTAGTTGTAGTGAAAGTAAAACACTAACACATAAATGGAGGAGTGAAAATGACTCAATAATGATTGGAAAAAATACTGCTATTTATGATAATCCTAAATTAACCGTTAGAAAAATTAAAGGAAAAAACCCTAAAAGATTAATTTTTGATAGAAATCTAGAAATACCTAAAACTCATAATATTTTCAATTCAGAAAGTAAGACAATCATTTTAACAAATCATCTTATTGTCAAAAATAAATCTAATGTTGAATATATTAAAATAGGTAAAAATGAAAGTTTAATTGACACAGTAAAAAAAATTAGAGAACTTAATATAAATTCAATTTTAGTTGAAGGAGGAAGAATTTTATTAAATAATTTTATAAAACAAAATTTATGGGATGAAATAAGAATATTTATTTCAAATAAAAAAAATATAAATGGAGTTAAAGCACCTGATTATAAAATAGACAAAAACGAAAATAAGATCAAAGTTGGAAAAGACAATCTTTTCATCATCAAGAATAAAATAAATAAAAATGAAGTTACTTGAAGAAATGCAAAATATTTTTAGTCCTTCTGGAGAGGAGGATTTAATGAAAGAGTTTTTAATAAATTACGTAAAAAAAAATCAACATAATTGGAAAAGAAAACCAAAAATTATTTTTGGTGATGATTTTCAAAATTGTTTAATTTTAGTTTTTGGCAAGCCAAGGTGTGCAATTTTTTCTCACATAGATTCTATTGGATTTACTGTTGGGTATGATAATGAACTTATAAAGTTAGGTGGACCAATAGTTAAAGATGGAATAATGCTAACTGGATGCGACTCTAGGGGTAAGATAAACACGAAAATACTTTACAACAAAAAAAACAAAAAAATTTTTTGTGATTTTAAAAGATCAATTGATAGAGGAACTAATTTAGTCTATAAATCCAATTGGAAGGAAACAAAAAATTATGTACAAAATTGTTATATGGATAACAGATTAGGTGTCTGGAATTCACTTAAAATAGCCGAAAATTTATATGACGGAATTTTAGTTTTTTCTTGTTGGGAAGAAACTGGTGGAGGGTCTGTAGGATACCTTGGGAAGTATATATATGAAAATTATAATGTTAAGCAAGCTTTAATTTCTGATGTAACCTGGGTTACAAATGGTATAAAGTTTGAAAAAGGTGTTGTTATATCAGCTAGAGACTCAGGAATTCCTAGAAAAACATTTATAAATAAAATATTAAATATATTAACTAAAAACAAAGTTAAATTTCAAATTGAAGTTGAAAGTGCTGGAGGAAGTGATGGAAATCAGTTGCAGAAAAGCCCATATCCATTTGACTGGTGCTTTATTGGGCCTGCTGAAAAAAATGTTCATTCTCCAAAAGAAAAAGTTAACAAAAAAGATATAAATGAAACTTTAAAAGCTTATGAAATTTTAATGAAAGAACTTTAAAAAATCTTTTTTCTTAATTTCTATAACTTAACACTAAAAAAAATAAAAAACAATAGCTTGAGAATTTTTTTTTAAACTTTTTTATTTACATATTTGAAAATCTAAAAATTAATGAAACCCAATTTAATTTTTAGCTATGGTTTAACCCCAATAAATTGATTTTTTTTAATGAAAAATACTGCCTCTGAGGTATGGAATAATTGTCTTACATATATAAAAGACAATATAAATAATGAGAGTTTCAAGACGTGGTTCACTCCTATTAAACCAATTAAATTAAAAGAAAAAACATTAACCATAGAAGTGCCAAGTAAATTTTTTTACGAATGGATCGAAGAAAATTACATTGACTTATTAACAAGTGCAATTAAAAAGCAGCTTGGTGATGAATCAAAATTGGTGTACAGTATCATGATGGAAAATATTTATGGTAACGACAGACCATACACTATTAAAGTACCAAGTATTAAAAGAAAATCAATTAATAATCAAAATATTAATTTACCTTCTGAAGTAATTAACAATGAAATAAAAAATCCATTTATTGTACCAGGTTTACAAAAATTAAAAATTGATTCACAATTGAGTCCAAATTATACCTTTAATAATTTTATTGAAGGAGACTGTAATAGACTAGCAAGGTCTGCAGGATACGCTGTTTCAAAAAAACCTGCAGGAACTTCATTCAATCCATTACTTATTTATGGTGGTGTCGGATTAGGAAAAACTCATTTAGCAAATGCAATAGGCGTTGAAATTAAAGAGAGATTTCCTGAAAAAACAGTACTTTATGTTTCAGCTGAAAAATTTACTCAACAATTTATTGAATCTATAAGAAACAATACAAGAAATGATTTTGTTCATTTTTATCAACTTATAGATGTTTTAATTATTGATGACATACAATTTTTTGCAGCTAAAGAAAAAACTCAAGACATATTTTTTCATATTTTTAATCATCTTCATCAACATAATAAACAAATTATTTTAACTTCTGATAGAGCACCAGTTGACATGAGTGGTGTTGAACAAAGATTACTATCTAGATTTAAGTGGGGTTTGTCCGCTGATTTACAACAACCTGAACTGGAAACTAGAATTGCAATTTTGAGAAATAAATTATATAAAGATGGGATCGAAATTCCTAATGATGTAATTGAATACCTAGCTTACAGTATTTCTTCTAATATTAGAGAATTAGAAGGAGCTCTCATTTCTTTATTAGCTCAATCATCTCTTAATAAAAAAGATATTAGTATAAATTTAGCTAGAGATATGATTGATAGATTTGTTAAAACAACAACTAAAGAAGTTTCAATTGATTATATTCAAAAAATAGTTTGTGATTATTTTGATTTAAGTATTGATTCTTTTAAATCAAAAACTAGAAAAAGAAATATTGTTCAAGCTAGACAACTTGCAATGTATTTTTCAAAACAATTAACTAAATCTTCATTAGCAAACATTGGAGCTCAATGTGGAGGAAAAGATCATGCAACAGTGTTACATGCTTGTAAAACTGTTAACAATTTAGCTGAAACAGACAAAACATTTAGAACTTATATTGAAGAAATTGAAAAAAAATTTAATATGACTTAAAAAAAGGAGGGTTATTACCTCCTTTTTTTTTTATTCATTTTATGATTTTTTGTCATCATCAACTTCCTCAAAATCTACATCTGTAACATCTTCATTATTAGATTTACTCTTTTTATTTTCAGTAGGTTTTTCTTGACTCTGGTTTTTATACATATCTTGAGAAACTGACTGCCACATATTGTTTAAAGCTTCAATAGACTTATCAATACCTTCTAAGTCTTTATCTGAGTGAGCTTTTTTTAGTGCACTTAAAAGACTTTCTATTTCTTGTTTTTTATCTTTTGGTATTTTATCTCCATTTTCCTTTAACTGTTTTTCTGTAGTAAAAATCAAAGTATCAGCAGTATTTATCTTATCAGCGAATTCCTTTGCCTTCTTATCAGTTTCAGCATTTGCTTCTGCTTCTTTTTTCATTTTTTCAATCTCCTCATCTGATAATTTATTGCCAGATTCTATTTTGATATTTTGTTCTTTTCCAGTTCCCTTGTCTTTAGCTTTTACGTTAATAATACCATTAGCATCTATATCAAAAGTAACTTCAATTTGTGGAACACCTCTCGGTGCAGGTGGAATATCAGTTAATTGAAATCTTCCAATTGTTTTATTATCTTTTGCCATTGGTCTTTCTCCCTGTAAAACGTGAATATCGACAGCAGGTTGATTATCAGAAGCTGTAGAAAAAACTTCAGATTTTTTAGTTGGAATTGTAGTATTTGCTTCAATTAATTTTGTACAAACATTTCCCATTGTTTCAATACCTAGAGAAAGAGGAGTAACATCTAATAATAAAACATCTTTAACATCCCCACTAAACACACCACCTTGAATAGCTGCTCCAACAGCAACAACTTCGTCTGGGTTAACTCCCTTGGATGGTTTCTTTTCAAAATATGTTTCTACAATATTTTGAACAGCAGGAATTCTAGTTGAACCACCAACTAATATAACTTCGTCAATATCATTAACAGAGAGACCTGCATCAGAAACAGCCTTTTTACATGGTTCAAGACACCTTTGAATTAGTGAGTCAGCTATTTTTTCAAATTGAGATCTAGATAACTTTTCAACAAGATGTTTAGGTCCAGATGATGTAGCAGTAACATATGGTAAATTTATTTCTGTTTCAGTGCTTGAAGATAATTCTATTTTTGCTTTTTCAGCAGCTTCTTTTAATCTTGCTAAAGCAGCTGAATCTTCTCTTAAATCTATACCTTCTTTTTCTTTAAATCCTTCTGCCATCCAATCAATAATAACTTGATCGAAATCATCCCCACCTAAATGAGTATCACCGTTTGTTGATTTTACTTCAAAAACTCCATCACCAAGTTCTAGTACAGAAATATCAAAAGTCCCACCTCCAAGATCAAAAACAGCAATTTTTATGTCCTGATCTTTTTTATCTAAACCATAAGCTAAAGCAGCTGCAGTTGGTTCATTAATAATTCTTCTAACATTTAAACCAGCTATCTCGCCTGCTTCTTTTGTTGCCTGTCTTTGTGAATCATTAAAATAAGCAGGAACAGTAATAACAGCTTCTTTAACTTCTGTTCCTAAATGATCTTCAGCTGTTTTTTTCATTTTTTGTAATACCATTGCTGAAATTTCTTGAGGTGTATATTTTCTATCACCAGTATCAATTCTGGGGGTGTTATTATCACCTTCTATAACTTTATATGATATTTTTTTAAGTTCAGATTTTATATTTTTAAAACTTTCTCCCATAAATCTTTTTACAGAAGATATAGTTTTTTCTGGGTTTGTAATTGCTTGTCTTTTTGCAGGTTGGCCTATTAATCTTTCACCATTTTCTAAAAAGGCAACTACCGAGGGGGTTGTTCTAGTTCCTTCACTATTTTGAATTACAATAGGTTCATTACCCTCCATTACAGACACACACGAATTAGTTGTACCTAAATCTATTCCGATTACTTTACTCATTATTTTAAAATTTAATTATTATAATTTAAACAAAACAACTTCTATGCCAAAATACAATATTGGACATTTTTGACATAATTTTATAATAAATAGATGACAAAAAGTCAGTTTATTGACAATCTAAAACTGTATCTAAACCAAAACCTATTTCTTTAAAACAGGCAAAATTTAAATTCTTAGTAAATTGACCAAAAGCTAAAGAATCATTTGATTTATTGTCAAATTTTAAATTTTGAAAAGAAAATTGACTTATAGAGGAAACTAAACCTATACCATTTTTAATATTACTATATATTGGTCTATTTTGAACTAATCCTGATGAGTTTTGAGAAATAAAATAATTATACATGTCTGCATCTAAAATCTCAAAATGTAATTCAATACAGGGGTGAACTATACCAAAATCTCCTTCATCACTACCTTGAAAATATACACCATCGGTGTATCTGTAAACATTTTCTTTTAAAGGAATAACAGAGGCTAGATATTGGAAAAACTCTATGGAGTTAATATTAAAATCAATTGACAAATTTGAATTTCCATTTAACTGGTATTCAGTAGCTACTTTAGGACTAAATTTCCAATCAACAAACAAAGAATCTTTTAGACCAGATAAAATATCAACTTCAATGTATTTAAACCTAACAAAGAATCTATACATTTTTCCATTTATTGATGGGTTAACTTCTAAGTTTAAAATTGGATTATTAGATTCACCTAATTTCATTAAACCAGTTGATTGACTATTATTTGTTGGCCATTTTCTAATACGAATAGGCTCAACAATATCAACTTCTGCAGAAGATAATTCATTAGAAATTTCATTAAGTAAATTTATTTTAAACTTGTATGCTGGGAAACCATTATCATTTGTTAGAAGTGAATTAAATTTATAAACTCTGTGATTGTCATTGTTAAAATAACCATAGTCTTTTTCTAAATTTGATACTAAATCCATATTAATTGAATCAATGACCTGATTATTAAATATTTTTTCAACCCAAATTTTAATATCGTTGTCATTGTAGTAAATTGAATCTTCAAATTGAGCCATTTGAGAAGCAGAAAAATCACCTAAAAAAGACTTTTGAACTCTAATAAAATGCTCTGTATTAGATTGATTTACGGATCCAGAATTTAAAACCGAGTAAATAACAGGAATATCATCCCATTCGGCGTTAATATCCAAGTCATTACTACAACTTAAAAAAAATATTAATACTAATAAAAAGTAAATTATACGGCTCACAATGCAAATATATAATTTTCGTAGATTTGATTTAATTTTTATTTAAATGAAATGAAAAAATATAGTAGAATCACGACTCAAAGTCTCAAAGAAATGAAAACTAGTGGAGATAAAATCTCTATGTTAACAGCATATGATTACACAACAGCAAAAATTATTGACCAATCTCAAATTGATGTCATATTGGTAGGAGATTCTGCATCTAACGTTATAGCTGGCCATGAAACCACCCTACCTATCACTTTGGATGAAATGATATATCATGCAAAATGTGTAATAAGAGCAACAAAAAGAGCACTTGTTGTTGTAGATTTACCATTTGGTTCTTATCAAGGAAATTCAAAAAAAGCATTAGATTCAGCTATTAAGATAATGAAAGAATCTGAAGCTCATGCTGTAAAAATGGAAGGAGGGGAAGAAATATCAGAATCTGTTGAAAGAATCATAAAATCTGGAATACCAGTCATGGGACATTTAGGATTAACTCCTCAATCTATTTATAATTTTGGTACCTATTCTGTCAGAGCCAAAGAGGAAAAAGAAGCAAATAAACTTATTAGAGACTCTGAAATATTACAAAAAAAAGGATGTTTTTCTTTAGTTTTAGAAAAAGTACCAAGTCAACTTGCTAAAAAAGTGACAAAAAAAATTGATATTCCAACCATAGGCATAGGAGCTGGAAAACATGTTGATGGTCAAGTTCTAGTTATTCATGATATGCTTGGAATGACACAAGATTTTAACCCAAGATTTATCAGAAGGTACGCAAATTTAAACGAAGAAATTTCTATTGCATGTAAGAATTATATAAGTGATGTGAAATCTAGTAACTTTCCTAATAAAAATGAGTCATACTGATAATTTAAAAAGTAATGATATACTTTTTGAGGACAATCATTTATTATTAATAAACAAAAAACCAGGAATACTTACTCAAGGTGACAAAACTGGAGACAAATCGCTTATAGATTTAGCAAAATATTATATAAAAAAAAAATATAATAAACCTGGAAATGTATTTATTGGCTTACCACACAGAATTGACAGACCAACAAGTGGGATTGTGATATTGTCTAAAACCAGTAAATCTTTATCAAGAATATCAAAATTATTTAAAGAAAAAAAAATAGAAAAAAAGTACTGGGCAATTGTAAAGAATAAAATTGAAAATAGAGAAGGAAAATTAATTCATTTTCTAAAAAAAAATCAAAAGAAAAATAAGTCTTTTGTGCAAAAAGAAAAAAAAGATGACCACCTCAAAGCTGAACTAGAATATAAATTAATTAAAAAAATGGAAAATTACTTCTTGTATGAAATAAAATTAATAACAGGAAGACACCATCAAATCAGAGCCCAATTATCCTATATTGGCTCTCCAATTAAAGGAGATATTAAATATGGTTTTAAAAGAACTAATAAAGATGGTAGCATTAGTCTACACTCAAGAGAAATAAATTTCATTCACCCAGTTAAAAAAAATAAAATACAAATTATTGCTCCCACACCAGATGATGATTTGTGGAAATATTGTTAAAATATTTTTTTTTAAAAAAAAATTGAAATACTTTAGGATTTAATAGAACTAATCATAATGAAATCTTCAAATATTTTTCTTTCAAGTAATAATTATTATTTCGTAAATAAAAAGCTACTTATTTTTCTTGGCATTGAAATTTCATTATTATTTTCTGAGCTTATAGAACAAGAAGGTAAAAATGAAAAAAATTACATTGAAGGACATTATATTTTTAATGATCTAGATATAATATCAAAAAACACAAAACTTTCAAAAACTAAAATCAAAGAAGGAATTAACAAACTATATAAACTTAAATTTATTGATGTTATTATTAGAAAGCCTGAAAAAATGTTTGTAAAGATTTTGTATAATAACGTAAACAATTTTTTTTTAGTTACTGAAGATAAACCTAATCATAAAAAGAATAAGAGAAAAAATGAATTATTTAAAACTAAAAAATTTAAAAAACCAAGCATTAAAGACTTAAAAGATTACTTTTTAAAATTAGGAGAAATTGATGGTAGCGAAATTATGTATGATTTTTATGAGTCCAAAGGATGGAAAGTTGGAAAAAACTCAATGAAATGTTGGAAAAGTGCTTCCAGAAATTGGGTAAGAAGAGCCAAAAAAGAAAATATAAAACTTCCAAACTACTATGATAAAAATTTTGAAAGAGAAATAATCAATAATAAAGAGAAATTATTTGAATATCATAAACATTTAAAAAATTTAGGATTTAAACCATCATACTCACCCACTGCTGGAACTACTTGGAAGCTTAATAAATAAACATTAATATGTCAGAATGGTACGAAAATTGGTTTGACTCAGAATATTACCATATTCTATATAAAAATCGTAATCAAAAGGAAGCTGAGCTATTTATAGATAAATTATTGATATTTCTGAAACCAAAAAAAAACTCATATTTTTTGGACTTATGTTGCGGAACTGGCAGGCATTCCATCTATTTAAATAAAAAAGGATTTCATGTCGACGGAATTGATTTATCTTCATACAGCTTAAGTATTGCTAAAAAAGAAGAAAATCAAAAACTTAATTTTTTTAACAGAGACATGAGGAATATTAATGAAATAAAAAAATATAATTTTGTTATAAATTTATTTACAAGTTTTGGTTATTTTGAAAGTAAAGAAGATAATGAAATTGTAATAAATGGAGTTTCAACCGCACTTAAGAAAAATGGTGTTTTTGTGATGGATTTTATTAATATGTCAAAGTGTTTAGACTCTATGGTAAAAAAAGAAATTAAAAAAATTAAAAACCATTCATTCACAATTAATAAATGGTACGACAAAAAATACTTATACAAAAAAATTGAATTTCTTGACAAAAAATACTTTGAAAGAATTCAAATCTTAAAAAAAGAAGAAATAATTAATATGTGTAAAAATCAAAATTTAAAATTAATTAACACTTTTGGTGATTATCAATTAAATAAATTTGATGAAAAGTCTGAAAGATTAATTCTTATATTTAGAAAAAACTAAGATTGGACATATGAATTTAAATTATAAAATACTTGGAAATACAATTGAAGACTATTTTTTATTTGCATTAATATTTTGTTTAGGATTAATTTTAAAAAAAATTATTTCAAAAAATATTAGCAAATTACTTTTTGATTTTATGTTTAAAGTAAACACATTAAATGGTAATGATTTCTATAAAACTGTTAAAAAACCTCTTGAATTAATTATTATTTTTTTGTTTTTTTTCTTGGGCACCAAAATTATTGACAGCAAAGTAATTATAAATGAATTATCAATAATAAGCTTTTCATTTTTTTCAAAATTATTATATTTTCTATTTGCAATATTAATTGTATGGTTACTTTTAAAAATTACTGATTTTTTTAATTTAATATTAATAAAAAAGGCAGAAAAAACTAAATCTAAACTTGATGATCAACTAATCCCATTCCTAACTTCAATTATTAAGATTTTAATAATGATATTTGGAATATTCGTAATTTCAAGTAATATTTTCAATATTAATATAACAGCACTTGCAGCTGGTTTAGGAGTCGGGGGTATTGCTATTGCAATGGCTGCTAAAGAAAGTTTGGAAAATTTATTTGGTTCTTTTGTCATTTTCCTAGACAGACCTTTTATTGTTGGAGATATTGTAACAGTTGGCGCTGTGACAGGCGTTATTGAAAGTGTTGGTTTTAGAAGTACAAGAATAAGAACATTTGACAAAAGCTTAGTGACAGTTCCTAATAAAAAAATGGTAGATGCTGAAGTTGATAATTTAGGAATGAGAACATCAAGGAGGGCAAAATTTTATGTTGGACTAACTTATGAAACCACAAAATCCCAAATAAAAAAAATAACAAAAGACATAAAGGCAATAATAGACTTGCATGAAAATACTGACAAAAATTTTGGAAGAGTTAAATTCATAAAATTTGGATCAAGCTCATTAGATATCTTAGTTGTATTTTATGTTAAAGGTACAGATTGGGATAAATATTTAAATACAACTGAAGAAATCAATTTTAAAATAATGGATATTGTAAAAAAACATAAAAGTGATTTTGCATTTCCATCAACAACTGTTTATTTAAATAAATGATTGAAATTGAATCAAAACTAATACAATCTAACCTAACTCATAAAATAAGACTTAGTGTTTTATGGCCTCATAAAAATATATCTAATTGTTTTTTAGCTGAAGATGACCTAAAAGACACTTTTCATGTTGGAACATTTTTGAAAAATGAACTTGTGAGTATTGGAACATTTATTTACCAAAATAACATAATTTTTGATGAAAATGACAAACAATATAGACTCAGAGCAATGGCTACCGAAAAGAAATATCAAGGAATATCAATGGGAAGAAAATTAATAATGTTTGCAAAAAATGAATTAATTAAAAGAAAAGTGAAATTATTGTGGTGTGATGCTAGAAAAATTGCAATCCCATTTTATGAGAATTTAGGATTTAAATCTCAAGGTGAATTTTATAATATTCCTAAAATTGGTCCTCATAAATTAATGTATCTTTACCTATAAATGAAAAAAATAATCACAAAAATTCCTGGATTATATATAATTGAAAACGATTTTATTTTTCAAGATGAAAGAGGAGTTTTTTTAGAGTCCTGGAACAAAAAATATTTTGAGAAAATTAATCTATCATCTAATTTTAAACAAGATAATATATCAATTTCAAAAAAAAATGTATTAAGAGGTTTACATATACAAACTTCGCCAGAAAGTCAATTAAAGTTAGTTCAAGTTATTAAAGGAAGTGTTTTAGATGTAATTGTTGATTTGAGATATAACTCCCCTACTTTTGGAAAGCATATTAAATTTATTTTAAATAGTAAAGAGAGAAAAATGATATATATTCCTGAGGGTCTAGCTCATGGTTTTTTATCTCTAGAAAACAATACTATTTTTACATACAAGTGTAATAAATATTATAATCCGAAACATGACATAACATTAAAATGGTCTGACCCAGATTTAAACATTAATTGGGAAATTAAAAATCCTATAATTTCAAAAAAAGATAAAAAAGGTATAAGTTTAAAAGATTATTTAAACTTAATAAAGATTCAATGAAAATAATTTTACTTGTTCTTTTTTCCTGTTTTTTCGTTTTTTCTCAAGAAAACAGTAATAATTTTAAAAAATATAATCAAAACTACCATGTTGTAGCACCTTTTATTCCTGAAAAATTATTTTTTTGTGATGAAAAAGTTCCTATTGAAAATCAGGACATTTTAGAAAGATTTGACAAGGAGATACTAGTGAATACTTATTATCACTCAAAAGCAATATTAATTTTAAAAAGATCAAATAAATACTTTCCAATAATTGAAAAGTATTTAAAAAAATATAATATTCCTGATGACTTTAAATACTTAGCTATTGCAGAAAGTGCTTTTGAAAATGTAACATCTCCAGCAGGAGCAAAAGGGTTTTGGCAGTTTATGAAAAAAACAGGTCTAGCATATGATTTAGAAATTAATGATTTGGTAGATGAAAGGTACCACTTAGAAAAATCCACAGAATCTGCTTGTAAGTATTTAAATAAACTTTATGAACAATTTGGAAACTGGACTTTAGCTGCAGCTGCCTATAATATGGGTCCAAGCGCACTTGAAAAACAAATTAAAAGACAAAATGTGAATAATTATTATGATTTAAAACTAAATAATGAAACATCAAGATATATATTCAGAATTATTGCATATAAAATAATCGACAAAAACCCACTTACATATGGATTTGACTTGGATGATAGTAGCCTGTACAAACCAGTCAAAACTTATGAAATGGAAATTAATAAAACAATTGAAAATATTGCTAATTTTGCAAATGAAATTGGTTTTAACTACAAAATAATTAAGTATTTAAATCCATGGATTTTAAAGAATAAATTAGAAGTAAATGAAAAAAATTATACAATAAAACTTCCTTTAGAAAAGTCATTAGAAATAAAATAAAATTAACATCTAAAATGAGTAAAATTGAAATTTCTGGTGCTAAAGAAAATAATTTACAAAATATTTCAATTAATATACCTAAGAATAAACTTGTAGTTATAACAGGGGTAAGTGGAAGCGGGAAAAGTTCACTTGCACATAAAACAATTTACAGAGAAGGACAAAGAAGATATATGGATACTTTTTCTGTGTTTGCAAGACAATTTATAGATAATTATGAAAAACCTGAAGTAGATAAAATTTCCGGACTAAGCCCTGTTATATCAATTAGTCAAAAATCTGTTTCAAAAAATCCTCGCTCAACTGTTGGAACAATAACTGAAATTTATGATTACTTAAGATTACTTTACTCAAAATCATCAACAGCATTTTCATATGTAACTGGAAAAGAAATGAAAACTTTCCCACCAAAAAAATTAGTTGAAAAGATAAAAAAAGAACATAAAAAAAAGCAAGTTTTAATACTTGCTCCTCTAATTAGAGGAAGAAAAGGAAATTATAAACAATTCTTTATTGATTTGATGAAGAAAGGATTTATGAAAGTTAGAGTAAATGGAGAATTAAAAAATATTCTAGATAAATCATATTTATCTGTTAATAGCTTAGAACTTGATAGAAATAAACACCATGATATAGATTTACTCATTGATGATTTAATAATTAATAATAAAAATAATGAAAGAATAAATAATTCATTTGAACTAGCATTAAAGGAAGGTAACGGAACTATAATCATAGCAGAAAAAAACAATAATAAATTATATTTTTACAGTACGAAATTAATGTGCCCTGAGTCCGGAATTTCATATCCAGACCCAGAACCAAATTCATTTTCTTTTAATTCACCTAAGGGTTACTGCCCAGAATGTAAAGGACTAGGTAAAGTTTTTTTAGTTAGCGAAAAAAAAATAATTCCTAATAAAAATTTAAGTATAAAACAAGGGGGTATTGCAGCATTAGATAATTCAAGTGATAACTGGTTATTTGATGAACTCAAAATAATATTGAATAAGTATAAATTTAATCTTGACACTCCTATAAAAGATTTATCTAAAGAATGTATTAATTCAATTTTATATGGTATTAAAGAAAATTTTAAAATAAAAAATAAGGAAATTGGAATTACTAAATTTCATGAATTAGATTTTCCAGGAATCTCAAACTTTATTTTAAATGAATTCAAAAATTCTGATTCAAATAAAATAAAAAGATGGGCAAAAAAATATATAGACGAAGAAGATTGTAAAAGTTGCAGTGGAAAAAGACTTAGAAAAGAAAGTATTAATTTTTTTATAAATCAAAAAAACATTTCTGATGTATCAAACTTAGAAATTGATAAACTATATGATTGGGTAAAATCATTAAGTAAAAAAAATAAAATTACTAACGAAATTGTAAAAGAATTGATCAAGAGAATTAAAATTTTAAAAAATCTTGGACTTAATTACCTAACGTTAAATAGGCAATCTAAAACTTTATCTGGAGGAGAGAGTCAAAGAATTAGACTAGCTACACAAATTGGGTCAGAACTAGTCGGGGTAATCTATATTTTAGATGAACCAAGTATTGGTTTACATCAAAAAGACAATGACTTGTTAATACAATCACTCAAAAGATTAAAAGACATAGGAAACACTGTTATCGTTGTCGAACACGACAGAGAATTAATCGAATCTGCTGACTATATAATTGACATTGGCCCATTTGCTGGAAAAAACGGAGGAAAAATAATATTTAAAGGAACAAATAATCAGATAAAAAAATCAAAACACCTTACTTCTCAATATCTTGTAAACAGAAATCTTATTAAAATTCCTGAAAAAAGAAGACAAGGAAATGGAAAAAACATAAACTTATTTGGAGCATCTCAAAATAATTTAAAAAATGTAAATTTGAGAATTCCCTTAGGCACATTAACTGTAGTAACTGGAGTCTCCGGAAGTGGCAAATCTACACTAATAAATAAAACTTTATATCCAATTTTAAATAATCAAATTAACAAATCAAATATTGATTATGGTTTATTTGAAAAAATTGAAGGAACTAAAAATATTGATAAAGTGATTTCCATTAATCAAACTCCTATTGGTAGAACACCCAGATCAAATCCCGCAACATATATCGGTCTTTTTTCATTAATCAGAGAATTATTTTCAAATGTTCCTTCTGCTAAAGTAATGGGTTATAAACCAGGAAGATTTTCATTCAATACTTCTGGTGGAAGGTGCGAACAATGTAAGGGTTCAGGAAAAGAACTAATTCAAATGAAATTTTTACCCGACTTTTACATTGACTGTAAAAGTTGTTCTGGAAAGAGGTTTAACAGAGAAACATTAAACATTAAATTTAAAGGAAAAAATATATATGAAGTTCTTGAAATGACTGTAGAAGAAGCAATTTTATTTTTTGAAAAATTTCCAAAAATTAAAAAAAAATTAAGAACATTGAAAAATGTTGGAATGGATTACATCAAACTTGGGCAACCTTCAACAGAATTGTCTGGTGGGGAAGCTCAAAGAATAAAATTGGCTCTAGAGTTATCTAAAAATGACACTGGTAAAACCCTTTATATTTTTGATGAACCAACTACAGGATTACATTTTCACGATATTAATATTTTAATGAAATCTATTCATAAACTAATTGATAAAGGAAACTCTTGTGTTATAATTGAACATAATATGGATGTAATTAAACA
The DNA here is from genome assembly GCA_036158635.1 of Bacteroidota bacterium. Classification (GTDB taxonomy): domain Bacteria; phylum Bacteroidota; class Bacteroidia; order Flavobacteriales; family TMED113. Next base: position 6,234 of record JAYYFR010000008.1, on the reverse strand, counting down.
AGCGGACCATATAATTGATTTAGGTTTAAATGGTGGAAAAGATGGAGGATATATTTTATGTGAGGGGAAACCTGAAGAAATTGTTAAAAATAAAAATAGTTATACAGCGAAGTATTTAAAAAAAGAGATATATTAAAACAATATTTTGAAAAAATGAGAAAAAAGTGGAAAGAAATAAAAAGTGATAAAACTTGGAGTATATTTAAAATTATGTCTGAATTTGTTGAAGGTTTTGAAAAACTTTCAAACATTGGTCCTTGCATTTCTATTTTTGGATCAGCTAGAACAAAACCTGAAAATAAATATTATAAATATGCTGTGGAAATATCTGAAAAGTTAACAGAAAAGGGATACGGAATAATTTCTGGCGGAGGTCCTGGTATTATGGAAGCAGCTAATAAAGGCGCAAAAAATAAAGGGGGAGCATCTGTTGGATTAAACATCGATTTGCCATTTGAACAAACACCTAACAAATATATTGATGATGATAAAAATATTGATTTTAATTATTTTTTTGTTAGAAAGGTAATGTTTGTAAAATACGCACAGGGTTTTGTTGTTATGCCCGGTGGAGTTGGAACACTAGATGAATTGTTTGAAGCAATTACATTAATACAAACTGAAAAAATCCAAAAAATACCTATTATTTTATTTGGAAGTGATTTTTGGAATGGTCTATTAGATTGGATAAAAGAAACAGTTTTGGAAAAAGAAAAAAATATTTCAGAAAAAGACTTAAAAAACTTTAAATTAGTAGATAGTGTTGATGAAGTAATTGAAATAATTGACGACTTTTATAAAAATTATCAGTTATCTCCAAATTTTTAACCCCATGAAAAAAAAATATATTTTTTCATATCTATTTTTTTTATTTTCTTCAATTTTGATATCGCAAAATATTAATGGAGTAGTTAGCGATAAAAAAACTAAAGAAACTTTAATTGGTGCAAATGTTCAAATCCTCAATGGAAAAGGGATGACAACAAATATCAACGGAGAATTTTCATTTAATAACATCACAAAACTCCCCATCACTATAAGGTGTTCATACATAGGATATAATACTAAAGATATTGAGATATCTAATTATGATTTTGTAAATATAAAACTAGAAATTAATCAAGAGGAACTTCAAGAAATTGAAATCAGAGACAACAGGCTTACGGAAAGATTAAAACAATCTCCAGTAACAATTGAATCTTTAGATATAAATGCAATAAAAGAAACACCTTCATCTACATTTTACGAGGGTTTATCTAATCTGAAGGGAGTTGATTTAACATCCGCTAGCCTGGGATTTAAAATTATTAACACAAGAGGTTTTAATAGTACTTCTCCTGTTAGGTCTCTACAGTTAATTGATGGAGTTGATAACCAATCTCCAGGACTTAATTTTAGTTTAGGTAATTTTATGGGTAGTCCTGAATTAGATACAAAAGGAGTTGAAATCGTTGTTGGAGCAAATTCTGCTCTCTATGGACCAAATGCATTTAATGGAGTTATATATATGGAATCTAAAGATCCATTTATGTTTCCCGGAACTCAATACCAAATAAAAATTGGAGAAAGAGCTTTATTAGAAAACTCATTTAGATTTGCAAGAAATTGGAAAGACAAAGAAGGTAACGAGAGATTTGGATTTAAATTTAATATTCAACATTTCAAAGCTAACGATTGGGTAGCAAACAACCAATCAGCTTCTGATGACAGTGACTCTAATAGAAATAATCCTGGTGGATATGATGCTGTGAATATATACGGAGATGAATGGTCAACTTCATACGGTGATTTTCACGAAAATCCTGGTCTAGGAACAATTTACAGAACTGGCTATAAAGAAAAAGATTTAGTAGATTATGATACAAAAAACTTAAAATTTAATAGCGCTTTTCATTACAAAACAAAAAATAAAAATGAATTAATATATTCAATGAATTATGGAGAAGGAACAACTGTTTATCAAGGAGATAACAGATACAGCCTAAAAAACATAAAATTTTTACAAAATAGATTAGAATACAGAAAAAAAGATAAATTTTTTATCAGATTTTATACTACTCATGAAGATGCTGGTGATTCTTATGATGCTGTCGCAACTGCTGTTTCTCTACAGGACAGAGGATTAGTAAATACTGAATGGGCTACTGAATACAGTAACTATTGGGCTAACGATATTATTCCTTTACTTGAAGAAGAGATTATTGGATGGGAAGAATGGGATGGAAATACCGAAACATTAGGACAATGGATCATGGATATGCAAAATATATTAAACCAAAATCCAGACTTACTTAATTCATATCATCAAATGGCTGAGGACTATGCAAATTCTTTAAATTCAACTTTAGGTGATGGAAACCCATATTTAATTCCTGGAACTCAGGAATTTGAAACCGTTTTCAATGAAATTACTACGTCCTCAAGATACGACCCCGAAACTGGTAATTTAATTAATGGAACAAGATTTTTTGATAAATCAGCTCTCTATCACCTTCAGGGTGAATATAAATTTGATATTAATGATAAAACTAAACTTACGATTGGTGCTAATGCTAGACTTTACACTCCTAACTCTGAAGGCTCAATATTTGATGATGGATTTATTCAAAATTTTAAAAATATATATAAATACGATGAAAACGGAAACGCTCTATTAGATACAGTTATTTCTCCAATTTTAGATGGATGGACTCCAATTGGATGGGACACAACAGTGACCCAGGTAATTGATTATATTGATACAATTGTAACGAGAAATAGAATTAAAAATTTTGAATATGGTATTTACAGTGGAATAGACAAAAAATTACTAAATGAAACACTTTTAATTAATACTACAGTTAGATTAGATAAAAATCAAAATTTTGATTTTTTATTCTCCCCTGCTGCTTCTATTGTTTGGAAAGCAAGCGAAAAAGATTTATTGAGACTTTCATTTTCTTCTGCCCTACGAAATCCAACGTTAACAGATCAATATCTAGATTATGACTTTGGTACAGGTATTCTTCTTGGTAACTTAAATGGATTTGGTTTTGAAGAGTATTTTGTTGACGTTGATTCTCTAAGAAAATATATAACATATAATGGGTCTTTAACTCAAACAGGAATGGCAAGAAATGCATTAACTAAAGGTAGACTAACTGTTGACCCAATTAAACCAGAAAAAGTAAATACAATTGAATTTGGATTAAGAACTACTTTATGGGAAAAGTTATATATTGATGCAAGTTATTATTATTCCATTTATAGAGATTTTATTGGCTATCAAATTGGAGCATCATACACTGTTGACCCTACCGCCCCTCAACAAACTAGAATTGCTACAGAAGATGATGTTCAATATGGTTGGGCCCAAGAAGTAGGTCAAGAAATACCAAATTATATGGCTATTTCCAATCCATCAATTCAAGGTTACAGATTAGCAGTTAATGCTAACGGAAGAGTAAAAACTCAAGGTTTTACAATAGGTATGAATTATTTTTTACCAAAATCCCTAACATTAAATTTTAATTATTCATGGAATAAATTAATTAATGAAGACGATAGAGATCCAATTATTCCGGCATATAATACTCCTGAACATAAATTTAACCTTGGCTTAAGTGGAACTATCTCTGATTTATTTAATTTTCAAGTCAATTATAAGTGGATAGATGGCTTCTTATTTGAAGGATCACCTCAGTTCACCGGATTTATTAACTCATATGGATTATTAGATATGCAAATAAATAAATCATTTGATATTATTAAAAATATCCCCCTTACTATTAAATGTGGATCTTCAAATATTTTAAATAATCAAGTTTATCAAGCATATGGAGGTCCAAAAGTCGGAAGATTATCTTATCTTGCGTTTTTATTTGAATTAAATTAATTAAAAACAATAATTATGAAATTAAAATTACAATCAATATTATTATTATTTTTCTTTTTTACATTCTTTAATTCATTTTCTCAAGTGAGATATTTAGATGAATTATTTTGTAATGTTGAAATTGAATCTGATGTTATTTACGGAAATAACATAAGTGTTTTACCTTTACTTCAAGGTGGAGCTCCTGCAGCGGAGGATTTAGAAATGGATATTTACATGCCCTCTGGAGATACTGCAACAGATAGACCAGTTGTTATCATATTACATACTGGTAGTTTTTTACCTGCTGTTGCTAATGGACAAGCAACAGGAGACAAAACTGATAACGCTACTGTAGCTCAATGCGAAGCATTTGCAAAAAAAGGTTATGTTGCAATTGCAATGAATTATAGATTAGGATGGAATCCAATTTCTGAAAATGAAGATATAAGAAGAAGTACTCTTATTCAAGCTGCATATAGAGGGCTTCAAGACGTAAGAACAGGTGTTCGTTTTTTAAGAAAATCTATTGCTGAAGATGGTAATCCTTACGGTATAACTGATAAATTTGCAATTGGAGGACTTGGAACTGGAGGTTACTTATCTTTATGTGCAGCATCTCTTTGGGATTATGAAGAAGAGTTATTACTACCAAAGTTTTTAGATACAAGTCAAGATATTGACGGTGATGGAGTAAATGATGCTGTTCCTTACATCATTCCTGAGTATTTCGGAAATCTTGAAGGATCTGACACAGGAATTCTACCTGGTTTAGATTCAGACGGAGATGGGGTTTATGATGTTACCGACGTACCATTTTGTCTTCCAAATCACCCAGGTTACAGTTCAGAAATTGATATGGCATTCAATGTAGGAGGTGCCATTCCAGATAGTAGTTGGGTAGACCAAGGAGAGGTACCAATTGCTAGTATGCAATGTTGGAATGAAGTTTTTGCTCCTTATGGAGTTGGAAATATAATGGTACCAACTACAGGTGCTATTGTGGTTGAAGGAATGGGATCATTAATTGTTCAACAAATGGCTTCTGAATTTGGAAATAACGATGTATTTGCAGGCTTACCATGGGATTTAAACGATTCATGGTATGGTTTTGGAAATGCAGATGAAAATTCAGCTACTGCCGGCCATGAAGGTTTACCAGGTCTATTCCCTATCGTCACACCAGAACCTTCCTCTGAGATGACTCCTTGTGGACCTTATGAAATCCAAGGTTCTCCATGGGATTGGTGGGATAATGACTTATACGGTGCTATAGCAGACCAGTATCAAGGAACTGACCCTGGAACAATGGGATGTTTAGCTCTTTTAGATAGTCCAGATATGTCTGAGGAAAAAGGTATGGCATATGCGGATTTAATCCAACAATTTATTGCTCCAAGAGTATATGCTGCTTTAGAATTAGAATCAGTTTCTTCAGATATCACTACTGTTTTTAATGAAGCTGCTTCTAACCAAGATATAAATCAGTATCTTCAAATGGCAATAACGTTATCAGCATCTGATTTAGCCGCTTTAGATGAATGTTCTGAAGGATTTACCATGTTCGCTCCAAGTTCAGCATTAGACGATTCAGCATTAGCTGAAATAGTAGAAAATGCAGATACGCCTTTATTAGATATTTTATCTCATCATGTTCACGCTGGCGCCTCATTAAATGCAGCTGACTTAACTGATGGAATGGAATTAACAATGATGGATGGAAATAATGTTATAATTAATATTGGAGATAATGTAATGGTTGATGATGCTATGGTGACTACAGCAGATATTGTTTGCTCTAATGGTGTGATTCACCTTATTGATGGATTATTATTTTCTGAGTCCTCAAACCTAGAAGAAGAAAATTTAAATTACTCAGTATTTCCTAATCCATCTAATGGTGAAATTACTATTAATAGCTCCAATAACAAAAGTTATAATGTTAAGATATTTAACACTATAGGAGAAGTTATTTTAATTGAAACTTTAAATGGAAAACAGTCATTCGACTTAACTAAATTTGGAAAAGGAATTTATTTAGTAGAAATGTCTAATGCTAATTCAATCAAAACTCAAAAAGTAATTATTGAGTAAATTTTGAAGAATTAAATAAATTAAGGAGGGGAAACATTTAGTTTCCCCTTTTTTTTTGACTTTAATTAATTTTTCTTCCGTATATAGTTTGGGAATAAGAACTAAATGGAGAACCAGATGCAGAGGAATAATAAAGAGAATCACTGCTAATAAAACCTTCAAAAAAATAATTAAAATCATTAGCATCATATGTATTTTGATTTATTTCACCTGATTGATTAATTTCAAATTCATAACAGTAACAATAGTTAGTTTCATTTATTTCAGGAATTTGAGCATGGGGTATA
>JAYYFR010000007.1:0-7082 GCA_036158635.1 Bacteroidota bacterium | reverse complement strand
TTAACAAAAATTCTTAATCTTTGAAATTAAAATTTTATAATAAAAATTTACTCATTTGTGGATGTGATGAAGCTGGAAGAGGTTCACTGGCAGGACCTGTATTTGCTTCAGCAGTTATTCTCCCAAAAAATTTTAATCATCCATTACTAGATGACTCAAAAAAAATATCGGAAAAAAAAAGAAATATACTTAGACAAGTAATTGAAAAAGAAGCTATAGCATGGTCAGTTGCAAAAACTTCACCTAAAAGAATTGACAAAATAAACATTCTTAATGCATCCATAGAAGCTATGCACAAAAGCATCAAAAAAATTAATCATAAAATTAATTTATTATTAATTGACGGTAATCAATTTAAACATTTTAAAAAACTAAATCATAAATGTGTTATCAAGGGCGATGCAAAATACATGTCAATCGCTTCTGCTTCAATTTTAGCTAAAACTCATAGAGATGATTATATGAAAAAAATAAATGATGATTTTCCGTTTTATAATTGGAAGAAAAATAAAGGATACCCAACAATGGAGCACAAATTACAAATTAAAAAATTTGGATTATCCAAGTATCATAGATTAACATTTAAATCAACTTAATTTTTTTTATTTTTCAAGTAAATGATATCTCCTTTCCTCACCTCTCTATCAGTAAATAGCGGGTTTTTTTTATAAATAGAAGATAACTTTACAGCATATAGTTGAGATATTTCCCAAATAGTTTGACCGCTAGTGACAACGTGAAATGAAGGATTAGAATTGCTTCTTCTTTTGGGTTTTATATATATTCTTTGATTTTGATTTAAATTAATTAAGGTTGAGTCATTAATATCATTAAACTTAAGTAACTCAGAAACCCAAATCCCAAAATCATCAGAAATTGATTTATAAGAATCATTGGAATTAGAAATAATATATGGAACATTATTATACGTTTCAATTAAATATTTTAACACTGGTTTTTCAGTAGAATTTTTTGACAGAATTTTTTCATTTTTCTTTTTTTTATTTTTTTTCAATTTATCAAAGTCATATAAGTAATACTTTTCTATTACTCTAATTAAATTATTTGCATAATTAGGGTCAGTAGCATAACCTGCTTTTTTTAATCCTTTAGCCCACCCTTTGTAATCAGTTATATTTAGAGAAAATAGTTCACTATACCTAGGTTTATTTTTAAGAAATAATGAATGATCCAAATAAGATTCTGAAGCTGACTTATATTTTCTGAAACATTCATTTTCTTCATCATCATCGTAATAAGACCTATCACCTTCCCAATCTCTATGACACTTAATGCCAAAATGATTGTTTGACTCAACTGCTAAATCACTTTCACCAGAACCAGACTCCAAAATACCCTGAGCTAAAGTAATACTGGCTGGAATTGAATATTCAACCATATGTTCAACTGCTAAATCTTTATACTTCTGAATATATAATTCTACTTTGTTTAAACTTTGAGCAAAAACTACAATTGGAAACAAAAATAAAAGTAAAATATAATTCATAAATCTATTTATTAATACCTTGAAGACCTTGAAGTCCTCCAGTATGTATGACTAATATACGTGATTCTTTTTTTATTTTTTTTTTTGAGATCATGTCAAATAGACCAAAAAATAATTTTGAAGTATAAACAGGGTCTAGTTCTATTTTATATAACTGTGCAAAAGAATCAATAAATTTAATTAAGTCAGTGTTCACTTTTCCGAATCCTCCAAAATTATAATCACAGTTAATTTTCCAATTTATTTTTGAACTGGTGTTTTTACTTATAACATCTTCTAATAATTTAGAATTTTTAAATGATGAGAAACCTAAAAAATTTTGATGGTCTTTTAATGTCTGAATCAATCCTACTGCCGTACAACCAGAGCCGATTGAACAGCAAATAGTGTCAAAATTTTCATCAACCTCATTCATCATTTCCCTACACCCTTTAATTCCAAAATTGTTAAATCCACCCTCTGGGATTATAAATATTTTTTCATGTTTTTTCTTCAATTTATTAATAACTTCATTATCAAATTTAGATTCCCTATATAATTTTCTACTTAGAAAATGTAAATCCATTTTATTTTTAACACAAAATGATAAAGTAGGATTATTTCTATAAGAGGGATCTCCTCTAACAATACCAATAGATTTAATATTTCTCAAATTTGCCAACCAACTTAAAGCATGTAAATGATTTGAATAAGCCCCTCCAAAACTTAAAATAGTGTCAATTTTATTATTTACTACATGTTCAAAATTATACTTCAATTTCCTCCATTTATTTCCTGAAACAATTCTGTGAATTAAGTCCTCTCTTTTAATAAATAGTCTAATATTATTAGGGTTGTGAATTTTTAAATTAATTTCTTGAATTGGGGTAGGTATTTGAAATAACATTATAACTTTTATTAATTTTGATAAAATTTAATAATTTATTTTACACTTGAAAAGATTTTCAAAAAAATACAATTTAAGTTCAGATGAATATTATTATTCAAAGGAAGGATATATTATATTTACAGAAAAATACTTATTGAATAGAGGCTACTGTTGTAACAACGGATGTAAACATTGTCCATATAAAAAAACAAATGAAAAAAAAACAACTTAAAGAAATCTGTAAAGGAATACCTAAAACTTTACCAAAAAAATATATTTATAATAAAAATGAGAATCATGCTCCTCACAGAAAAGATATATTGACATTTGAAGAAAAAAAATTAGCGTTAAAAAATGCACTAAGATATTTTCCAAAAAAACATCATAAAATATTGATCAGAGAATTTTATAGTGAATTAAAAAAATATGGAAGAATCTATATGTACAGGTTTAAACCCTCTCATAAAATAGCTGCTGAAAATTTAAATGCATATCCACATAAAAGTAAGCAAGCTGCAGCTATCATGATGATGTTGAATAATAATCTTGATGAAGCTGTTGCCCAACACCCATCTGAACTAATTACATATGGAGGGAATGGCTCAGTTTTTCAGAATTGGGCTCAGTACAGATTAACTATGAAATATCTTTCTGAGATGAATGACATGCAAACGTTAGTAATTTATTCTGGTCATCCAATGGGTTTATTTCCTTCACAAAAAAATTCCCCTAGAGTAGTTGTCACTAATGGTATGATGATACCAAATTACTCGAAGCAAGATGACTGGGAAAAGTTTAATGCTCTTGGTGTTACTCAATTTGGACAAATGACAGCAGGTTCATTTATGTATATTGGTCCTCAAGGTATAGTTCATGGTACTACAATAACAATTCTAAATGCTTTGAGAAAGATTAAAAACAAAAATAAATGGAAACTATTTTTGACATCAGGTCTGGGAGGCATGAGTGGTGCACAACCAAAAGCAGCAAAAATAGCAGGCATAACTAGTATTACTGCTGAAGTAAATAAAAATGCAATTCAAAAAAGATTTGAACAAGGTTGGATTGATGAAATTATAGATAATATTGACAGACTTGTCAGAAGAATCGAAGAACTAAAACAAAAAAATGAAATTTCATCTATTGGTTATCATGGTAATATTGTAGAAATTTGGGAAGAATTCAATAAAAGAAAAATTTTTATTGATATTGCTTCTGACCAAACCTCATTACATAATCCGTGGTCAGGAGGATATTACCCTATTTCTTTGTCCTTTAATGAGGCAAATAAAATGATTAAAGAAGCTCCTGAAATATTTAAAAAACATGTTAAAAAATCTCTTTTAAGACAAGTCAAGGCCATAAATAACCACACAAAAAAAGGAACTTATTTCTTTGATTACGGAAATGCATTTCTTCTTGAATCTGGTAGAGCTAAAGCAAATATTTTTCAAAAAAATGGGATGTATAAATACCCATCTTATGTTCAAGATATAATGGGTCCAATATGCTTTGATTATGGATTTGGCCCATTTAGGTGGGTATGTGCATCAAATAGAAAAAAAGATTTAAAAATAACTGATCAAATTGCGATTGATGTGTTAAAAAAATTACAAAAAAAAGCTTCCAAAGAAATAAAAGAACAGATGCAAGATAATATAGATTGGATTATTTCTGCTCAGAAAAACAAATTAGTAGTTGGTTCACAAGCTAGAATATTATATGCAAATTGTGAAGGAAGAATAGAAATTGCTAAAGCTTTCAATAATGCAATAAAAAAGAAAATAATTGGTCCTATTATTTTAGGAAGAGATCATCATGATGTTGCGGGTACAGACTCTCCTTTTAGAGAAACATCCAATATATATGATGGCTCTCAATTTACATCAGATATGGCTATCCATAACGTTATAGGTGATAGTTTTAGAGGAGCAACGTGGGTATCCATTCATAACGGAGGAGGTGTAGGTTGGGGAGAAGTAATTAATGGAGGATTTGGGATGCTTTTAGATGGAAGTAAACAATCCAAAGAAAACTTAACCAATATGCTAAATTGGGATGTAAATAATGGTATAGCTAGAAGGTCTTGGGCAAGGAATAAAGGTGCAATTAGTACTATAAAATTAGCTATGAAAGAAAATCCACTTCTAAAAGTTACAATCCCAAATATAGTTGATGAAGGTATAATTAATTCTCTAAAAGAAAAGAATTAATTTTTTTGATTACATCTGGTACTTTGTCAATTTTTTTACCAGATGCAGTCGCAAAAAAGTCCTGTCCCCCGCCAGAACCTTCTAAGTCTTTTGAAAATTCTTTTATCAAATCATTTGCATTCCAATTTTTAAGCTCAATAAGATCTTTAGAGATTCCTAGATTAAAAATAACTTTATCCTCATGAGCTGAAAATAACGCTAAAAACAAATTACTAGTTTTGTTTAATAGATTAAATGAGATTTTTTTCAACATTTTAGGAGAAATTTCAGAAGAAAAAATTAAAACATTTATTTCTTTAATTTTTACTATTGACTTCAATAGTTTTTCTTGAACCAAATCTGATTCTCTAGATTCTAAAAAGTCAACTTTATCTTTTAATTTTTTATTCTCTAAAATTAAATTTTCAACAACTTTAATAGGGTTTTGATAGTTTTTTACAATCTGCTTTATTAAATTAAAATCATTAGCAATAGCCTCAAAATAGGAAATAGCATTAATACTAGTTATAGCTTCAATTCTTCTAACTCCGGAGGCAACTGAGCTTTCGGAAACAATCTTAAATAAACCGATCTCATTAGTATTTTGCACATGAGTTCCCCCGCACAATTCAACAGACTCACCAAACTTAATAACACGAACTAAATCATCATACTTTTCTCCAAATAAAGCTTTAGCTCCTATATTCTTAGCATAATCTAATGAAACATTTAATATTTCTTCAAGCTTTATTCCTGATAAAATTTTCTGATTTATATTATTTTCAATGATTTTTATTTTGTCTTCACTAATTTTTTCATAATGAGAAAAATCAAATCTTAAATGATTGTAATCAACTAATGATCCCTTTTGCTCAACGTGAGAACCTAGTAAACTAATTAATTCGCTGTGTAGCAAATGAGTAGCCGTATGGTTTCTTGAGTTAAGTTTTCTCTTATTTATATTGATTTTAACTAAATACTCTTTATCTAAATTTTTTGGCAAGCTCTCAACTAAATGTAGTATTAAATTATTCTCTTTCTTAGTATTAATTATTGGAATTTCACTGTTATCTAAAATTAGTGAACCTTGGTCTCCTACTTGGCCTCCTCCCTCAGGATAAAAAGGAGTTTGATTAAAAACTAAATGATAAAATTTCTTGTTCTTTATATTGACCTCTCTATACATAAAAATTTTTACAAAAGACTCGTAAAGTAATGGATTTTGATAGCCCAAAAAACCTTTTTGATCTTCCTTGGATAAAACGATCCATTCTTTTGATGAAAAATTTGCAACTGATTTTGATCTTTGTTTTTGTTCATTTAAATACATTTTATAATCCTTTTCTGAGAAGGATTTTCCATGTTCCTTAAAAATGACTGCTGTTAAATCTTTTGGAAAACCGTAAGTGTCATATAGTTCAAATACTTTTTTTGAGTCAATAATATTTGAATTTGAATTTTTAATTATTTCTTGAATTAGACTTGTTCCTTTTTCCAACGTTTTAAAAAAAGTTTTTTCTTCCTCATTTATAATATTTGAAACATATTTAATTTGTGTAGAAATTTCAGGAAAAACTGATGAAAATTTATTAAATACTATTTCAACTAAATGACACAGAAAAGGTGATTCAAAATTAAGAAATGAAAAACCGTATCTGACGGCCCTTCTAAGAATTCTTCTAATTACATACCCCGCTCCAACGTTACTTGGTAATTGGCCATCAGCAATAGCAAAAGAAACAGCTCTAATATGATCCACCACCACTCTAATTGCTATATCTTTTTCTTCTTCTTGTCCGTAAATGAACCCAGATTTTTTTGAAATTTCATTAATTAGATCTGAAAAAATATCTGTATCATAGGTCGATTTTTTTTCTTGAAGAACCATGGATAATCTTTCAAAACCCATACCAGTATCAACATGTTTTTTAGATAAATTTTCCAACACTCCACTATCTTTTCTATTATATTCCATGAAAACTAAATTCCATAGCTCAATAACTTGTGGGTGATCTTTATTAATTAATTTTTTTCCATCAATTTTTTTTCTTTCGTCAGAATCTCTTAAATCTATATGTATTTCTGAACATGGCCCACAAGGTCCAATATTACCCATTTCCCAAAAATTATATGATTTTGAACAAGCTATAATTCTATCATTCGAAATAATAGAAGACCAAATGTTTCTAGATTCAATATCTTGCTCAAGATTGTCAGATTTATCACCAGCGAAAATTGTTATATATAATCTATCCTTATCAATTTTTAAAACGTTAGTTAAAAACTCCCATGACCACAAAATAGCTTCTTTCTTAAAATAATCTCCGAAAGACCAATTTCCTAGCATTTCGAACATGGTATGGTGATATGTATCGTGACCCACTTCTTCTAAATCATTATGTTTTCCAGAAACCCTTAAACATCTTTGTGAATTTACTACCCTTTGGTACTTTACTTTTTTATTATCTAAGAATAAATCCTTGAATTGATTCATTCCAGCATTTACAAACATTAA
>JAYYFR010000006.1:0-92866 GCA_036158635.1 Bacteroidota bacterium | reverse complement strand
GTATTAACTGCGACTCTCATGTTTTTTGATATTATTGCAAGATAAATGATTATTTTGCGTTCTCTTAAACAATATTAGGACTTATTTGTCTATTATATTATGAAAAAAAAATTTCTTTCAAATTTAGTATTAATTATTTTTTTGAATTTAATAATTAAACCATTTTATATTTTAGGAATTGATGCTGAAATTATAAATAGAGTGGGCGAATTTGAATATGGGGTTTACTTTTCAATTATTAATTTAACGTTTCTTCTAAATATATTTTTAGATCTTGGAGTTAATAATTACAATGTAAAAAATATATCTCAACATAGTTTTTTACTTAAAAAGCATATTTCAAAAATTATTCCTTTAAAGTTATTGTTAGGATTATTTTATTTTTTAATTGTAAGTTGTGTAGGATATTATCTGGATTATGATTTTAAAATCCTAATTTTTTTATTGTTTAATCAATTCCTAGCAGTTTTTTTATTGTATTTAAGGTCAAATTTAGCTGGCCTTCATTTATTTTTTAAGGACAGTATTATTTCAGTTTTAGATAGATTTTTGTTGATATTGATTTGTTCTTTATTGTTATGGGGTAATTTGAACTCATCTCCTTTTGAAATTATGTGGTTTGTATATGCTCAAACAACCTCATATTTATTCGCAGTATTTATTTCTTTATTTTTCATAATTAAAAAAACTGGAAATTTAAATCTCAAATGGGATACTGTTTTTTCTTTAGCCATACTTAAAAAAAGTTTTCCTTATGCTATATTGATTTTTTTAATGACAATTTATTATAGGGTTGATGTAATAATGATTGAGTTTATTAAAGGTCCATCAGAAGCTGGTGTATACGCCGGTTCGTATAGATTTTTTGAAGCCTCAAATATGATTTCTTATTTATTTGCAGTATTACTTTTACCTATCTTCTCTAGATTACTTAAAAATAAGAAGTCTATTTCTGAACTTGTTTTAATTTCTTTTAAAATCATAATATCATTTGCCCTAGTTCTATGTTTTATTTCATTTTTTTACGGAGAAGAAATTATTCAATTTAGATATGGGCTTGGTAAATTTGAAAATGTTGACGTTTATTTAAATAAATCATTTAATATTTTTCCAATTTTAATGCTATGTTTTTTATTTATTTCTTGTACATATATTTTTGGTACATTGTTAACTGCAAATGGAAATCTATACTTATTAAATAAAATTGCTTTTTTTGGAATGATAATTAATATAATATTAAATTATTTTTTAATTAATTCTCACGGTGCTTATGGGGCCTCAATTTCTAGTTTTTTGACTCAGTTTTTAACTGCTATAATCCAATTGTATTTTTGTGTACGTATATTTAAATTAAGTAATTTAAAATTTGTTTTAGAGCCGCTATTTTTCTTTATTATTGGATTAATAATTATAAGTTATCTTTTGATTAATTTTTCACAAAAATGGTATGTAAATATATGTTTATTCGGATTATTATCAATAATTTGGTCCTTTTTTACTGGGATGATAAGATTTAATTATCTGAGAAATGTTTTTTACAATAAATAAATAAATAAATATTATGACTAACGATAGCTCAATTTTTAATATAAATAACCTTGTATCTTTTTGCTTTAAATACAAAATTAAATTAATTATAATTGTTTTTTTATCAGTATTTTTTTCAAGTATTGTCTCATTATTTTTCATGGAAGAAAAATTCAAGTCTTCCGCCGTTATTTTTCCTACTACAACTAATTCTATCTCACAAGCATTGTTGATTGAAGACAATCCATATAAAAAAGATATTTTAGAATTTGGAGAGGAAGAAACAACTGAGCAATTATTACAAATTTTTAACAGTGACATGGTTCAGGATTCTTTAGTCAAGATATTTAATTTGTATAGTCACTATGAAATTAGTAAAAATGATCCATACTCAAGAACTTGGATGAATTTAGCATTTGATGAAAAAGTTAAATTCAAAAAAACTCCTTTTGGTTCTATTAAGATTGAGGTTCTTGATAAAAATCCAAAAATGGCAGCTGACATAGCAAATAAATGTCTAGATTTAGTTGATATTGCCATTAAAAAAATTAAATCAGAACGTTCTGAAAAAGCTTATTTCATTTGTGAAGAAAGAAAAAAAAGTTTAGAGAATCAAATGAGTCATGTAAACGATTCTTTAAATATTTTAAGAGAAAAAGGTGTAATTTATGGGGAGGTCCAAGTAGAGAGGCTAACAGAACAATATGCAATTTGTTTAGCCAACAGTAATAATAAGGGAGCTAGATTGATTAAAAAAGAACTAGAAATTATTTCAGAATATGTTACTGAACATAATTTATTATTTAGAAGAACAATTGAAATTCAAGAAGAATTAAATAGAGTAAATAATGTATGTGATTTAATTCAAATTGATTCCGATTTTGAACTTACAAATATGTTTATTATAAATAAAGCATATCCTGCAGATAAAAAAACCTTTCCTATTAGATGGTTAGTTGTTTTTCTTTCCACGTTTTCAATTTTGATTGCTTCTATAATTATTTTGCGTTGTATTGAATTGTATAATATTCAAAAAAATGACAAATAAGTTAATTCAGAATTCAATAGTATTTTTTTTTACTATTTTATTTGGCTTTTTTTTATTTAGTCAATTACAAGATGGAAAGTGGTGGTTGATTTCGATGCCAATTATAATTTCTTTAGTAACTTTTTTTTCTTTTAGATTAGATAAGTTATTGATATTAATAATTTTATGTGCTCCGCTTTCACTGAGTCTTGGGGAGTTAGGTTTTTTTATTGAAAATACTGATATTTCTTTTCCCACTGAGTTTTTGTTGTTTGCTTTGACCTGTATAGTTTTTTTTAAAATCATTTACACTCCTCATTTTTTTGAAAAAATATTTACTAACAAAATAACGTTCTTCTTATCAGCTTATTTAGTTTGGATGCTAATTTGTTCTATTACGTCCACGATGCCTTTAGTTTCTTTGAAACTTTTTTTAACAAGAATCTGGTTTTTGATTCCATGTTTTGTCTTTTCTTCTTTAATATTTTATAAAAATCATAAAAGAATCACCCATTTTATTTTGGCATATTGTCTATCTTTTTCAATTGTCATAATCTACACATTAATTAAACATTCATCATACAACTTTAGTGGCCCATCATCAAATTGGGTTGTTGCACCATTTTTTGATGACCATACATCGTATGGAGCTATGTTAGCGTTTTTTATCCCAATTTTATTTTTATTTTTTAAATCTTCAAAAATTAATAAACTAACTAGGCTTATATCTTTTTTTTGTTTTTCACTATTTTCAATTGCTTTAATTTATTCTTATACAAGAGCGGCATGGGTTAGTTTATTTGGTGCAGTAATTTTAGGACTTTTAATAAGCCTAAAATTTAAACCAAAACACTTCATTGTATCTATTTCTTTATTACTAATAATTTTATTTCCTTTTAGATCTGATTTTTTTTCAATATTAACTGAGAATAAACAAGATTCTTCTTCTTCTTTCACAGAACATATTCAGTCAATTTATAATATAAAATCTGATGCTTCTAATATGGAGAGAATCAATAGATGGAAATGTGCTGTAAGTATGTTTAAGGAAAAACCAATACTGGGCTACGGCCCAGGAACTTATCAATTTCACTACGGAATATTTCAAAATCATAAAGATAAAACCATAATAAGTACAAATAGTGGTGATATGGGTAACGCTCATAGTGAATATTTGGGAGCTTTATCAGAAACAGGTTTTATAGGTTTAGTTCTATTTTTATTGTTAATATTTACTATTTTTTATAAAGGGATAGTTCTTTATAATAATGAAAAAAATAAGTTATTAAGAATTTATTTATTGGGTAGCATTATTGGACTCATGACTTACTTTATTCATGGTTTATTTAATAATTTTTTAGACATGGATAAAGCTGCAATTCCTTTATGGTTTTTTGTGGCTATTATAGTAAGTGTTGATATGAAAAAAGTTAAGACTTGATTCTTTCCATGTACTGGCCTGTAGAAGTATCAACTTTTATTTTATCCCCTGTATTTATAAATAAAGGAACCTTGATGTCAGCACCAGTTTCAAGAGTAGCTGGTTTTAATGCATTTGTAGCAGTGTTACCCTTTTCCCCTGGTTCTGTGTTGCTTATTTCTAAGATAACATTAGAAGGTAAATTACAAGCAATAGGTCTTTCTTCTTCTGTATAAAACATGATTTCAACTAGATTGCCTTCTTTCAAATACTTAGGAGCATTTATTAATTTTTCAGGAATTTCAATTTGTTCAAATGTTTTTTGATACATAAAGTGGTAAGTGTCTCCACTTTTATATAAAAACTGTGAACTTCTGTTCTCTACTCTAATTACTTCAATTTTTACTCCTGCGGTAAATGTGTTTTCTAACATTCTTCCAGTATTCAAATTTCTAATTTTAGTTCTGACAAAGGCTGGTCCTTTCCCAGGTTTAACATGTTGAAAAGATTCAATTTTCCATAAATCATTATTATGTTTTATACATAAACCGTTTTTAAAATCTGCTGTACTTGCCATAAAATTAGTTTTTAATTATTCCTTGTTTTGAGTTGTTTATAAAATCAATTATATTTTGTTCTTTATCATTTAACTTAATTTCATTAAGTTCCTTTAAAGAGTCTGAAATATTTTTTCCACTTCCAAAAATATTTCTATAAATATTTTTTATTGAATATATATCGTTTTCCGAAAAACCTTTTCGCTTTAATCCTACGATATTTATGCCTAAAAATTTTAATGGTTCTTTAGCGACTTTTATATAAGGAGGTACGTCTTTTCTAACTAAACTTCCACCTGAAATCATTGAATATTGTCCTATTTTTGTGAATTGCTTTATTGCTGTTAAACCACCAATAGTAACATTATTTTCAATTGAGACATGACCAGCAATATTAACAGCATTTGCAAGAACACAATCAGAACCAATTTTACAATCGTGCGCAATATGACAATATGCCATTATAAAACAATTTGAACCAACTATGGTTTTTTTTGTTGCCATAGTTGCCCTGTTAATAGTAACACATTCTCTTATGATTGTATTATTTCCAATGAAAGTTAATGTGTCTCCATTTTCAAATTTTAAATCTTGGGGTTCACCTGAAATAACAGAGCCAGGAAATATTTTACAATTATTTCCAATTCTTGCTCCTGGAAAAATAGTGACATTTGAGCCAATCCAACAGTTGTCCCCAATTTCAACATTTTCATGAATTACAGAAAATGCATCAATTTTTAGGTTTTTTCCTATTTGAGATTTATCATTAATAAAACTATGTTTACTTATCATCTTTAGCAATTTTTGCCATTAATTCTGCTTCCATTACAACTTTATTATTAACGTATGCTTTTCCTTGCATATGACATATTCCTCTTCTAATTGGAGATAAAAGTTTTAATTCAAAAATTAAGACATCTGAAGGTACAACTTTTTGTTTGAATTTAACATTGTCAATTTTCATAAAATATGTTAGGTAATTTTCTGGATCTTCCACGGTATTTAAAGCAAGTATCCCACCAGTTTGAGCCATAGCTTCTATTTGTAATACACCTGGCATGACTGGCTCTCCTGGAAAATGACCTCTAAAATAGTCTTCTTCTTCTCTCACATACTTCACACCAACAACATAGTTATCTTCTAATTCTCTAATTTCATCAATTAATAAGAATGGCTCTCGATGAGGTAGTATTTGTTTAATCTTTTCAATATCCATTAGAGGTTCTTTATCAAAATTGTAATTTTGAATTCCGTTAAGTTCTTTGTCCATAATTTTTTTTATTTCTTTTGTGAGTTTTATATTAATTGAATGACCAGGTTTATAAGCTATAATTTTTCCAATGATTTTTTGTTGTAAGAGAGAAATATCACCAATAATATCTAATATTTTGTGCCTTACACATTCATCATCGAATGTAATTATTTCACTATTTATTAATCCTTTTTTAAGGATTTTTTGATTCATCTCAATGCTTAAATCATTTATATCTTTTTTGTCTAAATTTTTTTCTAAGTAAACTAATGAATTTTTTAAATTCCCTCCTTTAATATTTTTTATTTCGTTTATATTTGATTTGTTTTTCAAGAGAAAAAAAGTTTTAGCCAAACCTATTTCTTTTTCAAAATTATCTGATTCTTTGAAATTATATATTTGTTTTTTTAAAATCTCTGATTCATAATCTATAGTTGCAGTTATTTCAAATTTATCGGACGGGATACATTCAATAAAAGATCCGGTACTGGGATCTGATACTTTTATATAGTTTTTTATTTTATATTTTTTTTTGTTTTTACTCTGTTTCATTATTCCTGCACTCTTTAACATGTTAACAAATACAGCTGAATTTCCATCTAAAATTGGAAGTTCATCATTATTTATTTCAATCTCTAAATTATCAATTGATAAATACCAACATGCGGCTAGAAAGTGCTCAGTAGTTCTTATTTCTAAATTATTTTTTTTTAAACAAGTAGATCTTTGAGTTGAAAAAATATTTTCAACTGAAGCTTTAATTTTTAAATCAGGATTTTTATCAGTTCTAATAAAATAAATCCCAGAATCTTCTTTTGCGGGTTTTATATTTAAAGTAACATTTTTACCATTGTGTAACCCTGCCCCCTTTATTTGAATATTTTTTTTAATAGTTTGTTGAAACATAAATTTGCTTATTTTTTATTGCTTATGTTTTTAAAATGTATATATGATTTTTGAAATTTATTTTTTTCAAATGCAATTGGGCCCTGGATAACTACTCCTTTTTTTAAAAAACTTTTTGTAACTCCTGAATTTCCGGCTATTCTAATTTCATCAGCAATAATTACGTGATCTGCAATTGCAACTTTTCCACCAATTAAACAATTCTTTCCAATTTTTACCGAACCAGCAATGCCAGTGCATCCTGCAATCATTGTATTTTCTCCTATTTCGACATTATGACCTATTTGTACTAAGTTATCTATTTTTACTTCTCTCTTTATTAATGTACTATCTGAATGAGTTTTTCCTCTGTCAATACAAGTGTTTGCACCTATTTCGACATTTTCTTCAATTATCACATTTCCAAGATGAGGAATTTTAATATTTTTTAAATCTTTTTTAATAAATCCAAATCCATCAGCCCCTATAACACATCCAGAGTGAATAATGCAATTTGACTTAATAACAGTGTTATCATAAATTTTAACCCCTGAGTAAATAATGGTATTATTTCCAATTTTAACGTTATTTCCAATATAGCAGTTTGGAAAAATTTGAACTAATTCGGCAGTTTCACTTTCGTTTCCAATGTATGAAAATGCACCAATGTAATTTTTTTTTCCAATTTTAGCATTTTTTGAAATAAAAGAAGTTTTTTCTATTCCAATATTAATAGATCTTTTATCAAATAAATTTAAAAGAACTGTAAAAGATTCTTTTGCATTATTTTTAACAAGGATTATTGTTTTTAGTTCTGTGGACTTTTTTAAAATTTCTTCTAATGAAAAACTTAATTTTCCAAGTAAATTATATTGAATAATTATTACTGAAGCTTTGAAGTCATTCGAATAAATTTTCTTTTCAAATTTTACATTTTCTAAAAAACATATAGAGTTATTAGTTGTTTTTTCAATACTTGAAGATGAATTAACAATTACATTTGATTTTCCATACCAATTCCCATTAATTTCTCTACATATTTCTTTAACTGATAAATTCATTTTTGTTATAGCTTTTTTAAACTTGGATGGTAACAAATAAAGTTTTTAATAATTGTGTTTTGGTTTTTATTAAACTTTAATTCTTTTTCTATTGCCTTAAGAACATAATTATGTTTTTTTTCCTTTAATATGTAAATAGGGTTTTTATTTGGAGTATAAATTTTATGTTTAGTTCTAATTGGAAAGGCTAAATAATTTATATCATTTTTATTTATAAGATGTGTTTTTGATAATTTTTCCTTAATTCTTTTCAATGTTATACTTACTTCATTAGATTCAATTTCTTTTATTTTATGTAATTTCCTTTCAATGATTTGTTTTGAAAGGGTAGATAATATAAAATCATCACTTTTTTGCCATTCTTTTATTGAAATCAAAATATCATAATCATCTAGTTGTGAAAAATAGTCTAAGTTTTTATTGAGGTTTTTCATGTTAGTCATGTCAATACTGTCTTCCAAAAATTTTTTTAAATTATTGGTGGTAAATATATTATGGTTTTTTTTTGTAAGATATTTAGCTCTTTTTAAGATATTCATAAGAGTATGCTCTGCCGATAGAACAGTCTTGTGCATATAAACTTGTAAGTACATTAATTTTCTAGAAAGTAAAAATTTTTCAGCTGTATATAGTCCTTTATAATCTATTACAAGTTGACCTTTATAAACGTTATACATGTCTATAATTCTGGTCGAGTTAACAATTCCTTCAGCAACACCAGAGTAAAAGCTATCTCTATTTAGGTAATCTAGTCTGTCAACATCAATTTGACTAGATATCAATTGATGTAAATATTTTTTTTTGTAATTATTTTGAAATATTTTAATTGCCAGTGAAAGTCTATTTTTAAATATTCTATTTAGCTTATGCATATACTGAATAGAAATATTTTCGTGAGAAATATTTCTAACTAAGCTATGTTCTAATGCGTGAGAGAATGGGCCATGTCCTATATCATGAAGGAGAATAGCAATTAATAAAGCTTCTTCTTCTTCCTCAGATATTTTAATATTTTTTCTTTTTAATACTCTAACAGCTTTTTGCATTAAATGCATTGCGCCAATAGCATGATGAAACCTAGTATGATGAGCTCCAGGATAAACTAGATACGAAAGACCAAGTTGAGATATTCTTCTAAGTCTTTGAAAATATGGGTGTTCAATTATTTTATATATTAATTCGCTTGGAATTGTAATAAAACCGTAAATAGGATCGTTTAATATTTTGTTTTTAGTCTTTTTCACTTATCAAAGAAAAGAATAAATTTATAACTTCAAAATTAGTTACAGAAATAAAATGGAAAATTTTAAAATATTATGGGTTGATGACGAAGTAGATTTACTAAGACCTCATGTTCTATTTTTAGAAGAAAGGGGTTTTATTGTTTCATCTGTTACTAATGGTAGTGATGCGTTAGATATTTTAAAAGACAATCAGTTTGATATAATTTTTCTTGACGAAAATATGCCTGGATTAAGTGGTATAGAAACTTTATCTGAAATTAAAAAAGTAATAAATACTCCCGTAGTAATGATTACAAAAAGCGAGGAGGAATCTATCATGGAGGATGCAATTGGTGGAAAAATAACTGACT
Source organism: Bacteroidota bacterium (assembly GCA_036158635.1). Lineage (GTDB taxonomy): Bacteria > Bacteroidota > Bacteroidia > Flavobacteriales > TMED113. The sequence continues at coordinate 83,543 of JAYYFR010000006.1, read as the reverse complement.
ATTTGATTAAGCCAGTAAACCCAAATCAGATTTTATCATCCATTAAAAGAAATTTAGATGTTGACCGACTAATTAATAATAAAGTTCAAACTGATTACAGAAAGGATTACTCCTTAATTTCTCAGTCAATCAATCAAGCTAATAATTTTCAAGATTGGTCTTCTGTATATAAAGATCTTATAAATTGGGAATTAGATTTAGATAAATTAAGTGAGGAATCAATTTCTGAGGTTCTATTAATGCAAAAAAAAGAAGCAAATACATCCTTTTTTAGATTTATAAAAAATAATTATAAATTGTGGTTCAATGAAAATGAAAATAAAAGACCATTTTTTTCCAATGAGCTATTAGTTCAAAAAGTATTTCCTATAATTTCTAATAAACCATTATTTTTCATTTTAATCGATAATTTTAGATTAGATCAATGGATGTTAATAAAGCCATTAGTTGAACAATTTTTTTCAATTCTTGAAGATTCTACTTTTTGCAGTATTTTACCCACATCAACTCAATATTCAAGAAACGCAATATTTTCTGGTCTTATGCCCTCTCAAATAAAAAAATACTATCCTCATTACTGGGTTGATGATTTTGAAAAAGGAGGTAAAAATTTATATGAGGAAGAGTTAATCAAAGAACTTTTAATAAGAGAAAAAAAATCATATAAACTGACTTATAATAAAATTTTAAACTCTGATTCGGGAAAAAAATTAGTTGAAAGATTTGATGAACTTATGAAGAATGATTTAAATGTAATAGTTTATAATTTTGTTGATTTTTTATCTCATGCTAGGACAGATGTTAAAATGATTAAAGAGTTAGCAGATAGTGAAAAATCTTACAGAGATTTAACTTTAACATGGTTTAAAAATTCACCGTTATTTGAATTACTTAAAATTTTATCAAACAAGAATGCAGATGTTATTATAACAACTGATCATGGAACTATTAATGTAAAAAATCCTTTAAAAATTATTGGGGAAAGAGACATTTCAACAAACCTGAGATATAAAAATGGCAGAAGAATGACTTTTGATACAAAAAATGTTTTTCATATCGAAAAACCATCTGAAGTTTATTTACCTCAAATCAACTTATCTTCTTCGTATGTTTTTGCTAGTGTTGATTATTTTTTTGCATATCCAAATAATTATAATCATTATGCAAATTATTATAAAAATACTTTTCAACATGGAGGAATTTCTTTAGAAGAGATGATAATTCCATTTGTACATTTAAATAAAAAAAATGAGTAAAGTAATCAATATTTGTTCACATGATGATTTAGTTGAAGTTTCTTCCTTCATTTTATCAACCTACAAAAAAAAAATAATTGCGATTTACGGTGATTTAGGTTCAGGAAAAACAACATTAATTAAAAACTTTTGCAATTACTTAAATGTACTTGATAATGTTTCTAGTCCAACTTTTCCAGTTATTAATGAATATTTAGATAACAAAGGAAATAAAATATTTCACTTTGATTTTTATAGAATCAATACAATTCAAGAAGCCTTAGATATTGGAACAGATTTATTTTTAGACTCTGGTTGCTATTGTTTTATAGAATGGCCAAAATTAATTTTACCTTTGCTAAATGATGATGTTTTATTTTTGAATTTAAAAATTCAAAATAACAAGCGTCAACTAACAATATTATAAACACAATGGAAAAAGAATATTTATCATTTTCAGAATCTGGCTTCCACCTTCCCCAAGAAGAAGTGTTAGAAAAAACTAATGATCAAAAAAAATTATCAATAGGAATTCCCAAAGAAATTTTATTACAAGAAAAAAGAGTTTCTTTAGCTCCAGATTCTGTTGCATTATTAGTCAATCATGGTCACAATGTCATTATTGAACGTGGTGCAGGTGTTTCATGTAGTTTTTTAGATCTAGAATACAGTGAGGCAGGTGCTCAAATTGTTAATGATGCTAGAGAGGTATTTGAGTCAGATATTATTTTAAAAGTATCTCCTCCAAATTTAGAGGAGCTTGATATGATGAAAAATGGTAAAACTTTGATTTCTTCTCTTCAATTAAAACTTCAAAAAAAAGAATACTTTCAAAAATTAATAAACAAAAAAACTACTGCTATTGCATTTGATTATATTAAAGATCAAGAAGGTATATTCCCTGTAGTAAGATCAATGAGTGAGATAGCAGGAAATGCATCTGTTCTTATAGCTGCAGAATGTTTAAGTAACTTTAACGGAGGAAAGGGTCTACTTTTAGGTGGAATTGCTGGAGTAAGTACAACAAATATTTTAATCATAGGTGCAGGAACAGTAGGAGAATTTGCCGCAAGGTCAGCAAAAGCTTTAGGTTGCTCTGTCAAAATATTTGACACATCCTTATATAAGCTTCGTAGAATTCAAGATAAATTAGGTGAAAGATTAGATACAAGTATGATTCATCCCAAGGCCTTACAAAAAGCTATAAGAAGAGCTGATGTAGTTATTGGTGCTATAAGAGTTAAAGATGAACGAACCCCTTGCGTAGTTTCAGAAGATATGGTAAAAATGATGAAACCATTGTCTGTTATTGTTGATGTAAGTATAGATAGGGGTGGGTGTTTTGAAACTTCAGAACCGACAACTCATAATAATCCAACTTTTGAAAAGCATGGAGTAATTCATTATTGTGTTCCCAATATACCATCAAGAATGGCTAGAACAGCTTCGTTTGCTTTTAGTAACATATTTTCTTCTTTACTATTGAATATTGCAAATTTTGGAGGTGTTAAAAGTACTATAGTTCAAAATGAAAATATTTCACAAGGTGTTTATGTTATTAATGGAAATTTAACAAATAAAGTAATTGGAGAATGGTATAATTTACCATATAAAACTTTAAAGTAATAAAGTAAATGTCATTCAAATTCAGGTTGTTTTTTTTTATTTTCGGAACATTAATTGGTATTTTATTTATAAAATCAATTTTCCCAAAAGAAAAAATTTCAAATTTAAAGAAAGGTTATATTGGGTACTTTAAAGGTCACGACAAAGTAATTAACATGTTATCCTATAATCAAAACTTAAAAAAACAATTAGAGTCACATTTAAATCTAAATAAAACTGATAGTTTATTTTATGAAAATATAATTAGGAATTCAGATTTAAAAATTTTATCTAGAAAGCCTTGTTTTAAATATTTATTAGTTCCCAATAATTCAACCGTAATAAGTCAAATTTTTTTAGAAAAATGTGGTAAAAACATCAAATTGATTGAGCTAAAAATTAAATAGATTTTCTTCTATTTATTTCCTTTTGAATTAGTTTTAATTCTCTAGAGGTTTGTCCTTTTACAGATGAATTTTCTTCTGCTCTTCTAATAAGATAAGGAATCATTTCTTTTATAGGTCCAAAAGGTACGTATTTTGAGACATTATATCCATATCTTGCCAAATTATAACTTATGTGATCACTCATTCCAAGTAATTGAGAAAAATAGATTCTATCATCATTTTTTCTGATATTATTTTCTTCCATTAATTTTGTTAAATAAATACAACTTTCTTCATTGTGAGTTCCAACAAATATTGAGATGTCATTTATATTTTGAACGCAATATTTCAACGCATTATTAAAATCTCTATCACAATCCTCTTTTGTTTCATGAATTGGTGAAATAGCTTTATTTATTTTAGCAAATTTCCTTTCTTTTTCCATGTAAGCTCCTCTTACTAATTTAAACCCAAGTTTATAATTTTCCTTTTTGGCTTGTAGATGAAGTTTTTTAATATAGTGTAGTCTGTCTTTTCTATATAGTTGAATAGTGTTATAGATGATAACTTCATTTTTATTGAATTCTTTCATTAAAATTTCTGTTATTTTATCTATTCCATTTTGAATCCAGCTTTCCTCAGCGTCAATTAAAATCGGAGTATTGTATTTTGCTGCTTTAAAAAATAGAGTTTTAATTTTTTCTGTGTTTTTTTTACACCATAAGTCAGTAACGTATGATTCATTTATAAGTGTTATAACACCACTCATTTTAAAAACACAAAAAGGTATATTTATATTCTCTTTGCTTTCTTCAATTGTATTTAAAATTTCATTAAATGATTTTATTTTTAATTCATCATTATTTTTTCCCTCAATGCAATAATCAAGTGTTGTTTTAATATTATATTTTGATAGTTCATCAATTAAGTTATGACATTCATCAATATTTTCTCCTCCGCAAAATTGTTTAAAAAAAAGTTTTTTAATAATTGAATTAATCGGAATTTTTAAAAAAATTGCTATGTTTAATAGAAATTTACCGATTTTAACAAGATAATTTCTTTTAAGTAATTTAAATAGTTTAATAGATTTTTTTAAATCACGATCAGTTTTAGACTGGAAAGATATTTCAGTGTTTTCAAACATAATTTAATACAAATATATAAAACAAGATTAAAGCTCTTTTTTTGTTGAGCAATTTATATTTAGTTTTGTTTTAAATAATACTAAATTTTTGAAAAGTTCTGATATTTTATTCAATGAGGATTCAATTCCGAAGGCTCAATTATTTTTTAATGATTTTAAAAATCAAAAAATATTTATTGTTGTTGACACAAATACTAAAAGATATTGTTTAGATAAATTCCTGAATTTTTTCCCCTCTCTTAAAGACTCCATATTACTTGAGATTAAAAACGGAGAATTGACTAAATCAATTTCAACGATTTCTTATTTATCAAGTTTGTTAGTCAAATATAAAGCTGAAAAGAAATCATTGTTAATAAATTTAGGTGGAGGTGTTGTTTCTGATATTGGAGGATTTTTAGCATCAATTTATAATAGAGGAATTAATTATGTAAATATTCCTACAACTTTATTATCTCAAGTGGACGCTTCAATTGGTGGAAAAACAGGAGTAAATTTCAATGGTATTAAAAATAAATTAGGTGCTTATTATAATCCTAAGTTTATATTAATTATCCCAGAGTTTCTAAAAACTTTAAATAAATCTGAACTAATTTCTGGTTATGGAGAAATATTTAAATATTCTTTAATTGAGGATAAAGATTTATGGGAGTTTTTAAAAAAAAATTATAAAAATAATACTAGTTTAAATAATGAATTAGATAGTATTATTTATAAGTGTGCAAAAATTAAAAGTTATTTTGTAAATAAAGATCCTTTTGATAATAATGAAAGAAAAATTTTAAATTTTGGTCATACAATTGGTCACGCAATTGAGTCAGCTAATATAGATAATCCAAAATTTAATCATGGTATTTCTGTAATTATTGGTATAATATGTGAATGTTATATTACTAATAAATTATTTCATCTAACTGATGAAATGTTCATAGAAATTTATAAAACTTTACTTTTTAATTTTTCTCTTCCCAAACTTAACAATACAAATAAAATTTTGTCATATATCTTAAGTGATAAGAAAAAAGAAAATGATGAAATTAAAATAGTAAGTATATCTAAAATTGGAAATCCTATTTATGATATTTGTATAAGCGAAAAACAAGTTAAAGAATCTCTAAATTATTTTAATAGTATAAATGTATAGTTGTACTCTAAAATTTCATTCGTTTAAATCAAAAATTACATTGAATATTTGTGGTTCAAAAAGTATTTCTCAAAGAGCGCTAATCATAAACTCATTCATTACTAATGAAAAAATTAAAAATTTATCAAACTCAAAAGATACTATAACATTGAATAAAATATTAAGTTCAAATGATGAATTAATTGATGTAAAGGAAGGTGGAACCACTTTGAGATTTTTATTATGTCTTTTATCAACAAGAGAAAATGAATATTATGTAAAAGGAAATGTTTTACTAAAAAAGAGGCCGATTAAAGATTTAATAGTTTTTTTAAAAAAACTAGGAGTTCATTTTAAATTTATTGAAAAAGACTTTAATATCCCTCTTATTATTAAAGGTGGGCAGCTTAAAACCAGACATTTAATTATTGACTCAAATAAAACAAGCCAGTTTGCATCAGGTATTGCCTTAATCGCACCATTTATTCCTGGGGGATTAAAATTAACAATTAAACAAAGTTTAGTTTCAAAGCCTTATTTTGATATGACGCTAAAAATGATGAGGGAATGTGGTATTAATATATCAAATATTGGTAACTCAATAATAATTAAAGAAGGGAGGTATAAAAAACCATATTTAAATATTGAATCAGATTGGACATCTATTTCATACATATATGAAATAGTTTCTTTTTCAAAAAATACAACTATTACTTGTTCTAAATTTCATCAAGAAAGTTTACAAGGAGACTCAAATTTGATTTCGTTTTTCAGTTTATTGGGAGTTGAAACTACATTTAAAAAAAAAGAAGTTTTAATTACAAAAGTCAGTTCATTTATTAAGCCAAAACTAATTGAGTGGGATATATGCAATAATCCTGATTTATTTTTGACATACGTAGTAACATGTTTAGGTCTTGGAATAAATTTAAAATTAACAGGTTTTAATTCTCTTAATTACAAGGAGTCAAACAGGTTACAAGTAATTAAAAAAGAACTTTTAAAATTTAATGCAAGTGTAAAAATAAAGGATAATATATTTTTTTTAGATACTTCGGGAGTTGATTTAAAATTTTCTTCTATATCAACTTACTTTGATCACAGAGTTGCTTTAGCATTTTCCCCATTGGTTATACTAACTAAAAAAATAGAAATAGATAATTATGATGTGGTATCAAAATCTTATCCACAGTTTTGGAGTGATTTAAAAAAAATAGGAATAAAAATTATTACAAATAACAAATCTTTATAGATTTGCAAAAAATAAAGGTTATGGTTCAATTCACAGATTTATTAACTATTACATTAACTCTTTTTGCTGTAATTGATATATTAGGTAATATTCCTTTACTAATTAGTTTAAAGCAAAAAACAGGTCAAATAAACGCAATAAGAGTCACTTGGATTTCAACTTTAATTATGTTAATCTTTTTGTTTACAGGAGAAGGGATATTAAAATTAATTGGAATAGATTTAAAATCTTTTTCTATAGCAGGAGCAATAGTTATTTTTTTAATTGCAATAGAAATGATCTTGAACATAGAACTTTTTAAGCCTGTTAAACAAGCTAAAAAAGTAAGTGACGTTGTTCCCATTGCTTTTCCTTTAATTGCTGGTGCAGGTACTTTGACAACATTGTTGTCTTTAAAATCTATTGAAGCCTATAGTTTTATAGAAATTTTTTTAGGTATAATCATAAATGTTGTATTTATTTATATTGTATTGAAAATGTTAATTCCTATTGAAAAATTGTTAGGCCCTGTAGGAATAGAGATACTTAGAAGAGTTTTTGGGATTCTTCTTTTAGCAATCGCAATTAAATTAAGTGGAATTTAGATTTTTATGAAACTCTGAATTTGAATTTTTCTTTTTCTAAATCTTGATTAGCCTTAACGATTTTGTTTTTCAATTCTTTTTTATACCCGACAGTTTTTGAAAAAATTTCTCTATCATTTGTTGCTAGCATTTGTGCAGCTAGTATTCCAGCATTTAATGCTCCATTAATAGCAACAGTTGCAACAGGTATTCCAGGGGGCATCTGAACAATTGCAAGTAAAGAATCCAAACCATCTAAAGAAGCTTTTATAGGAACTCCAATAACAGGGACAGGAGTCATTGCAGCAATAACACCAGGTAAATGAGCAGCCATACCTGCTCCAGCAATAATAACTTTAATTCCGTTTTCTACTGAATTTTTAGCAAATTTTTCAACTTCTTCAGGAGTTCTATGTGCAGATAAAGCATTGACTTCAAATGGAATCTCCATTGATTCAAAAAAATCGGCTGCTTTTTTCATTACCGGCCAGTCTGATGTGCTACCCATTATAATACTTACTATTGCTTTCATATTTGTATTGATTATATAATTTAGAAAGTAAAAATAAACTTTTAAGTGAATAAAATATATTATCACAATAAATTATTTTATTTTTTTTAATTATTAACTTGTGTCAAATTATATTATAGCTATGTTAAATATTTTAATTTTCGGCCCTCCGGGTTGTGGCAAAGGAACTCAATCAGAATTTTTGGTTAGTAAATATAATTTAAAACACTTATCAACAGGGGATATTTTCAGAGATAACATTAAAAATGAAACAAATTTAGGTTTAGAGGCAAAATCTTTTATCGAAAAGGGACAATTAGTACCAGACTCTGTTACTATTGGTATGCTTAATGAAGAAATGATGAGTGTAAATAATTTGAATGGTTTTCTTTTTGACGGTTTTCCAAGAACAATAAAACAAGCACAATCTCTTGATCAATTACTTTTAAAGTTAAATCAAGAAATTTCTCTAATGATATGTATTGAAGTGCCAGAATCTGAACTAATAAAAAGACTTTTGATAAGGGGAGAGAGTAGTGATAGAAAAGATGACCAGAACAAAGAAATAATTACTAATAGAATTGAAATTTATAAGGAACAGACAGAGATACTTAAAGATTATTATTTAACTCAAAATAAATTCTATAGTGTTGATGGGACTTCATCGATTCAAGAAGTTAAGGAAAAAATATTTTCTTTAATTGATTCTTATAATTTAAAGAATTAGTTAATAAATATGCCAAGTTCAAAAAGTAATTTTGTCGATTATGTAAAAATATTTTGTAAATCTGGCAATGGTGGAAATGGTTCAGCTCACTTAAGAAGAGATAAAATCACTGCCAAAGGAGGTCCCGATGGGGGAGATGGAGGAAGAGGGGGGCATATTATAGTCAGAGCAAATAGAAACAAATGGACTCTACTTCATTTGAAATACACAAAACATATTATTTCAGAACACGGTTCAGGAGGAGGGAAAAGTTTAAGTACTGGGGCACAAGGAAAAGATATATATGTTGATGTTCCTTTAGGAACAGTCATAAAAAATATTGATAACAATAAAATTTTATTTGAACTTGAAAACGATAAACAAGAATTTGTTCTTTTAAGTGGAGGTAGAGGAGGAAAAGGAAATGCGTTTTTTAAAACCCCAACTAGACAAACTCCAAGATTTTCACAAAATGGTCAATCAGGTAAAGAAGGTTATTTTTCCTTTGAATTAAAAGTATTAGCAGATGTAGGTTTAGTAGGATTTCCAAATGCAGGCAAGTCAACTCTTCTCTCTGTTTTAACTTCTGCTAAGCCAAAAATAGCAGATTATGAATTTACTACTTTAGTTCCAAATTTAGGAATTGTAAATTATAGAGACGAAAACTCTTTTATTATGGCTGATATTCCTGGTATAATTGAAGGAGCAAGTAGTGGAAAAGGATTAGGTTATAGATTTCTTAGGCATATTGAAAGAAATTCATGTTTATTATTTATGGTTCCTATAAATGAAAAAAACATATTAAAGAAGTATAAGATTCTTTTAAATGAACTAAAAAGCTACGATGAAAATATGCTTATTAAGAAAAGGATTTTGGTAATTTCTAAATGTGACATAGGAGATCAAAGACTCATAAAAAAAATCTCTAATGAAATAGGAGATAAAATATCATTTATTTTTATTTCTTCTATTTCTAATTTTGGATTAGTTGAATTAAAAGATAAAATTTGGTCCTTATTAAATCCTAGCTATGATTGATAGTCTAATTCAATTTGACAAAAATTTATTTTTATTTCTTAATAAAAATAATTCTCTTTTTGATGATTTTTTTGTTTTTATAACAAATCACAAAACAATGGTATTATTAACAGTTCCCACGGTTTTTATACTTGCTTTTATATTCCAAAAACAAAAATTTAAACTTATTATTTTATGCGTCTTGTTAACTTTTTTAATAACTGATTTAGTTCATTATCATGTTTTTAAAGAATTTTTCCAAAGATTAAGACCATGTTGGGATCCGCAAATTTCTGAATTATGTAGAATTTTAGTTGATAAAGGTGGTAAGTATGGTTTTGTTTCTGGTCACGCCTCAAGTACATCTGCAATTGTAAGTATTTTGTTTTTTACTATACCAAACTTAAAAATTTGGATCAAAGATATTTTAATTATTTGGGTTACTTTAATTTGCTATAGCAGAATATACGTAGGTAAACATTTTCCTTTAGATGTTATTTTTGGTGTTTTATTAGGTTATTTAATTGCTCTTTTCGTTTACAAAGTTTATTTATTCCTTTTTAAAAAATATGTGATTATAGAGAGTAAAACAGCAATTAAAACATCTAATAGTGGAGTGGCATGAGGGAATCCAAAATTCCACAAAACAATTAAGGTAAACCAAAAAAAGTATATTTTATCCACTTTATTTTAATTTACAAATCATTAATCCGTCTCTTATAGGTAATAATATATTTTCAACTCTCTTATCTTCTTTAATTTTTTTATTTAGTTTATTGATTTCTAAAGTCTCTTTATCATTATCCATAATTTTTTCTAAAACTTTTCCACTCCATAGTACGTTATCAATTAAAATATGACCTCCTTTATTTAATTTTTTTATACATAAATCATAATATAAGCAGTAGTTTTTTTTATCTGCATCAATGAAAATTAAATCAAATTTCGATTTAATTTTTGGTATAATATTTTTTGCATCACCATAATGAATATGTATTTTATCCTGTAGTTTACTATCAATAAAATATTTTGATGCAAAATCAATTATTTCTTCATTTTTTTCAATGGTATGTAGCTCTCCCCGCTCAGTCAACTCATTGGCTAGGCAGATAGTTGAATATCCTGTAAACATTCCTATTTCTAAAATTTTTTTTGGTTTTTTAAAACTTGCAATTAATTTTAAAAGTAAACCCATGTAGTGACCACTCATCATTCTTGGCATTAAAATTTTATGATTTGTTTCTCTAGATAAATTTTTTAGAATTGAAGATTCTTCACTACTATATTTTAGACAATATTTTTCAATTTCAGAATTTATAAAATTCATATTTCTGTTTTTTCATTATAATTTACTAAAATGATTACTTTTGTTTAAATTTTAAAATTGTTCTATGAAAAACCTCACTTTTATTTTTATTTCGATTCTTTTTTTAAATATTTATTCTGCTAATTCTCAAGGTTTTTTTAAAAAGAAAAAAAACAATAAAAATAAAGTAGAGTTAAAAGAATCTAACTCTGAAAACTCAATTGCTAAGAAAACAAAAGATTGTATTAAATATGATGGTCTTTTTTGTATTTATCAGTCAAAAAAAGATGGAAAGTCATTCATTGAAATTGATCAAAATCAGATAAATGATGAATTTATTTACTTTAGTTACGTTGAAGATGGAGTTGTCGACTCATGGAACTTTAGGGGAGGATTCAGAGGATCTAAAATAATTAAGATTAAGAAATATTTTAACAAAATTGATTTTATTGTTGAAAACACTAAATACTACTTTGATCCATCAAGCCCTTTGAGTAAATCATCAAAAGCAAATATTAATGATCCATTAGTTATTTCTGAGGAAATAATTGCTTCAAATGATGATAGTACTAGATTTTTAATTAATGCTGATAAATTATTTTTAACTGAATCATTTCAACAAGTAAAGTCATCTTACCCTTCATGGTATAAAGGTTTCAAACTGGGATCATTAAGTAAAGATAAAACCAGGTACAGTGAAATAAATAATTATCCAGAGAACACTGATGTTATTGTTGATTATGTTTATGAAAATAAATATCCTTCAAAAAGAGGAAGTTCAGCAGTAACTGATTCAAGAGTTGTTACAATCAAAATCCAACATAGTTTAATTAAAGTTCCTAATAATAATTATGTACCTAGATATGATGATCCTAGAATTGGGTATTTTCACACCCAGACAAATGATATGACTAGTATTGATCAAATAAATTACAAAGACATGATACATAGATGGAATCTTGTAAAAAAAGATCCTTCAAAAAAAATTTCAGAACCCATTAAACCAATAACTTGGTGGATTGAAAACACAACACCATATGAGTTTAGGGATATAATTAAAGAAGGAGTTGAATCATGGAATTTAGCCTTTGAGTTTGCAGGTTTTAAGAACGCGATTGAAGTTAAAATCCAACCTGATTCAGCTGATTGGGATGCCGGAGATATCAGGTATAATGTTTTAAGATGGACATCATCTCCAAACCCTCCGTTTGGTGGTTATGGTCCCTCATTTGTAAACCCTAGAACCGGGGAAATTTTAGGTGCTGATATAATGCTAGAATGGGTTTACATTACAAATCGTATAAAGTATGACTTTCTTTATGATGACAACCAAATAAATTATTTATATAATGACCATTATTGTTCTGCATCTCAAGAATTTCAAAAACAAACAGTTTTTGGTTCAAATTGTGTCGATTTATTAAATCTTGGTGATGAAATGAAAAAAGAAATGGTAAAACAATCTTTGTATAGACTAGTTTTACACGAAGTTGGACATACCTTAGGTTTAAATCATAATTTTAAAGGTAGTACACTATTATCAAATAAAGAGATTAAAAATAAAGAAATAGTTGAGTCCAAGGGTTTATGTTCCTCTGTAATGGAATATCCTGCAATAAATATTTCTGTAGACCCAAAAAACCAAAGTCTTTTTTATGATATAAAACCCGGGCCGTATGACAATTGGGCTATTGAATTTGGTTACAAATCATTCCAAAACAATGAAAAAGAAGGACTGGAAAAGATATTATCTAGATCAATACTACCAGAACATTCTTTTGCTAATGATGCAGACGACATGAGATCTCCTGGTAAAGGTATTGATCCTAATGCAATGATAAATGATTTGACAAGTGATCCAATTGAACATTCCATTGAAAGAATGGAACTTATTAATTCTCTTTTACCAAAATTAAAAGAAAAGTACAGCAAGGATGGGGAAACATACGAAAGTTTAAAACGATCTTATTATTCTCTAACAAGTAATTATTTCACATGTTTAGATATTATTTCAAGACAAATAGGTGGTGTTTATGTAGATAGGTCGTTTATTGGTCAAAAAAATAATAATAAACCATTTTCTGCAGTTCCGCTTTCAATACAAAAAAAATCAATTGAGGCTTTATCAAAATATGCTTTTAGTGATGAGAAATTAATGGCATTTGATGAAGTTTACCCATTTTTACAATCACAAAGAAGGGGTTTTAATTTTAGATCTACAGGGGAGGACCCAAAAATTCTTTCTCTTGTTTTGTTCGGTCAAAAAAAAGTATTGACTCATTTATTACATCCAAATGTTTTAAAAAGAATTAGTAACAGTAGTTTTTATGGTAATGAGTACGAATTGAATAATTTTCTTAAAGATTTGACAAATGCAATTTTTTTATCTGATATAAATAAATCTGTCAGTTTGACAAGAATGAATTTACAGGTTGAGTATGTATCTACTTTAATTTCAATTTTAAAAAAGTCCAGCTACGATAATCTAACTAAATCCACTGTTTTTAATAATTTAGTTTGGTTAGAAAATAATCTAGGACTTAAATATGGTAATAAAAAGACAAAAGACCATAGAAGGTACTTACTTTATTTAATTGAGCAAATTTATAATATTTAGTAATGAGGTTATTTTTTATTTTTTTTATTTTTTCTCATATTTTATACTCTCAAGATTATTCTCCAAAAAAATATTATAACCCTGAAAATAAAATTGAAACTAAAACTCGTGACGTTAGTAAATTAAAGGATTTATTCAACTCTGTTTTGTTAAAAAGAAGTAAAAAAAAAGAGGATTGTAATTGCCCAGATGATAAATCAAAATCAAATGGAAGTACTAATAAGTTTAATCTAACAAATTCTATTAATAGATCTTTTTCAAATTTAATTAGTTGTAAAAAACAGTACGGAAATTTAGCCATGCATATTAATTTTTCTGAATACTATTATAGTCTTACAGGTCTTTATGATTATGATTCTTGGCAATTATCAGATTTAAACATTGGAATTCAATATTTTACTGAAAATACTTCATTTGATGTGTGGTTATCGGCACCGGTTTTTAATGATGATGTTCAATTGTATGGATTAAGAAGTGGGCTGAGTTTATTTCCTTTAGGAAATAGAGGCGTTATGAGACCATACCTTGGAGCCTCTTTGGGATTCGAGGTAAAATACTCTTATGAATATATTTTCCAAAATAATATGTTTTTAGATAACTGGTATTCTGAATATTACCTACTTGGAAGGTTGCATGCTGGGTTGCAATATATGTTTAGGTGTCGCCTTATTTATAAATTTGATATTTCATATAGTGCGGGAACATATATTGACAGAGATTCAAATCAATTTCCTCATTACAGACCATGGGTTATTTTTCAATCAATTGGATTGAGATTTTAAATATTAAACCTATATTTTTTATTACTAATTAAGTCTGACGCAATTTTTCTTCTAATTTCTTTAATGTTGTAATCTGGCTTTTTTGTTAAGCGATTGAGTGCTTTAAGTAGTATTTTCTTTTCAATTGATGATGATGGAAGTGCTTGAATTATTTCAAATCCTGATTTCGAACAAGTTTCTAAGGTTTTTAAGATATAATTTTTACTCATTAAAATTTGAATTTCACAGTTATCTTCTCCTCTCTTTAATGTTAATTTTTCTGATCTTAATAAACAGGATTCAGACATGTATAAATCAATGATCATATTAGCTAAGTTTATCATTATTTCTTGTTCGTTTTCAAGTTCTTTTTTATAAACTTGACTGCACTTTCCAAGAAGAATTAATATTAATTTTTTTACATTCTTTAGAATAGTTTTTTCTTTTCCCAAAACACCATTGATATTTTCTTTTTTAAAAAATGAAAAAATACTTGTCAATTCTTTTCCTGCTTTTTTTGCGTGAGAAAACAAATCAATTTCTTTTTTAAGAGCCTTTCTTATTAACATTCCAACTATAAGCATTCTGTTGATTTCGTTAGTTCCTTCATAAATTCTAGATATTCTTGCATCTCTATAAGCAGGTTCTACAATTGATTCTGCAGAAAAGCCCATCCCTCCAAAAATTTGTATGGCTTCATCTGAAACATCTCTAATAACTTCTGATCCATGTACTTTAATAATAGAACACTCTACAGAGTATTCAATAATTCCATCTTTTTTTGATTCGCAAACTTCAACACCTTTTTTTTCTAATCTTTTTGTATTTTCTTCAATATTAAATCCCGCTCTGTATAATCCTGACATTGTAGTATAAATAGATGAAGCCATTATTGCAAGTTTTTCTTGGATAGCACCAAAATTAGAAATAGATTCACCAAATTGTTTTCTCTCAATTGCATAAGATATACATTCATTAATAACTTTGATAGCAGCTGCACCTGTTGCTGCTCCTAATTTAATTCTACCTGCGTTAAGGGCATTTAAAGCAATTTTAAAACCATCTCCTCTTTCTCCTAGCATTTGTTCTTTTGGAACTAAAGTTTTTTCATAAAATACTTGTCTAGTAGATGATGCTCTAAGTCCAAGTTTATTTTCTTCTTCTCCTAAATTTATTCCATTAGATTTAGATTTTTCTAAAACAAATCCAGTTATATTTTTGTCATTTTCAATTCTACCAAATAGAATAAAAACCTCTGCAAATCCAGCATTACTAATCCAAATTTTTTGACCAGTAATTTCATAACTATTTCCATCATTTGTTAGAGTTGCTGTTGTTTTTCCTGAATTTGCATCAGAGCCAGCATTAGGTTCCGTTAAATTGTAACATGACATCCACTCTCCTGAGCATATTTTAGGTAAAAATTTTTCTTTTACCTCATTACTTCCATAAAAAAGAATTGGAAGTGTTCCAATTCCAGTATGTGCTCCGTAAGCGGTTGCAATTGAGCCAGAATAGCTGCTTATTTCTCCACAAATTAGCATTGAAATATTCAAACCCATTCCAAGCCCCCCATATTTTTCAGGAACAGTTATACCCAACAAACCCATTTCTCCTATTTTTTTCATTAAATCTTCAGTGAGCTTATAATTTTTCTTTTCGAATTCAAAAATATTAGGTTTTATTTCTTTTTCATTAAACTCCCTTGTTGCCTCTAGCATCATCTTAGCTTCCTCTCCAAATTCTTCTAAAATAAATATTTCATCAGGATTTGTTTCAGAGATTAAAAAACCACCACCTTTTAAATTTGTTTTCATATAATTAATTTAGTAATTCAAAAATTCCAGCTGCCCCTTGCCCAGTTCCAACACACATTGTTACCATACCTATTTTTTGTTTTCGTCTTCTTAATTCGTTAATTAATTGAACAGTTAGCTTTGCTCCAGTACAACCAAGAGGATGACCTAGGGCAATTGCTCCACCATTTACATTAATGATATTTGGATTTAAATTTGCTTCTCTTATAACCGCTAAAGATTGACAAGCAAATGCCTCGTTAAGTTCGATTAAATCTAAATCATTAATTGATAGGTTAGCTTGACTTAAGGCTTTGGGAATCGCTTCAACTGGTCCAATTCCCATATGTTTTGGTTCAACTCCACAGACAGCATATGAAAGCATTTTAGCTATAGGTTGAATATTTAGTTTTTGTACCATTTTTTTTGACATTAACGTAACAAATGCAGCGCCATCAGAGGTTTGTGATGAATTTCCAGCTGTAACAGTTCCATTTTTAGAAAACACAGGCTTTAGTTTAGATAGTTTTTCTATTGTTGTATCTTTTCTTGGTCCTTCATCTTCATTAAAAGAAAAAACTCTTGTTTTTTTATTTTCGTTTTCATCTAAAAAGGTTTCTTGAATATCATATTCAATAATATCTTGCTTAAATAAACCATTTTCTATGGCGCTAACAGCCTTCATATTTGATTGAAAGGCAAACATGTCTTGATCTTCTCTACTTACTTTATATTTTTTTACAATTGCTTCAGCAGTTGTCCCCATTCCCCAATACCAGTCAGGATTTTTTTTGGCTACATTATAATTAGGTACTATTCTCCATCCTCCAAATGGAATAGGAGACATTGTTTCAACTCCACCTGCTATAATACAATCAGCCATTCCTGCGTGAATTTTACTAGCTGCAATTGAAATAGTTTCAAGGCCAGATGAACAAAATCTGTTAACTGTCATACCAGGAACCTTAACCGTATTTAAACCAATTAGAGAGATAAGTCTCCCAATGTTTAATCCTTGTTCAGCTTCTGGTGTTGCATTCCCAACAATTACATCATCTATTGATTCTTTATCAAGATTGGGTATTTTTTTTAGCATTTTACTAATTAATTGCCCGGCTAAATCATCAGGTCTTGTAAATTTTAAAGAACCTCTTTTAGATTTTCCTACTGCTGTTCTGTATGCTTGTACTATATAAACTTCCATTTTTAATTTCTTAATGGTTTTCCTTTTTCTAACATATATTTGATTCTTTCCAGGGTTTTAGCTTCTCCACACAATGATAAAAAAGCCTCTCTTTCAAGATCTAATAAGTATTGTTCAGATACATGTGTTGGTGATGATAAATTTCCCCCACACAAAACATGTGCTAATTTCTTAGACATTAACTTTTCGTGATCTGTTATATAGCCTCCTTCTTTAAAGCTATCTGCTCCTACTAAAAACATTCCCAAAGCTTGATTACCTAAAACTTTAATATCTTTTCTTTTTATAGGTTTTGTGTATCCCTGATTATCAATTATCATAACTTTTTCTTTAGCATCTTGTATTAATTTATCAGAGTTAATACTAATGCTATCGTATCCTTTTCTTAAATAACCTAACTCAAATGCTTCTTGCCCTGAAGTACTTACTTTAGCTTGTCCAATATTAAGAAAATACTCCTTTATTCTTGGCAATTCAATATCTCCATCGTAAAAAGCGTCCGATGCTCTTAGCGCCATTTCTTTAGTTCCACCTCCACCTGGAATTAGACCAACTCCTAATTCTACTAGTCCCATGTAAGTTTCAGCAGCGCATTGGACTGCATCTGCATGTAATGTGAACTCACAACCACCACCAAAAGTAAACCCATGAGGGGCAACCACGATTGGAATACTAGAATATCTGATTAACATGGATGTATCCTGAAATGTTTTGATTGCAAGATTTAATTTATCATATTCTTGTTCGACAGCTAAAGTAAAAATCATGCTAATATCAGCACCTGCAGAAAAATGACTACCTTGATTTCCAATTACAATTCCACGAAATTCTTTTTCAGCAATTTCAATTCCTTTTCTAACCCCAATAATTACGTCTTCGCCAATACTATTCATTTTTGTATGAAATTCGATATTCATAACATTATCTCCAATATCTAAAATGGAAACTCCATCATTTTTCCAAATCAAGGAGTTAGACCGAATATGATTTAAATTAATAAATTTATTTAACGTTGGAATTTTTTTATGATTTTCTTCTGAGATATTAAAATAATTTTTTTCTCCTTTGCTGATTGAATAAAAAGTAGTGTTTTTATCGATTTTTTCTAACCATTTTGGAATGGTTAACTTTTCCTGTTTGATTAGATCAATTCCATTTCGAATACCAATTGCATCCCAAATTTCAAACGGTCCCAATTCCCATCCAAAACCAGCACACATTGCAGAGTCTATTTTGTATATTTCGTTGCTAATTTCAGGGACTCTATTAGAAACATAAGAGAACATAATGGCAAACATTTTTTTATAAAATAATGAGGCTTTATCATTACCTTCAACTAATATTTTTAATCTATCTTTTAGTTTGCTAATTTTTTTTGCTTTTCCTATTAATTCAAATCTAACTTTATTTTTATTTTCATATTTAAAATTTTTTAAATTAAGAGAAAGTATCTGTCTTCTTCCCTTGTCATCTCTACTTTTTTTGTAAAAACCCTGTTTAGTTTTATCTCCCAGGTATTGTTCTTTTAACATTTTATTTATAAAGTCAGGAAGTTTGAAAATATGTCTATTTTCATCATTTGGACAGTTTTCATAAACCCCTTTAGCAACATTATTCAGTGTATCAAGTCCAACAAGGTCACAAGTTCTAAATGTTGCTGATTTTGGTCTACCAATAATTGGTCCGGTAAGAGAATCAACTTCCTCAATTGAAAGCTCTAAATCTTCAATTATTTTAAAAAGAGATGCTATGCCAGCAATTCCAATTCTGTTAGCAATAAATGCAGGAGTATCTTTACAAAGTACTGTAGTTTTTCCTAAGAATTTCTCACCATAAGACAACAAAAAATTTATTAAATTATTATTTGTTTTCTTTGATGGAATAATTTCAAGTAGCTTCAAGTACCTAGGAGGATTAAAAAAATGAGTGCCGCAAAAATTGTTACAAAAATTTTCACTTCGACCTTCAATCATTTGATTTATTGGTATTCCAGATGTATTGGAACTAATAATTGAGTTAGGCTTTCTATACTTTTCTATTTTTTCAAATAATCCTTTTTTTATTTGAAGATTTTCAATTATTACTTCAATTATCCAATCTGCGTCAGCAATTTTATTTAAATCATCAACTAAGTTTCCTGTATTAATTCTATTTATGAATTTTTTTGAATAAATAGGCGATGGTTTTGATTTTATTGTATTGTCAAGAGATTCATTAACAATTTTATTTCTAAAATTTTTATTATTTAAATCCTCTTCTGCTTCTTTGTTTATTATGTCAAGCAGAAGAACTTCAACTCCAATGTTGGCAAAATGACAAGCAATTCTAGAACCCATAATTCCAGATCCGATAATAGCTACTTTATTTATTTTATACATTTTTTTCAAATATTTTTAAGTATAAATCAGAGTACTTCTCTAAAATATTCCTTCTCTTTAATTTTAATGTTGCTGTTAGCTCTCCACCATCGGGCGACCATGAGTTACCTAGTAAAATAAATTTCTTTATTTGTTCATAGTGACTAAAATACTCATTATATTTTTTAACTTCTTTGTCAAATAGTTCTAAAATTTTTGGATTTCTAACAATTTCTTCAGGACTCGAAAAGTTAATTTTGTTATCCTTACACCAATCTTTCAGGAAGGCAAAATCTGGAACTATAAATGCCGCAGGATGTTTTTCATTTTCTCCTAGCACCATAAGTTGCTCTATGAAAATAGATTGTTTAAATTTATTTTCCATGACCTGAGGAGCAATGTATTTCCCCCCTGACGTTTTAAATATCTCTTTTTTTCTATCTGTTATTTTTAAATATTTACCCTCAATTAATGTACCTATATCACCAGTGTGAAACCAACCATTATTATCAATTACTTTTTTTGTTTCATCAGGCTTATTATAATATCCTAACATTACGTTTGCCCCCTTTACAAGTATTTCACCTTCTCCTTCTCTCATCCCATCCTCATGATTAATTTTGACTTTTACTCCTTGAATCATTGGTCCTACTGTTCCATAACAAGCATCCTTTGAGTTTGCAAAATTAACAGAAACAACAGGGGATGTTTCTGTTAAACCATATCCTTCACTAACTGGCATTTTCGCGGCTGTAAAAATTCTTGCAAGTCTTTCTTGCAAAGCAGCAGAACCACAAATAATCATTCTCATTCTTCCCCCAACTGCTTCTCTCCATTTATTGAAAATTAATTTATTTGCAATTTTTAATTGAATTTCATACCAAACTCCATTTTTTCCATTGTATTCATGTTTGAGTCCAAGATTTACGGCCCAAAAAAATAACTTTCTTTTAATACCTGTTAAAGACTCACCTTTAGTCATGATTTTATCATATACTTTTTCTAATAATCTAGGAACAGTTGGCATTAATGTTGGCTGAATTGATTTCAAATCTTCTCCAATATTTTCAATACTTCCATAATAAATTGAAACCCCTTTGAACATGTAAAAATATTCTACCATTCTTTCAAAAACATGAGATAAGGGAAGAAAACTAATAGCTCTATCATTTTTTCCCCAATCTAAAGTATCTTTTAAAGCTGAAATTTGGCTAATTATATTTGAATGAGTAATCATTACTCCTTTAGGATTTCCTGTGGTTCCAGAAGTGTAAATTAAAGTAAATAAATCATCGTCAGAAATGGAATTTTGAATAGCATTCATTTTTTCAAACTGAGGGGTTGTTAAACCTAATTCAATTAATTCTTCCCAATTTTTTACATTTGATAATTTATCAAAAGAAAAAATAAATTTTAACGTTTTGACTTCATTTTCAAGACCTTCAATCTTTTTATATATTTCATCATTTTCCACAAAAATTAGTTTTGCTTCAGAGTCTTTAATTATGTACTTATATTCTGCTCTGGTTATATTGGGATACAAAGGAGTATTAATTGCACCAATTTTATTAATTCCCATATCACATAAACTCCATTCTGCTCTGTTACTTGAAATAATACATACCTTGTCTCCTTTTGTAATTCCTAAATTTAATAAGCCGCTACCAATAGAATCAGAAGTTTGAATATATTCACTACAACTGTATTTTTTCCATTTACCATTTTTTCTTCCCGCAATCATATCTTCTTTATCAAATAGATTTGCATACCTTCTGTCAAGGTTAAATATTTTTAAATCTTCCATTTAAAATAAATTTTGGGTTATGTTTACAATTTAAGAAAATAAAAATTTAAAAGTTAAATTTTTATTTTTATATTCATTTTTCATGTTAATCAATTTCTCAAATTTAAATGGAAAAATATACGCCAAAAAATGCTGACCTTGGAGATGCTGTTGAAATGGGTCTTTTGTCTGAAGAATATGATCAAATTTGTAATATTTTAAATAGAAAACCTAACTACACAGAGTTATGTATTTTTTCAGTGATGTGGTCTGAACACTGTTCTTATAAAAATTCTATACTTTGGTTAAAGAAATTACCAAAAAAAGGCTCGAAAATTTTAATTGAAGCTGGGGAAGAAAACGCTGGTTTAGTTGATATAGGAGATGGATTAGCTTGTGTTTTTAAAATAGAATCACACAATCACCCATCTGCCTTGGAGCCCTATCAAGGAGCAGCAACTGGCGTTGGGGGAATTAACAGAGATATATTTACAATGGGAGCCAGACCGATAGCTCAATTAAATTCTTTAAGATTTGGAGATATTAATTTACCGCACACTAAATGGCTTATGAAAGGGGTTGTTAAAGGAATCGGTGATTATGGAAATTCATTTGGAATACCAATCGTTGGTGGTGAAGTTTACTTTGACAAGAGTTATAATACAAACCCTTTAGTTAATGCATTTTCTGCTGGGGTAGTAAATACTAAAAATGTTATTTCTGCTACAGCTTCAGGAAAAGGAAATCCTGTTTTTATTGTTGGTTCTTCCACTGGAAAAGATGGTATTAATGGAGCTGCCTTTGCATCAAAAGATTTAACCGAAGATTCCGCTGATGATATTCCCTCAGTACAGGTTGGAGATCCATTTCAAGAAAAGTTATTATTAGAAGCGACGATGGAATTAAGTATGACAGATGCTATAATAGGAATGCAGGACATGGGAGCAGCTGGAATTATTTGTTCAACTTCAGAAATGAGTTCCTCTGGAGGGTGCGGAATGAAAATTAATTTGGATAAAATTCCAACTAGACAAAAAAATATGAAACCATTTGAAATTCTTTTATCTGAATCTCAGGAAAGAATGTTAGTGGTGGTTAAAAAAGGTAAAGAAAAAATAGTGAAAAAAATATTTGAAAAATGGGACTTAAATTGTGAAAAAGTTGGGGTTGTAACAGACGGAAATGATTTAATATTTTCATTTAACAATAACATTGTTGCTAATGTTCCGGCAGAGGCTTTAGTTTTGGGTGGAGGAGCACCAGTTTATAAAAGAGATTATAAAGAACCATCTTATTACAACGAGTTAAAGAAGTTTGATATAAATAACATTGCCATTCCTTATGATATCGTTAATGTAGCTCATCAACTCATTTCATTACCAAATATTTGTTCTAAAAAATGGGTTTATGAACAATACGACTCAATGGTTGGAACTGTTAATATGACCACTAATAATCCATCAGATGCTGCTGTTGTTAATTTAAAAGGAACAAATAAATGCCTTGCTTTCTCTGTTGATTGTAATTCAAGATATGTTAAAGCCGATCCTAAAGTTGGATGTGAAATAGCAGTAGCTGAAGCTGCAAGAAATATCATATGTTCTGGAGCAAATCCTACTGCCATAACAAATTGTTTAAATTTTGGAAATCCATATGACCCGGAGGTTTATTGGCAATTTGTTGGTTCTATACAGGGAATGTCTAATGCCTGTAAAAAGTTTAAAACCCCTGTTACAGGTGGTAATGTAAGTTTTTATAATCAAACAAGTAAAAATAAAAGTGTTGAACCTTGTTTTCCAACTCCAACCATTGGTATGTTAGGAGTCATGGAAGAAAAAAAGAATTTTACAACTTTAGATTTTAAAAATGAAAAAGATATAATTTATTTACTTGGCCCGTCCAAAGATGATATTTCTTCATCGGAGTACCTTGTGAATATATTAAATATCGAAGAAAGTCCAGTTCCATTTTTTGATTTAGAAACAGAGTATAAATTACACTTAGTTATGAAAGACTTAGTCAAAAGAGGGTTTTTGGAATCTGCTCATGACATTTCAGAAGGAGGGCTGTTTACTGCATTAGTTGAAAGCTTATTTCCTAGAAATTTAGGATGTGAGGTATACACGGATCAGTTATTTAGACAAGATGCATATTTATTTGGAGAATCTCAAAGCAGAGTTTTAGTATCTATAAGCCCTAAAAAAGATAAAGATTTCAAGAAAATCATGAAGAATTCAAAATTTCCTTTTTATAAATTAGGTTTTGTTTGTAAAGAAAAAGTTCTAATTGATGATATTGATTTTGGAAAAATTAATGTTTTAAAAGAAAAATACTATAATTCTTTGTCAAAAAAAATTGACTAATTTTATGATTGATTCTTCTATAGAATATTTAAAAGGAGTAGGTCCCCAAAGAGCTTCTATAATAAATGAGGAATTAGGAATAAAGACTTTGGAAGATTTACTGTATTTTTTTCCTTACAGATATATAGACAGAACTAATTTTCATAAAATTAATCAAATTAATAGTGCAAATCTTGATATACAAATAGTAGGTACTGTTAAATCAATTAAAGAAGAAGGTTTTGGAAGGAAGAAAAGATTAATTGTTTTATTTTATGATGAAGAATCTGAAATAAATTTAATTTTTTTTAAACGAATTTTATGGATTAAAAAATTTCTTGAAATTTCAAAAAAATACATCGTTTTTGGGAAGCCAAACTTATTTAATGGGGTTTATTCTTTTGTTCATCCAGAAATGGAATTAGTTGAAAATATAAATACTGATTTTTCTACTAGTTTCCAGCCTATGTATAGTTCTACTGAAAAGCTTAAGAGCAATAACATTCAAACGAAACTAATTAAAAAAATAATCCGTACGGCATTAGATAAATTGAGGGGGAAAATTTTAGAAAATTTTTCATTAGATATTATTAATAAATACAAATTAATTTCAAGATCTGAGGCAATAAACAACATACACTTTCCAGAAAGCAAGGAAAAATTGAATCAAGCAATTTTTAGAATGAAATTCGAAGAATTATTTTTTTTACAACTTTCAATTCTATCTAAAAAATCTGTCAATAAAAAAATTAAATCTTATTTATTCAAAAAAATTGGAAATAAATTTAATTCTTTTTTTAAATCCCTTCCATTTGAATTAACTGAAGCGCAAAAAAAAGTAATTAGAGATGTTAGGAAGGATGTATTGAGTGGTTATAAAATGAACAGGTTAATTCAGGGAGATGTAGGTTCTGGAAAAACAGTTGTTGCTTTGATGTCATTGATGATGTGTGTTGATAACGGTTATCAGGGTGTTCTGATGGTTCCAACATCTGTTTTAGCCTCTCAACATTTTAGAACACTTCTTACTATTTGTAAAGATTTAGAATTAAATATTTCATTATTAACTGGTGCAACTAAAAAATCTGATAGAAAGAAAATTTTATCAAACCTAGAAAATGGTTTGACTGATATAATTATTGGAACTCATGCTTTAATTGAAGATTCTGTAGTATTTAATAATTTAGGTTTAGTTGTTATAGACGAACAACATAAGTTTGGTGTAGCACAAAGAGCAAAATTATCAAAAAAATCAATTTTAGACCCTCACGTAATTGTATTAACTGCAACTCCAATTCCAAGGACTTTAGCAATGACATTTTACGGAGATCTAGACGTTTCAGTAATTAATGAATTGCCCCCGGGAAGAAAAGAAATAAAAACAGTCCATAAGTTTGATAAAGATAAAGAAGGAGTTTTGTCATTCTTAAGAGAAAAAATTGAATTAGGTCAACAAGTTTATGTTATATATCCTTTAATTGAAGAAAGCGAAAAGTTAGACTATAAAAATTTATTTTCAGGTTATAATTTTTTAAGTAATTATTTTTCAAGATTTGGTTTTGTTGTCTCTATGCTACATGGAAATATGAAAGTAGATGAAAAGACTCAACATATGGAGGATTTTTTAAATAAGAAAAGTCAAATTCTAGTATCAACTACTGTAATTGAGGTGGGTTTAGACGTAAAAAATGCATCAATTATGTTAATTGAAAATGCTGAGCGTTTTGGTTTAGCTCAATTACACCAACTTAGAGGAAGGGTGGGAAGAGGTAATACACAGTCATACTGCATTTTAAAAACCCCATATAAATTAAGTCATGAAGCTAAGTATAGAATAAATGTTTTGGTAGAATCCTCTAATGGTTTTGATATTTCTGAGGCGGATTTGAAATTAAGAGGGCCGGGAGATATAATGGGTACTAGACAAAGCGGATTATTAAATTTAAAAATATCAAACTTAGTTAAAGATACTGGAATATTAGTTGAAGCAAGAAAAAGTGCAAATAAGTTATTAGAATTTGATAAGGAATTAATAAATCCAAAAAATAAAATGATAAAAAAATATTTTATAAAAAATTATTCGGAACAAATAAAGTGGGCAAGAATTTCATAAAAAATTATTTATGATTGATTAATTTTTTACATTTACTACAAATATTTTAAATGAAAGTTTCTTACAATTGGTTAAAAGATTATTTAGATTTTAAATCTTCTCCTGAAGAAATATCTAATATTCTAACAAACTCTGGTCTTGAAGTGGAAAAGATGTCTCCAAGATTTCATGATTTTGAATCTTTTAATAAGTTGGTTATTGGTAAAGTTTTAGATTACAAAAAACATCCTAATGCAGATAAATTAAAAATTACAAAAGTAGATTTAGGAAATTCTACTAAAAATATAATTTGTGGTGCGACTAATATTAAAAAAGATATGTTTGTGGTTGTGGCAATGGTGGGGACTACTATAACTAATTTAAATAATGAAACTCTTACTATTAAAAAAGTAAAAATAAGAGGTGAATACTCTGAGGGAATGATATGTTCTGAGTTTGAAATTGGTTTTGGAGATAGTAATAAAGGAATAATGGAGCTTGATAAAAAGTTAAATTTTAAAGTCGGTCAAAGTTTTCAAGATTATTTTAAACTAAAACAAGATTATATCTTTGAAATTGGATTAACTCCAAATAGAACAGATGCATTTGGTCACATTGGAGTTTGTAGAGATATAAAATCAGTTATTAATCTTAACGGTGCCAATTTAGATTTAAAAAAACCAATTTTAGATTTTAAAATTGACAATAAAAACTTACCATTTTCAATAGAAATTGAGGATGAAAGCTTTATACTATACTATAGTGGTTTAACAATTCAAAATGTTACAATTAAAGACTCTCCTATTTGGTTAAAACAAAAATTAAACTCAATTGGAATTAATCCAATTAATAACGTTGTTGATGTCACAAATTTCGTGTTATTTGAAACAGGAAATCCATTACATGCATTTGACTATGATTTAGTAACTAATCATAAATTAATTGTTAAAAAAAGCCAAAGCTTTAAAAATTTTACAAAAATAGATGGTAAAGATATTAAATTAAATGATGATCTAATTATTTCGGACTCAGATAAGCCTATTTGTTTAGCGGGAATAATTGGAGGAAAGGAATCTTCTGTTTCTTCCAATACAAAAAATATTTTTTTAGAGTCAGCTTCATTTAATCCTTCTTTAATCAGATCATCTTCAAAAAAACATTCTATTCAAACAGATGCTTCTTACAGGTTTGAAAGGGGAGTGGATTATAATAATTGTGTATATGCTTTACAAAGAGCCGCCCTAATGATTAAACAATTACTGCCAGAATCAAAAATCAGCTCTGAAATCATTTCTTTTTCAAATAAAAATTATACTTCAAAAAAAACAATTGATTGGTCTTTTAAAAAATTTAATAAGATTACTGGTCAAATCATTCCAAAAGAAATAGTTGAAAAAATTTTATTTGATTTAGATTTTGAAATTTTAAATAATGGTTCTTTAGTTGAAGGATGTACTATTTCTGTTCCAAGTTTTAGATTTGATGTGACAAGAGATGTTGACCTTTTTGAAGAAATTCTCAGAATCTATGGTTATGAAAAAATAGAAAATGCCAAAAATATTTCTTTTCCTGTTTCAAAAAATAAGAACTCTTATTTTGAAAACAATGTCAAAAAAATTACCTCTACTTTCTTATCAAATAATGGTTTTTTTGAAATAAAAACGAACTCACTTATAAGTTTGAAAATATTAGACAAATACAATTTGGGCAACTTAGGGATTAATATCATAAATGCTTCAAGTTCTGAGATGAATGTGCTTCGTCCTACTCTTTTATTTGGCGGTTTAGAGGCAATAAGTTATAACGTTAACAGAAAAAATAATAATATATTATTTTATGAGTTTGGAAACGTCTATATTAATGACGAACAATTTTATGACAAACCTGAATTAAATATTTTTTTATCAGGAAATTTTTTAAATGAAAATTGGAATAAAGAAGCAGAAAAATTAGATATATTTCATGCTAAAGGATTAGTTGAGAAATTGTTTGATTTATTTGGTATAAATTTTATTCTTGAAGTCGAAAAAAATAATATTAAATCAAATGATATTTATAATGATTTTTTTGATAATATACTTTTATATAAAGTTGGTAATAATATTACTGCTAAATTAGGTCTTCTTTCAAAAAAAATTGTCTCAGATTTTAATATAAAACAAAATGTATATTATTGTTCCATTGATTGGTCTTATTTTACTTCTTTGATTTCTACAGAAAATATTAAGTTTAATAATATTACTAAGTTTCCGAAGGTCAGGCGAGATTTAGCTCTTGTAGTCGACGAGACAATATCCTTTTTGCAATTAAAAAATTTAGCTTTTAAAACTTCAATTGATGTTCTGCGAGAAGTTTTAATATTTGATGTTTATAGGGGAGATAAAATTGAAAAAGGTAAAAAATCTTATGCAATGGGCTTTATCTTTCAAAATGATAATGCTACATTAACAGATCAATTTATAGATAATGAAATGAGGAATATTTATGATAGTTTTAATAAAAATTTATCTGCAGTTCTTAGAGATGGGGAGCTTTAATCAAACATAGAGCATAACGTCATCAACTGTAATTTCATTTTCAGATAATATTATTAATCTTTCAATTATATTCTTTAATTGTCGTATGTTTCCAGAGAGTTCTTTTTCCGTAATTTTTTTAATCGCTTCAAGCTCAATATGTTTAGTTTTTATACCTTGTTCTTTACATATTTGTTTAGAAAAAAAATCAATTAACAATGGTATGTCTTCCTTTCTTTCTTTTAATGAGGGGACGTGTATTTTAATTACACTTAATCTATGGAATAAGTCTTCTCTAAATCTTCCTTCTTGGATTTCTTTTTCTAGATTTTTATTGGTTGCAGCAATTACTCTAACATTAATTTCAATTTCTTTTTCTCCACCAACTCTTGTAATTTTATTTTCTTGAAGAGCCCTTAAAACTTTAGCTTGAGCTGATAAACTCATATCACCTATTTCATCTAAAAAAATTGTACTGCCATTTGCGATTTCAAATTTTCCCTTCTTTTGTTTGTTAGCAGATGTAAAAGAACCCTTTTCATGTCCAAAAAGTTCACTTTCTATTAACTCTGAAGGAATTGCAGCACAATTGACTTCAATCATTGGTATTTTCGATCTATTACTCTTTTCATGGATTGAATGTGCAACTAATTCTTTACCGGTTCCATTTTCTCCTGTTATCAATACTCTACTATTTGTTCCTGCAACTTTTTCAATTATTTTCTCAATTTTTTTCAACTCATTTGATTCTCCGATCATTTGATATTTATCTTTGACTTTCTTTTTTAAGATTATGTTTTCCTGATTTAAATTTTTATTATTTAATCCGTTTCTTATCGTTGTCAATAATCTATTTAGATCAGGTGGTTTCCCGATGTAGTCATAAGCACCAAGTTTAATACATTCAACAGCTGTATCTAAATCTCCATGTCCTGAAATCATTATAAAGGGTAGATGATAATCTAGTTCTTTAGCTTTTTTTAAAACTTCAATTCCATCTAATTTTGGCATTTTTATATCACACAAAGCCAAATCATAATTTTCGGAAAATATCTTTTTTAAGCCTTCTTCTCCATTTGAAGCTTCATCAATTTTATAATTTTTGTTTTCATCTACTAAAATATTTTTTAAGACATTTCGAATTGAAATCTCATCTTCTATAATAATGATTCTTGCCATGATATTGTATTATTTAAAATATTTGAAAAAATTCCGTCATTTAATGAAAACTTTGATGTGTATACATTTTTAATTCCTTCATCCAGTAAGAAATTAATTAAAATAATTGTAATAATTATATTTTCAGCTCTCATTTTTACGAGACCAGGTATTTTTTTTCTATCCTCAACTGTACTGTTTAGAATTTTTGGTGATGTAATTTGAGTAAATTGTTCAATATTTAAATGGTCTAATTTCTCAGCTTTTGTGCTCAATGATTGAATGTTAGCTAAACAATTAATGGAACCTGAAGAACCAATTAAATTTATAATTTTATATTTTTTGACAACTAATAATAAGTTTTTTAATTTTTTTTTGAAAAAGCTATTAATCTTATATAAATCCTGACTATTAATTGGTGAGGAAGGCTTAAATTTTTGTAATAATAACTGACTGCCAAATGAAAAGCTTTTTTTATAAATTGCTTTTTTATATTTACAAATAACAAATTCAGTACTTGCTCCACCAATATCAACAATTAAATAGTTATTAAGATGATGAATATTATTTGAAATTCCATGAAATATTAATTTAGCTTCTTCAAGACCTGAAATAATATTAATAATTAGATCTGTTTCCTTTTTACATCTATCTAAAAATTCCAAATTATTTTTTGGTTCTCTTAACGAAGCGGTAGCAACTAAATATATTTTTTTACAATCATGTTTTTTGCATTTGTTCTTATACTTGTTAATTGTTTTAATAGAGTCTGATATAGTTTTCTCTTGAATAAATCCATCAATTGTTCCTTTTCTAATTCCAACGAAATCTTCGCATCGAAAAATGGATTTTTTAGTTGTCACACAACTAATTAACAGATTGAATGTATTACTTCCAATATCAATAATGCCAATTTTAGACATTCTAGTTAAACATTTCTTTGATTTTTTCAAAAAAAGACTTTTCAGATTTATCTACTTTTGGTTCAAACTCTTCTGCTGAAATATGTTCTTCAAAAAATTTTCTTTGATGAGAATTTATATTTTTAGGAGTCCAAACATTAATGTGAACTAGTAGGTCACCTCTATCTCTAGAATATTCATTAATATCCGGAACACCTTTTGATTGAAGTCTAAGAATTTTTCCGTTTTGAATACCTGAAGGAATATTGATTTCAACCTTTCCTTCAATAGTAGGTATTTGTTTTTTTGTTCCTAACACTGCTTCAGAAATATTAATATAAAGGTTATAATGAATGTTGATTCCATCTCTGATTAAATCTTCATGTTTTTCTTCCTCAATTAACACCAATAAATCACCATTAACTCCTTCGAACGGAGCTTCATTACCTGCACTTGGTATTTTTAATTGCATGCCTTCAGAAACGCCAGCTGGAATTTCAATCTCTTCTAAACTTTCTTTTCTTACCATACCATTATCATCAGAATCAATAGGTTTTTTTGTTATTATTTTTCCTTTCCCAGAGCACTTAGGACAAACAGAACTTGTTTGCATTTGACCAAGTATGGTATTTGTAACCCTGGTAATTTGTCCGCTTCCATTGCACATATCACAATTTTCAAATGATATATTTTTAGATTGAACTAATTTTTTTACTTTAATTTTTTTTGTAGTCCCTTCACATATTTCTTTTAAGTTCAGTTTAAGTCTAATTCTTAAATTAGAACCTTTTAAAACTCTGTTTCGATTAGTGCTTCTTCCTCCAAATCCTGAAAATCCACCAAAAATATCCCCAAAACTATCAAAAATATCCTCCATATTCATTCCCCCACCAAATCCACCATTTCCACTAATTCCTTGATGACCAAATTGATCGTATCTTCTTCTTTTTTCATTATTACTCAAAACGCTGTATGCTTCTGCTGCTTCTTTAAATTTTTCTTCAGCTTCTTTGTCATCTGGATTTTTGTCAGGATGATACTTAATTGCTAATTTCCGATAAGCTTTTTTTATTTCTTGGTCACTTGCATTTTTTTGTAAACCAAGTATTTCATAGTAATCTCTTTTATTCATTATTTTCCAATTACGACTTTATTAAATCTTATGATTTTTTCATTGAATGTGTACCCAGATTCAATTTCTTCAACAATTTTTCCTTTTAATTCTGGTTTTTTTATTGGAATTTGACTAATTGCTTCATGTTGATTTACATCAAATTCGTCACCAGAGTTAACCGAAATTTTAATTAACCCTTCCTTTTGTAATACATCAAATAGTTTTTGAATAATTAATTGAAACCCACTACCAGTATCTTTTTTTTCATTTGCTTTAAGACCTCTTTCAAAGTCATCTAAAATAGGTAGGATTTTAGAAATTATTGATTCTTTTCCATAATTGACTGAAGCAGTTTTTTCTTTGAGAGTTCTTTTTCTATAATTTTCCCATTCAGCCAACAACCTCAGGTACTTTTCATTTCCTTCATTTACTTGATTTTTTAGTTCTTCAATTTTTTTTTGGTTAAGATCTTTTTTAAGTATTTTCTTTTTTTTTGTCATTATTGTAATTATTATAAAATTTATAAAGCAAAATCTCTGCCAAATCAATAATTATGACAAGTTGTCATGTTGAAAATTTATATTCTTTTTATTTTTGCTCCAATTTGTTGTAATCTTTCCACAATATTTTCATATCCTCTATCAATTTGATTAATATTGAAAATAATGCTTTTGCCGTGAGCGGATAAAGCTGCAATCAATAGAGCAATTCCAGCTCTAATGTCAGGAGAACTCATTACAGTTCCCTTGAGAGGATATTTTCTGTCAATCCCTATAACTGTAGCTCTGTGTGGATCACATAAAATTATTTTAGCTCCCATATCAATCAATTTATCAACAAAAAATAATCTACTTTCAAACATTTTTTGATGTATAAGTATACTACCTTTTGCCTGAGTAGCTAACACTAATATAATACTAATTAGGTCAGGGGTGAAACCTGGCCATGGTGCATCAGAAATTGTTAAAATAGATCCATTCATAAAGGTTTGAATTTCATGTGTTTTTTGTTTTTTAATTATAATGTCATCATTTTTAATTTTCAGTTTTACTCCTAATTTTTTAAATATGTTAGGTATAATTCCAAGATTTTTTATTGAGCAATTTTTTATCGTAAGGTTAGATTGAGTCATAACTGCTAAACCAATCCAACTACCTATTTCAATCATGTCAGGTAAAATTTCATGTTTAGTTTCATTTAATTCTTTAACCCCTTGTACTTGAATTAAATTAGTACCTTGACCAGTTATTTTAGCTCCCATACTGTTTAACATTCTGCACAACTGTTGTATATATGGTTCGCAAGCCGCATTATATATTTTTGTAACTCCATTTGCTAAACTTGCTGCCATAATAATATTTGCAGTAGCAGTAACAGAAGCTTCTTCTAATAATATTTCTTTGCCAATCAATTTCCTTCCCTCTATTTTGAAGACATTTTTTTTTCTTGATTTGATAATTGCTCCTAATTTTTCAAGAGCTACAAAATGTGTGTCTAATGGTCTTCTCCCAATTTTATCTCCCCCTGGAGTAATAACATAAGATCTTCCAAATCTAGATACTAAAGGTCCCATTATCATAATAGAACCTCTAATTTTCGAGCTAAGTTTTATAAAATTCTCATTTTTAAAATAGTTTGGATCTATTTTCTTTGCTTGAAAGATAAAGTGATTTTTGTTTTTTCTATTAATTTTTACACCAATTACTTTTAGTAGTTTAATTAAATTAAGAACATCAGTAATTTCGGGTACATTTTTTATTTCAATTTTTTTACTGGAAAGTAAACAGGCGGAGATGACCTGTAAAGCTTCATTTTTCGAACCTTGAGGAGTTATTGTTCCGGATAAACTTCTGCCTCCAATTATTTCAAAGCTACTCATTTTTTTACTTGAATTTTTTTGGTCTGTGATTTAACTTTTTTCTAGGACCGGATTTATGGTGATTATTTTGTTTTTGATAAATTTGGATATTATCTAAAACAGTGTTTTCTGGAATTTTTATTTTCCCATTTGATATGTTTTCAATTTCGCTAAAAATCACGTCATCTAAAACATTTGATTTATTCCAATTTATGTAAGACCTTTTCATTTGATTTGCAATAGAGATAATTAAATGATTTTTATTTACTTCATTTTTTGAATCTGATAATTTTTTAAGCATCTCAATTACAAATTTTCCATAATGTCTATATTTCACGGTACCTTGTGTATTAGTTATTTTGATGGGTCTTTCTTTTTTTTCTTTTTTTTCAGGAATAGGATATGGTGAGTCAACGTCAAGTTTGTAATCAGACATTATGAAAAGATGATCCCATAATTTATGTTTGAAGTCATTCACATCTCTTAAGTGAGGGTTTAGATTTCCCATAATTTGAATCACAATTTCTGTTTGTTCATTTCTTTTTTTTCTGTCTTTAATTAATGAAAGAGAGTCAATAATTTGATGAATATGTCTTCCGTATTCTGGAATAATAAGTTTTGATAGTTCAGTGTTATATTTCATAATATAAGATTGGATTTTGTAGAGTAGTATAGATATTTATCGTAAATATAATTTTTTTTAATCAATTAAATCAAATTTAGCATATCTAACTAAAATTGTTTTTTTGCTTTTATTTTCAAATTCAACCTCCATTTTTTCATTTGAATCAGTTAATGAAACAATTTTCCCTTTACCAAATATATTATGTATGATGAATCTACCGACATTTAAATTTTTAGTTTTTATATTATCTTTTGAAGTTTTAAATTTTGTTATTTTAACTAAATTTTTTTTGGGTGTTTTAAAGTCAAATTTCTTTTCGTTCGCTTTCCTTTGAAAAGATTTGTGGCTTGACAAATCGCTAATATAGTTTTTGGTCTCATTTTTTTCAATACAATTTTCATCAATTTCATTAATGAATCTACTTGGTTCATTGGATACATAGTTATTAAATCTAAATCTTGATTTACAATGAGACATGTAAACTTTATCTTTAGCTCTAGTTATAGCTACGTATAATAATCTTCTTTCTTCTTCAATATCTTTCTGAGAAAACATAGATTGTTGAGAAGGGAAAATGTTTTCTTCCATTCCAGCTATATGAACTTGTGAAAATTCTAATCCTTTCGATTGATGAATTGTCATTAATGACACGAAATCGTCATTGTTAGAATTTTCTTCATTATTACTTTCATTTACAAGAACAGATTGGTCTAGAAAATTTGCTATTGTATTATTTTCTTGTTCCTCAGTAAATGATTTAATTGCGTTAAGTAATTCTCTAATATTTTCAATTTTTGTGTTGCTTTCAACAGATTGATCGTTTGATAAAATTTCAATTATTTTTAATCCATCAACTAATGAGATTACTAAGTCAAATGCATTTTCAGAATTTCTAGATGAATAACTTTCTATTAAATTAAAAAAATCATGTATTTTGCCCTTCAAACCTTCATTAATTTTGATATCTATGTTTTTAATTTTTGAGATTACTTCCCACAAAGAAATATTATTTTTGAATGCAAATTCTCTAATTCTTTCAATTGAAGTTTTCCCAATCCCCCTTGCAGGGTAGTTAATAATTCTTATTAAAGATTCATCATCTT
Organism: Bacteroidota bacterium; assembly: GCA_036158635.1. Classification (GTDB taxonomy): domain Bacteria; phylum Bacteroidota; class Bacteroidia; order Flavobacteriales; family TMED113. The sequence continues at coordinate 48,464 of JAYYFR010000006.1, read as the reverse complement.
GTTTATTTGTAATTAATTTCAAGTATGCTAAAACGTCTTTAATTTCTTTTCTTTTGTAGAAGGATAATCCAAAAACTTTGTAATTTATATTTAATCTTCTTAGTCCCTCCTCAATAACTCTTGATTGGCTATTCATCCTAAATAACACTAAATGATCAGAAAATTTTTTTGAGGGGTAGAGTTCTTTGATTGTTTTTGCTATTAACAATCCTTCTTCTTTGTCAGAATCCACTAAATTTAAATTTATTTTTTCTCCATTTTCTTTATTCGTCCAAATTTTTTTCTCTAGTTTTTGTTCATTGTGAGAAATTAAACTATTAGCAGCTTTAAGAATAATTTTTGTAGACCTGTAGTTTTCCTCAAGTTTAAATATTTTTGCAAGTGGATATAACTTATTAAAGTTTAATATATTATTTATGTTAGCCCCGCGAAACGAATAAATACTTTGCGAATCATCACCTACTACACATAAATTGTTATTTTTTTTTGCTAGGAGTTTAATTATTTCTAATTGTAGAATATTTGTATCTTGAAACTCGTCAATCAATATATACTTAAAAATTTCTTGATATTTTTCTAAAACACTATTGTTTTTTCTAAATAGGTTTAATGTATTGACTAATAAGTCATCAAAATCCATATTTTGATTTTGTTTACATTTATTGATATAAGTCCGGTAAATGAGTAGAAATTTAGGTTGGTTTTTATTTTCATCGTTTTTAATAAATTCATGGTTTTTTTCATACTCATGTGGGTCAATAAGATTGTTTTTTAATAAAGATATTTTCGAAAAAACACCATTAGGTCTGTAATTTTCTTTATCAAGTTTAAAGTCATTAATTATTCTTTTTATCATCGATTTAGAGTCCTCATTATCTAAAATAGTAAAGTGGTTATTATAACCAATGAATTCAGATTCAATTCTCAATATTCTTGCAAACATTGAATGAAATGTGCCTGCCCATAATTTCCACAATGATACATTAGAGGATATAGACTGAATGCGGTTTAATAATTCTTTTGCAGATTTGTTAGTGAATGTTAAAGCTAAAATATTATATGGGTTGACTCCTTTATTTAATATGTAAGCAATTTTAGAAGTGATGACTCTAGTTTTTCCTGAACCAGGACCAGATATAATTATCATTGGTCCCTCAGTATTTTTTACACATTCTTGTTGTATATTATTTAGAAATTTAATTTGTTCCATAAATAATTTTAATGCTTAAATATAAATTCTTTTTATTTAATCTGTTAATTAATAATATTTTAGTTTTTTTTTAAAACCATAAGTAACTAGAAGACAATGGTTTGGGCAGTTAACTAGTAAATATTTTTTAAAAAAAGAAATGATAAGGTTTGATATAAAGATTAAAAATTATAGATTTGCAGACCTTTTAGGGAGGCCTATGCTTTTTTATGAGGGTTTAGCTAATTAAAAATAATTTTAAATAATGCCAACAATACAACAGTTAATTAGAAAGGGGAGAAAAGTTTTTAAAAGTAAAAGTAAGTCTGGTGCTTTGGATACTTGTCCTCAAAGAAGAGGTGTTTGTACTAGAGTATATACTACAACACCAAAAAAACCTAACTCAGCAATGAGAAAGGTTGCTAGGGTGCGACTTACAAATGGAAATGAAGTTAATGCATATATACCTGGAGAAGGCCATAATTTACAAGAACACTCTATTGTACTTGTTCGTGGAGGTAGAGTCAAAGATCTTCCAGGTGTTAGATACCATATTGTTAGGGGTGCACTTGATACAGCTGGTGTCGAGGGCAGAAATCAAAGAAGGTCAAAGTACGGATCTAAAAAACCAAAAAAATAATATCACACAATGAGAAAATCAAGAGCTAAAAAAAGAATATTATTACCAGACCCAAAATTTGGAGACACATTGGTTACTAGATTTGTTAATTGTCTCATGATTAGTGGCAATAAACAAAAAGCATTTAAGATATTTTACAATGCCTTAGATTTAGTGAAAAAAAATGAAAATATAGATGAAGATCCATTAGTAGTATGGAAAAAATCACTTTCAAATATTATGCCAGAAGTTGAGGTGAGAAGTAGGAGAGTAGGTGGTGCTACTTTTCAAATTCCCATGCCAGTTAGACCTGAAAGAAAAATTTCAATGGGAATGTCATGGCTTATAAATTTTTCTAGAAAAAGAAATGGAAAGACAATGGCTGAGAAATTAGCAGCAGAAATTATTGCTGGATTTAATGAAGAAGGCGGGGCATATAAGAAAAAAACTGAAGTTCATAAAATGGCAGAATCTAATAAAGCATTTTCTCATTTTAAAATTTAATTACAATGTCAAAAAGAGATTTAAAATACACTAGAAATATTGGAATTATGGCTCACATAGATGCTGGTAAAACTACCACAACTGAGCGTATTTTATATTACACAGGTTTGAGTCATAAAATTGGTGAGGTTCATGATGGAGCTGCTACTATGGATTGGATGGAACAGGAACAAGAAAGAGGGATAACTATTACTTCTGCTGCTACTACAACAAATTGGAAATTTAGAGGAGAGGAATTTAAAATGAATATTATTGATACACCAGGTCACGTTGATTTTACCGTTGAAGTAGAAAGATCATTGAGAGTTCTAGATGGAGCTATTGCTTTATTTTGTGCCTCCGGTGGGGTAGAACCTCAGTCTGAAACTGTTTGGAGGCAAGCTGACAGGTACAAGGTTCCTAGAATTGGCTTTGTTAATAAAATGGATAGAATTGGTGCTGATTTCTTTAGATGTGTAGATCAAATTAAAGAACGATTAAATGGGAATCCAGTTCCTATTCAAATCCCAATTGGAACTGAAGATAATTTTAAAGGAGTTGTTGACTTAATAAAAATGAAAGCAATTATATGGAACGAGGAAGATTTAGGAATGACATATGAAGAACTAGATATTCCTGATGATTTAAAGCAAGACGCTAATGAATGGAGAGAAAAATTGCTTGAGTCAGTTGCTGAATCTGATGAAGCCCTAATGGAAAAATATTTTGATAATCCTGAATCTATTACTCCTAGTGAAATTGAAAGGGCTCTAAGAACAGCAACTTTAAATATGTCAGTTACCCCCTTAATGTGTGGGTCAGCTTTCAAAAATAAAGGTGTTCAAACTGCTCTTGATAATGTAATGTTATATTTACCTAGTCCTCTTGATGTTGGTGAGGTCGAGGGTAAAAAACCTTCTTCAGAAGAAATTATTAAAAGAGGTCCTTCAAACGATGAACCTTTTAGTGCGCTAGCTTTTAAAATTGCTACCGATCCTTTTGTTGGAAGATTATGTTTCTTTAGAGTATATTCTGGAAAATTAAATGCAGGATCTTATGTTTTAAACACAAGGTCAGATCAAAAAGAAAGAATTTCTAGGATATTCCAAATGCATTCAAATAATAGAAATTCTCTTGATGTTATTGAAGCCGGAGATATTGGTGCTGCAGTTGGTTTTAAAAATATTAAAACAGGTGATACTTTATGTGCAGAAAATGCACCAATCTCTTTAGAGTCAATGGAATTCCCTGAACCAGTTATAGGTATTGCCGTGGAACCAAAAACTAAGGCAGATTTAGATAAATTAGGAAATGGTTTAGCAAAACTTGCAGAAGAAGATCCAACTTTTCAAGTTAAAACTGATGAAGATTCTGGACAGACTATTATTTCAGGAATGGGTGAACTTCATCTTGAGGTTCTTATCGATAGATTAAAAAGAGAATTTTCAGTTGAATGTACTCAAGGAGCTCCTCAAGTGAATTATAAGGAAGCTATATCAGGTTCTTCTGAACATAGGGAAATTTATAAGAAACAAACCGGTGGTAGAGGAAAATTTGCTGATATTGTTTTTACCATTGAACCAAACAATGATACTGAAAACCCTGGTTTTGTTTTCATTAATAAAATAAAAGGTGGTAACATTCCGAGAGAGTATATACCTTCAGTTGAAAAAGGTTTTAAACAAGCAATGGAAAATGGTGTTTTAGCAGGATTTGCTATGGATTCCATGCAAGTTACATTAACTGATGGTTCATATCATGCTGTAGATTCAGATTCGTTATCATTCGAAATATGTGCCAAATTGGCTTTTAAAGAGGCTCTTCCTAAATGTAATCCTATTTTATTAGAACCAATTATGAAATTAGAAGTTGTTACTCCTGAAGAAAATATGGGTGACGTTATCGGTGACCTGAACAAGAGAAGAGGTTTAATAGAAGGCACTAACGAAAGAAGCGGTGCTACAATAATTAACGCTAAAGTTCCTTTATCTGAAATGTTTGGATATGTAACTGATTTAAGAACTATAACATCAGGTAGAGCAACATCAACAATGGAGTTTTTTAATTTTGAAGAAGCTCCAAAAAATATAGCACAAGAAGTTATTAATAAAGTTAAAAAAATAGAGGCTTAAAGTTATGAGTCAAAAAATTAGAATAAAATTAAAATCGTACGATCACAATTTAGTTGATAGAACTGCTGAAAAAATTGTAAAAACTGTAAAACCAACGGGTGCAGTTGTAAGTGGGCCAATTCCACTTCCTACTCACAAAAAACATTTTACAGTTTTAAGGTCCCCTCATGTTAATAAAAAAGCAAGAGAACAATTTGAGTTAAGTTCTTTTAAAAGACTGTTAGATATTTTTTGCGCAACAAATGCCAACAAAACTGTTGATGCACTTATGAAATTAGAACTTCCGAGTGGAGTAGAAGTAGAAATAAAAGTATAAATAAATGGCTGGAATTATAGGAAAAAAAATAGGAATGACTAGCATTTTTGATGAAAATGGTATTAATGTAGCTTGTACAATTGTAGAAGCAGGTCCATGTGTTGTTACTCAGTTAAAAACAGAGGGAAATGACGGATATGAATCTATTCAAATAGGTTTCGAAAATAAAAATTTAAAGAAATCCATTAAATCAGAAATTGGTCATTTAAAAAAATCAAAAACGAGCCCTAAAAAAATTTATAAGGAGTTTCCATCTTTTGCTATTTCTGAATCGGATGACGAAGGCAATACAACAGTTAAAGATATTAAAGTTGGTGATGTTCTTACGGCTAGTCAGTTATTTAACGAAGGTGATTTTATTGATGTTAGTGGAAAAAGTAAAGGAAGGGGGTTTCAAGGAGTAGTTAAAAGACATGGCTTTAGAGGAGTTGGTGATGCTACACACGGTCAACATAATAGAATGAGGGCCCCTGGGTCAATTGGTGCTGCCTCTTATCCTGCCAGAGTATTTAAAGGAATGAGAATGGCAGGTAGAATGGGTGGTAAAAGAGTTACTTATCAGAATTTGAAAATTATGAAAATTCTAGGTGATAGAAATATATTATTAATAAGAGGTGCTATCCCAGGTCCTAAGAATAGTTATGTTGAAATAACTAAATAGTTAATTATGAAGTTAAAAGTTTTAAATATTGAAGGTAAAGAAACAGGTAGAGAAATATCTGTAAGTGATAAAGTCTTTAAATCAGATCCTAATGATCATGTTGTTTACCTAGCTGTAAAACAATATATGGCTAACAATAGACAGGGTACTCATAAGGCTAAACCAAGATCTGAGATTATTGGAAGTACTAGAAAGATAAAAAAACAAAAAGGAACAGGTACGGCGAGAGCAGGAAGCATTAAGTCACCTTTATTTAGAGGAGGTGGTAGAACTTTTGGCCCCTTGCCAAGAGATTACTCTTTTAAATTAAATAAAAAGGTAAAAAAATTAGCTAAAAAAACTGTTTTAAGCTCAAAATTTAAAGACAAAAGTATTTTAATTTTAGAAGACTTTCTTTTTGAAAAGCCAAATTCTAAAAGATGTATAAAAATGCTCTCTGATTTAGGTATTAATATGAGTAAATCCTTACTGATTTCTGAAAAAAAGAATGATAATTTACTTCTTTCTTCCAGAAATGTCCAAAAAGTTAGTGTAATTAACTCTCATGAATTAGACATATTCTCTTTGATGAACGCTAGTAAAATAGTTATAACTGAAGCTGCTATAAAAAACATAGAAAATTTATTAAAATAAATAAAATGAAAGTAATTATAAGGCCTATAGTAACAGAAAAGATGACTCAAAAGACTGAGTCCTTAAACGATTATGGATTTGTGGTCAATAAAAAGGTTAATAAGATAGAGATAAAAAGAGCAGTTGAAACTAACTACAATGTAAAAGTCAAATCTGTTAGAACAATGATATATAGGGGTAAAGAAAAAAGTAGATTCACTAAAACTGGTGTAATTAAGGGAAAGACGAATTCGTTTAAAAAGGCGATAGTTAGATTAGAAAAAGATAATAATATAGATTTTTACAATAATTAAAATGGCAACTAGAAAATTAAATCCAACAACTCCTGGGCAACGTTTTAAAGTTGTAACATCAATTGATGTTACTGCTTCGAGACCCGAAAAAAGTTTGTTAGCTGTAAATAAAAGGAGCGGTGGTAGAAATAAAGACGGAAAGATGACAATGAGATACATTGGTGGTGGTCACAAGAAAAAATATAGAATCATTGATTTCAAAAGACAAAAAACTGATATTCCGGCAATTGTAAAGACCATCGAATATGACCCTAACAGAAGTGCAAGAATAGCTCTAGTTTATTATGCTGACGGTGAAAAAAGTTATATTTTATGTCCAAAAGATCTGAAAGTAGGTGATACAATTTCATCTGGTAAAAAATCATCCCCTGATGTTGGAAACGCACTATATCTGTCTGATATTCCATTAGGAACAGCTGTTCATAATGTAGAGTTAACACCTGGAAAAGGAGGTGAATTTGCAAGAAGTGCAGGTTCATTCGCGACTTTAGTTGCTAGAGAAGGAAAATATGTCACTTTAAAATTACCAAGTGGTGAAATTAGAATGGTTTTATCAACTTGTTTAGCCACAATTGGTTCTTTATCTAACTCAGAAAATAACTTGCAAAAGTCAGGAAAGGCAGGAAGAAGTAGATGGTTAGGAAGAAGGCCAAGAACTAGAGGTGTTGCAATGAACCCAGTGGATCATCCTATGGGTGGTGGAGAAGGAAAGTCTTCTGGTGGTCATCCCAGGTCTAGAACTGGAGTTCCAGCGAAGGGATTCAAAACTAGAAAAAAGAAAAAGGCATCAAATAAATTTATAATTGAACGAAGAAAAAAATAAACTATGGCAAGATCTTTAAAAAAAGGACCATTTGTGAGCGTTAAATTGGCAAAAAAAGTTGCTGTTGCAACTGAGTCAAATAAAAAGACTGTTATTAAAACATGGAGTAGAGCTTCAATGATTATTCCAGATTTTGTAGGTCAAACTATTGCCGTTCATAATGGAAAGCAATTTATTCCTGTTTTTATTACAGAAAATATGGTTGGTCATAAGTTAGGAGAATTTTCTCCGACAAGAAATTTTAGAGGTCATTCTGGTAATAAAAAGAGATAAAAGATAAAATAAAATGGGAGTTAGAAAAAAAAATAAAGCACAGTTAATTAAAGAAGCTAATAAAAAGTTAGCTTTTGCAAAGCTTATGAAGTGTCCAACTTCTCCTAGAAAAATGAGATTAGTTGCTGATCAAATTAGAGGTATAGACGTAAATATTGCTTTAAATATTTTAAAAACAGATTCAAAGGAAGTCTCTAAAAGAATGTACAAACTTTTATTGTCTTGTATGGCAAATTGGAAAGAAAAAAATAAAGAAAAAAATATTGAAAATACTGATCTTATTGTAAAAGAAATTTTTGTTGATTCAGCTAGAATGTTAAAGCGAATCCAACCCGCTCCCCAAGGAAGAGCACATAGGATAAGAAAGAGATCAAATCATGTTACAATGATAATTGATGAAGTTGAACAAAAAGAAGTTAAAATAAATTAAAAAAATATGGGACAAAAGACAAATCCAATAGGAAATAGATTAGGCTTTATTAGGGGCTGGGACTCAGTATGGTACGGGGGTTATGATTTTGGTGATAGACTTTCAGAAGATTATAAAATTAGAAAATACATCAGAGCAAGGCTTTCAAAAGCTAGTGTATCAAAAATTGTAATTGAGCGATTAAAGTCAGTAACTATTACAATTAGTACTGCTCGTCCTGGTATAATTATTGGAAAAGGAGGTCAAGAGGTAGATAAATTAAAGGAAGAATTAAAAAAGTTAACAAAAAAAGATATTCAGTTAAACATCTTTGAAATTAAAAGACAGGAATTAGATGCATATTTAGTGGCAATGAATGTTGCACGTCAAATTGAGGGTAGAATTAACTACAGAAAAGCCGTTAAGATGGCCATTTCATCGTCAGTTAGAATGGGAGCTTTAGGTATTAAAATTCAAGTTGCTGGAAGACTTAATGGAGTTGAAATGGCGAGGACTGAAAGTTGGAAAGAGGGTAGAATACCACTCCATACTTTTAGAGCTGATATTGATTATGCTTGTGAAGAGGCTCTAACAACCTATGGAATAATTGGAGTTAAAGTTTGGATATTTAAGGGAGAGGTTTATGGGAAAAGAGATTTGACACCTATTGAAACTCTAAATCTTGGAAGAAAAAAGAATAATAGAAAAAAGTAAAATAATATGTTACAACCTAAAAGAACAAAATTTAGAAAAATGCAAAAGGGAAGAATGAAAGGTCTTGCTCACAGGGGAAGTAATTTAGACTTTGGTTCCTTTGGGATTAAAGCATTAGAAGAATGTTGGATGACATCTAGACAAATTGAAGCTGCTCGTATTGCAGCAACTAGATATATGAAGAGAGAGGGGCAATTATGGATTAGAATTTTTCCTGATAAGCCCATTACTAAGAAACCAGCTGAAGTTAGGATGGGTAAAGGAAAAGGTGCTCCTGAGCATTTTGTAGCTGTAGTAAAACCAGGTAGGGTTATGTTTGAAATAGATGGTGTTTCATTTGAAGTTGCTCAAGAAGCATTAAGGCTTGCTTCTCAGAAGCTTCCTATAAAAACAAAATTTGTTATCAGGAGAGATTACGTAAAAAATTAAAATTTATTTGATTATGAGTAATAAGATTTATAAAGAAATGACAAACGAAGAGTTACAAAAAAAGTTAACTGATACACGTTCTGAGTATGAAAAAATGTGTTTACAGCACTCTGTATCGCAAATTGAAAATCCCTCTCAAATCAAATTTACTAGAAGGAGTATTGCTCGAATGATTACAGAATTAAAAAATAGAGATATAAGTATTTAAAATGGAGTTAAAAAAAAGAAATTTTAGAAAGGAAAGAATAGGTATTGTTACAAGTAATTCTATGGATAAGTCATTAGTTGTTTCTGTGGAAAGAAGAATCAAGCATAGGATCTATGGGAAGTTTATAAAAAAAACAACTAAGTTTTTTGTTCATGATGAAAACAATGAGTGTAATATTGGAGATAGAATATCAATCATGGAAACAAGACCTATAAGTAAAAATAAGTGTTGGAGATTAATTAAAATTATAGAAAAAGCTAAATAACCATGTTACAACAAGAATCAAGATTAAATATTGCAGATAACACTGGGGCTAAAGAAGTTTTATGTATTCGTGTTTTAGGTGGCACAAAACGAAGATATGCTTCATTAGGAGACAAGATAGTTGTTACTGTAAAATCAGCTACTCCCAACGGGACTGTAAAAAAAGGTCAAGTAAGTACAGCAGTAGTAGTGAGGGCAAAGAAAGAAGTTAGAAGAAAAGATGGTTCTTATATCAGGTTTGATGATAATGCATGTGTTTTATTAGATACAAATAATGAAATGAAAGGCACTAGAGTTTTTGGACCTGTTGCTAGAGAGTTAAGAGAAAAAAAATATATGAAAATAATTTCATTAGCACCTGAAGTTTTATAATAAAGAAAAATGAAAAAGACATATTTAAAAAAAGGCGATAATGTTCAAATCATGACTGGTCGTGATAAGGGAAAAAAGGGTAGAATTATTTCAATTAATAAAATGAAATATATTGCAATTGTTGAAGGTGTTAACTTAGTCTCTAAACATACTAAACCTAATCAAGATAACCCTAAAGGTGGTGTCCTTAAAAAAGAAGCAGGTATTGATATTTCTAATTTATTGTTAGTTGATTCTAAAGGAAAACCATCTAGAATTGGAAAAAGAATTAATAAGAAAACAGGAAAAAAAGAAAGATATTTTAAAACTACAGGAGATTTAGTAAAATAAAAATAAAATGAAACCAAGATTAAAAGTAAAATATGAAAAGGAAATTCTTCCAAAATTATTGAAAGATTTAGATTTTGATAACGTTATGGAAGTACCTAAAATACAGAAAATTTGTTTAAGTCAGGGTATCGGTTCTGCTGTCTCTGATAAAAAAATGATTGAACAAGCTAATCTTGAAATGACAAAAATTGCAGGTCAAAAATCAATTATTACAAAATCAAAAAAAGATATTGCAAATTTTAAATTAAGAAAAGGTATGCCAATTGGAGTTAAAGTTACCTTAAGAAGAAATAGGATGTATGAATTCTTGGATAGATTAATCTCCATATCTATGCCTGGAATAAGAGATTTTCAGGGGATCAATCCCAAAGGATTTGATGGAAGAGGAAATTACACTGTAGGAATAAAAGAACAGATAATTTTTCCTGAAATTAAAGTAGATGAAGTTAAAAAAATAACTGGAATGGATATTACTTTTGTTACTTCGGCTAAGTCTGACCAAGATGCACGAAGTTTACTTGAAAGTTTTGGTTTACCATTCAAAAAAAAGTAAATAGATTATGGCAAAAGAATCAATGAAAGCAAGAGAAGTAAAACGTCAAAGATTGGTAGCTAAATATGCTGCTAAAAGAAAGGCGCTTAAGGAAGCTGGTGATTATGAAGGTCTCCAAAGCATTCCAAAGAATGCTTCTCCTGTCCGATTACACAACAGATGTAAAATTACAGGACGACCTAAAGGATATATGCGAACATTTGGAATTTCTAGAGTTTTGTTCAGAAAAATGGCTAATGCAGGCTTAATACCTGGAGTAAAAAAATCAAGTTGGTAAAATTTAATTAATATGATAACAGATTCAATAGGAAATTATTTAACAAAAATCAGAAATGCTTACATGGCAAAGCATAAGGTTGTTGATGTACCTAGTTCAAACATAAAAAAAGATATAACTAAGATATTAAAAGATCAAGGGTATATATTGAACTACAAATTTGTAGATAATGGAAATCAAGGTATTATCAGAATTGCCTTAAAATATGATTTGGTAACAAAAATTCCTGCCATTAAAAAAATAAAGAGAGTTAGTAAACCTGGGTTGAGAAATTACTCTAGTAAAAACGATTTACCTAGGGTTCTAAATGGTCTTGGAATTGCAATTGTTTCTACATCAAAAGGTGTTATGACTGATAAAGAAGCAAGAAAAACTAATGTTGGAGGTGAAGTTTTATGTTTAGTCTATTAAAATAAAAAAAAATGTCAAGAATTGGAAAAAAAATTATAGAGCTCCCTGAAAATGTAAACTTTTTGTTTGAAGAAGGTGTTGTTACTGTTTCATGCAATGGGAAATCAATGTCTTTAAATGTAGGTTTAGATTTTGATTTTATTGTAAAAGATTCAATTATTGAAGTTAAAAGAAGTTCTGATGATAAAGAAATTAAATCAAAACACGGATTATATAGGTCTCTTGTTTTTAATATGATAGAGGGACTTTCAAAAGGTTATACTAAAGAACTTGAACTACATGGTGTTGGTTTTAGAGCTTCTAATCAAGGTCAAAAATTAGACATTTCCTTAGGTTATTCTCACAATATTGTTTTTGAAGTTTGTCCAGAAGTTAAGGTAGAAACAGAGACTGTGAAGGGTTCTAATCCAAAAATAATATTAAAGTCTTATGACAAACAGTTATTGGGTCAGGTTTGTGCTAAGATAAGATCTTTTAGAAAGCACGACCCTTATAAAGGAAAAGGAATCAGGTTTGTTGGAGAAAAAGTTAGAAGAAAAGCAGGAAAAACAACAGCATAAAAATATATTTATGAAATTAACAAAAAAAGACAGAAGGCTTAGGATAAAAAATAGAATAAGAAAGGTTGTTTTTGGAACAAGTAAAGTGCCAAGATTAACTGTGTTTAGAAGTAATAAAGAAATTTACGCGTCCATTGTTAATGATGAGACTAGTGAAACAATTTGTTCTACATCTTCTCTTACAAAATCTTTTAAAAACAATGGAAATAAGGTTAAACAATCAGAAGAGGTTGGAAAAAATATAGCAAAATTAGCTTTATCTAAAGGGATAAAGGAATGTTGTTTTGATAGAAATGGTTATTTATATCATGGTAGAGTTAAATCATTAGCTGAGAGTGCTAGAAAGGAAGGATTAAAATTTTAATTAAACTTTTATGAAAAAATATAAAGATATTATAGAGTATGTAAGACCGAGTGGTTTAGAGCTAGAAGAAAAAGTTGTCGGTATTCAAAGAGTAACAAAAGTAACCAAAGGAGGAAGAACTTTTACCTTTTCTGCAATTGTTGTAGTTGGTGATAAAAATGGTGTAGTTGGTTATGGATTAGGAAAGGCAGGTGAAGTAACATCTGCAATTGCAAAAGGTTTAGAAAATGCAAAGAAAAATTTAATGAGAATTCCTATTATTAACGGAACTATCCCCCATGAGCAAAACGGTAAGTTTGGTGGAGCTACTGTTTTTATGAGACCTGCTTCTAGTGGTACAGGTGTTATTGCTGGTGGTGCAATGAGAGCTATTATGGATTGTGTAGGTATTAAAGATATTTTATCAAAGTCTAAAGGATCTTCAAATCCTCATAATGTTGTTAAAGCTACTTTTCAAGCTCTTATTAGTTTAAGAAGTGCTAGTAAAATTGCAGCAGTCAGAGGAATAAGTTTAGAAAAAGTATTTAATGGATAAAAAGATGGCAAAAATAAAGATAAAACAGCTTAGAAGTAAAATTGGAAGACCTGAAAATCAAAAAAGAACCTTGATTGCTTTAGGTTTAAATAAAATTAATAAAACAGTAGAAGTTGAGGCTACTCCTCAAATAATAGGAATGATTAAAAAAGTTTCGCACCTAGTTGAAACTAAAGAAATAAAATAATTATGAATTTATCAAATTTAAAACCTAGTTCAGGTTCGGTAAGAAATAGAAAAAGAATAGCAAGAGGTCAGGCTTCTGGTGGTTCTACTGCAGGAAGGGGGCATAAAGGACAAAAATCTCGTTCAGGTTATTCTAAAAAAATAGGTTTTGAGGGTGGTCAAATGCCGCTTCAAAGACGTGTGCCAAAATTTGGTTTTTTTAGTCCAAATAAAAAAGTATTTTCCCCGTTAAATCTTGGTAGAATTCAAAAATTGATTGATGAAAAGAAAATAAGTGATAAGCTAGATTTAAAACTAATGATCAAATTAGGGTTAATAAAGAAAGACGAAAAGGTAAAGATTTTATGTAAAGGAGATTTCAATTCTAAATTAGAAATCTTTGCTCATCAATTTTCAAAATCCTCTATCAAGTTAATTGAGGAAAGTGGTGGTAAAACTAATTTAATTTCTGATTAATGAAGGGGCTATTACAAACATTAAAAAATATCTTTAAAATAGAAGAGCTTAAATCAAGAATTTATGTTACGCTTGGTTTTGTTTTAATTTACCGTATTTGTGCTTTTGTTACACTTCCTGGGGTAAACAGAGAAGCATTACAAAATTTTACTGAGCAAAGTCAAGAAGGTCTTTTAGGTATTCTTGATTTATTTACTGGTGGAGCTTTCTCACAATCTTCAATTATGGCTTTGGGAATAATGCCATATATATCTGCTTCAATTGTAATTCAACTTTTAGGTATAGGTTTGCCATATATCCAAAAATTACAAAAGGAAGGAGAAAGTGGAAGAAATACAATCAATCAACTTACTAGGTACCTTACCATTGCAATATGTGCAGTGCAAGCTCCTGGTTATTTAACAGCATTGTCGGCTTATGGGATTCAAATGACCTCTTCAGCTTGGTGGACTTCATACATTGTTTTAATCACTGGTACTTTGTTTGCAATGTGGATTGGAGAAAGAATAACTGAGAGAGGAATTGGTAACGGTATATCTCTTTTGATTATGATTGGTATTATTGCAGCTCTTCCTTTATCATTTGTTCAAGAATTTACAACTAAGCTCGCGGAAACAGGTGGGGTTTTAATTTTGATGTTGATTGAAGTTTTATTTTTACTTCTTGTAATACTTATTTCTATTTTATTAGTTCAAGGTACTAGAAAAATTCCAGTTCAATTTGCTAAAAGAGTCGTTGGTAATAGGCAGTTTGGAGGTGTTAGGCAATATATTCCTTTAAAAGTAAATGCTGCTGGAGTAATGCCGATTATTTTTGCTCAAGCTTTGATGTTTTTGCCCATGACATTCTCTGGATTTGGTGGAGCTCCAGATCCAAATACAACTGGTAATTTTTCTATGTGGTTGTACACTACTTTTGCTTCACCTGACTCAATGTTTGGATTTTGGTATAATTTCATTTATTTCTGGATGGTAGTTGCGTTTACATACTTTTATACTGCGGTAACTGTAAACTCTTCTCAAATGGCAGATGATATGAAAAGAAATGGTGGCTTTATTCCAGGTATTAAGCCTGGAAGACAGACTGCAGAGTATCTAGACTCTGTTATGTCCAGGATTGTATTACCTGGTTCCCTATTTCTTGCATTTGTAGCTATTTTACCTGCATTTGCTGGAATGTTGGGAGTGAGTCCACAATTTGCTTTATTTTATGGTGGAACTTCTCTTTTAATTATGGTTGGTGTTGTTTTAGATACTTTACAACAAATTGAAAGTTATTTATTAAATAGACATTACGATGGATTAATGAAAGGAGGAAGAATTAAAGGAAAATCAATGATGTAGCGTTATGATTATGTTAAAAACAAATAAAGATATTGACGGAATAAGAGAAAGTTCTTCTTTACTGGTTAGGACTCACGCTGAAATTGCAAAATTTATAAAACCGGGGGTCTCATCTGATTTTTTAGATAAAACAGCTGAAGAATTTATCAGAGATAATGGTGGCGTTCCTGCTTTTAAAGGTTATAATAATTTCCCTAATACTCTATGTGTTTCACCAAATGATGAAGTTGTTCATGGTTTACCTAATAATGAAAAAATAAAATCTGGTACCATTCTTTCAATAGATTGCGGTGTTATTAAAAATGGTTATTTCAGTGATTGCGCATTTACTTACGAAGTTGGAGAGGTTTCTAATGAAAAAAAGCAACTTTTAGAAGTTACTAGAAAATGTCTTGATCTAGCAGTAGCTGCAGTTAATGTTGGTGGATATATTGGTGATATTGGTTTTACAATTCAAAATTATGCGGAATTTTTTGGTTTTAGTGTGGTGAGGGAGTTAGTAGGGCACGGAGTTGGGTTTAATTTACATGAAGCACCTGAAGTACCTAATTATGGAAAAAAAGGAGAGGGTGTTTTAATTAAACCAGGGTTAGTTCTTGCTATAGAACCAATGATTAATTATGGTGATAAAGAAATAGTTTCATTAGATGATGGATGGACAATAAAAACTAAGGATGGTAAACCATCTGCTCATTTTGAATATACAGTAGCTATAACTGATAAAGGAGTGGAAATTTTATCACCATTTAATTTAATTGATGAATCTTTAAATAAATAAAATTATGGCAAGACAAGCTTCAATTGAACAAGATGGAATTATAAAAGAATCATTATCTAATGCAATGTTTAGAGTTGAACTTGATAATGGGCATGTAATTACTGCACATATTTCAGGAAAAATGAGGATGCATTATATTAGACTATTACCTGGTGATAAGGTTAAATTAGAAATGTCACCATATGATTTAACTAAAGGACGTATTACATTTAGATATTAATGAATTATGAAAAAAAGAGTTTCAATTAAAAAAAGAAGTACAGATTGTAAATTAGTTCGAAGAAAAGGACGTTTATATGTGATTAATAAATTAAATCCTAGATTTAAACAAAGACAAGGTTAATAATAAATATTTAATTATGGCTAGAATAGCAAGTGTTGATATACCAAAAAATAAAAGAGGAGTAATTAGTTTAACTTATATCTTTGGTATAGGACCAAGTAGGTCAAAAGAAATTTTATCAAAAGCAAAGGTAGACTTAAATAAAAAAGTTCAAGACTGGACTGATAAAGAGTTAACTACTATTAGAAAAATAGTCTCTGACGAATATAAAATTGAAGGTGAACTTAGATCAGAAATTCAGCTAAGTATCAAGAGGCTAATGGATATTGGATGTCAAAGAGGAATTAGACACAGATTAGGATTACCACTGAGAGGACAAAAAACAAAAAATAACTCAAGAACAAGGAAGGGAAAGAAGAAAACAATTGCGAATAAAAAGAAAGCAACTAAATAATTTTTAAATGGCAAATACAAAAAATAAAAAGAAAAGAAAAGTAAGAGTAGACAATAATGGCTATGCTTATATTAGTTCTACATTTAATAATATAATTATTTCAATTACTAATAGCTCAGGTGAAGTTATTAGTTGGTCATCTGCAGGAAAACAGGGCTTTAGAGGTTCTAAAAAGAATACTCCTTACGCTGGGCAAGTTGCTGCAGAAGACTGTGCAAAAGTAGCTTTTGATGCAGGGCTTCGTTCTGTTAAGGTGTATTTAAAAGGACCTGGAAATGGAAGAGAATCTGCTGTAAGAGCTATTGATGGAGCTGGAATATCTGTTACTGAAATTATAGATGTTACTCCTACTCCGCATAATGGATGTAGACCACCAAAAAGAAGAAGAGTTTAATAATAGAATAAAATTATGGCTAGATATATAGGACCTAAAACGAAAATAGCAAGAAAATTTGGAGACCCAATTTTTGGGCCAGATAAATATCTTCAGAAAAAAAATTATCCACCTGGACAGCACGGTGTATCAAAAAGAAGAGGAAAGAAATCAGAATACGCAATTCAGTTGTCAGAAAAACAGAAAGCAAAGTATACTTATGGTATATTGGAAAAACAGTTTTCTAACTTGTTTAAAAGGGCATCAAAAAGTAAAATAGTAACCGGTGAAGCACTACTTGCTTTTTGTGAGTCTAGATTAGATAATACAGTGTTTAGACTTGGAATGGCAAATACTAGAAGTGGTGCACGTCAACTTGTTTCACATAAACATATCACTGTTAATGGAGAAGTTGTTAATATACCCTCATTTTCTTTGAAGCCTGGTGATATAATTTCTGTTAGAGAAAAGTCAAAGTCATTAGAGTGTATAACTAATTCTTTATCTTTAAATAGAGATGTAGTTGAGTGGTTGGAATGGAATCCAGATAGTTTTAACGGTAAGTTCCTAAATCTTCCAGAAAGGAATCAGATTCCAGAAAATATACAAGAACAATTAATTGTTGAATTATATTCTAAATAGTAATAAAAAAATTAAATAAAAAATTAATATTATGTCGATACTAAACTTTATAAAACCAGAAAAAGTGATTATGGTAAAATCTACCGATTCACAAGGTGATTTTGAATTTCGTCCACTTGAGCCTGGATATGGTCTTACGATAGGAAATGCTTTGAGAAGAGTTTTATTATCTTCTTTAGAAGGTTATGCAATTACTTCAATTAAAATTGATGGTGTTGATCATGAATTTTCTGTAATTGATGGGGTAGTCGAGGATGTTGTTCAAATTATTTTAAACTTAAAACAAATTAGACTTAAGAAGCAAGTTGAAGAATTTGAATCCGAAATTGTTAAGGTTTCAATTTCAAATCAAGAATCTGTAAATGCAGGTCATATTGGAAGATTTATTTCTGGATTTCAAGTTTTAAACCCAGACCTTCATATTTGTTCTATGGAAAAATCAGTTAAATTAGATTTTGAAATATGTATTGAAAAGGGAAGAGGGTATGTTTCATCAGAGGAGAATAAAAAAATGGATGCACCTATAGGTACTATACCTATGGATTCTATATTTACTCCAATAAAAAATGTTAAATATTCAATTGAAGACTACAGGGTAGAACAAAAGACTGATTATGAAAAGTTAATTTTTCAAATTTTTACTGATGGTTCTATTTTACCAAAAGATGCGTTAACTGAAGCGGCTAAAATATTGATCCATCATTTCATGTTATTTTCTGACGAAAGAATTTCCATTGAAACAGATGGTTCTTCTAAGGAAGATGAATATGATGAAGAATCATTACATATGAGGCAGTTACTTAAAACTAGATTAGTTGATATGGACCTTTCTGTTAGAGCTTTAAATTGTTTGAAAGCTGCTGAAGTTGATACATTGGGGGATTTAGTTTCTTATAATAGGAATGATTTAATGAAATTTAGAAATTTTGGTAAAAAATCATTAACTGAACTTGATGCTTTGGTTGAAGATAAAAATTTATCCTTTGGTATGGATTTAGAAAAGTATAAATTAGAAAAAGAATAAAAAATGAGGCACAGAAATAAAAATAAATCACTAAGTAGAACAGCAAGTCACCGTAAGGCTATGCTTTCAAATATGGCTTGCTCTTTAATTATACATAAGCGTATAAAAACTACTGTTGCTAAGGCAAAAGTTTTAAAAAGATATGTTGAGCCTATTATCACTAAATCAAAAAATGATTCCACACATTCTAGAAGAGTTGTTTTTTCTAAATTAAAAGATAAAAAGTCTGTTTCTGAACTTTTCTCTGTTATTTCAGAAAAAGTTTCAAATAGACCAGGGGGGTATACAAGAATTATAAAATTAGGAAAAAGACTAGGTGATGCAGCTGAGATATGTTTTATTGAATTAGTTGATTTTAATGAAATTTATAACCCTGACAAAGAAGATAAAAAGAAAACAAGAAGATCTAGAAGATCATCTAAATCTTCAAATAATAGTGAAAATTTAGATTCAAAAGTTAAAGAATCTAAATCTATTTCAAATTCATCAAACAATGAGGCACCTGCTGAAGAGGCGCCTGCTGAAGAGACACCTGCTGAAGAGGCACCTGCTGAAGAGACACCTGTTGAAGAGGCACCTGCTGAAGAGGCACCTGCTGAGGAGACACCTGTTGAAGAGGCACCTGCTGAGGAGACACCTGTTGAAGAGGCACCTGCTAAAGAAGAACCTGCAGAAGAAGAGCTTACTGAAAAAGAAGGTTCAACAGACGAAGAAAATAAAGAAGAGGCTGAAGAAAAATAGTAGTTAAATAAATATTAATTACATTATTTTATAAAGGACAAAGCCTCTTAGGTTTTGTCCTTTTTTTAAAAAAAATATATGAAAAAAGAAGATAATAACGCAGTATTAATTTTAGAGGACGGTACCATTTTTTATGGAAAATGTGCAGGTAAAAAAGGAACTTCTTTTGGTGAGATTTGTTTTAACACAGGAATGACTGGATACCAAGAAGTTTTCACAGATCCATCTTATTATGGTCAGGTTGTTGTTACAACAAATGTTCATATTGGTAATTATGGTTATAATTTAAGTGAAGTTGAATCTGATTCCATGAAAATAGCTGGGTTAATTTGTAAAGATTTTAATCTAGATAACTCAAGACATCATTCTGATGGTAATATTAAAGATTATTTTGAAAAAGAAAATATTTTTGTGATTTCTGAAGTTGATACTAGATCTCTAGTTAGTTATATTCGTGATAAAGGTGTCATGAATGTTTTGATTTCTTCTGACGTTAATAATATAGAATCTTTAAAATTGGAATTAAAAAAAGCACCTTCCATGAAAGGATTAGATTTATCTTCTTTTGTCTCTACTTCAGAACCCTATGAAATCGGAGAAGATAATTCAAAATATAGAGTGGCTGTACTTGATTTTGGAATTAAAAAAAACATTATAAGATGTCTAGAAAATAGAGGAGTGTATATGAAAGTTTTCCCATTTGATACTGAAGCTAGAGAAATACTTAATTGGAAACCTACAGGTATATTT
This sequence comes from Bacteroidota bacterium, assembly GCA_036158635.1. Lineage (GTDB taxonomy): Bacteria > Bacteroidota > Bacteroidia > Flavobacteriales > TMED113. Next base: position 28,586 of record JAYYFR010000006.1, on the reverse strand, counting down.
TTTTCTAACGGCCCTGGCGATCCATCATCAATGAAGAACGTTATAAAAAATATAGAAATAATTCTTCAAAAAAACATTCCGATTTTTGGAATTTGTTTAGGTCACCAGTTGATAGCTCTAGCTAGTGGATTAAAGACATATAAAATGCATAATGGTCACAGAGGAATCAATCATCCAGTTTTAAATTTAAATACTAAAAAATGTGAAGTTACTTCTCAAAATCATGGTTTTTCTATAGATGAAGATAGTTTGAATGGAAAAAATAACATTATAATCACTCACAGGAATTTAAATGACAATACTGTTGAGGGTATTATGTTTACTGATAAACCTTTTTTTTCTGTTCAGTATCATCCAGAATCATCACCAGGTCCTCAAGACTCTAGATATTTATTTGATCACTTCGTTTCTAATATGGATAAATATATTGATTAATGGATTATAAAATAAAGGACATAAAAGCCAGACAAGTTTTTGATTCAAGAGGTAATCCAACAGTCGAAGTAGATGTTTTCTCTAACTCATTATTTTCTCGTGCATCTATCCCCTCTGGAGCATCAACTGGAAAGTATGAAGCTATTGAAATTAGAGACGGAGGTGATATGTTAATGGGAAAAGGGGTGCAAAAAGTAATAAACAATATTGAGAAGAGACTCAGAGATCAGTTAATTGGGTTTGATATTTTTGATCAAGAAGGTATTGATGCAAAAATGTGTGAGTTGGATGGAACTGAAAATAAATCTGTTTTAGGAGCAAACTCTATTTTACCAATTTCCTTTGCTGTCTCTAGATTAGCAGCTTTAACAAAAAAACAATATTTATTTGAGTATTTATCTTCTTTTAATTCACACTCTTCTAGTCTTCAACTACCGGTTCCATTAATGAACATTTTGAATGGAGGAAGTCATGCCGATAATTTAGTCGATATTCAAGAATTTATGATCGCACCAGTTGGAGCAACTAGTTTTAAGGAATCTCTATTTATGGGAGTAGAGGTTTTTCATAATTTAAAAAATGTACTTAAGTCCAAAGGTCTTTCAACAAACGTTGGAGATGAAGGAGGTTTTGCTCCAAATCTTAAATCAAATGAAGAAGCGCTAGATTTGATTTTATTAGCTATTGAAAAAGCTGGTTATAAACCAGGTATTGATATTTTTTTGGCTATTGATGCTGCATCTTCTGAATTTTTTGTTGATGGAAAGTATAAATTTAACAGTGGAGAAAAATTGAGTTCTTTAGAAATGGTTGATTTTTGGAAAAATTGGACAAATAAATATCCAATATTTTCAATTGAAGATGGATTACATGAGGACGATTGGGATAGTTGGTATTTATTAAATAAAGAAATTGGAAATAAAATTCAGTTAGTTGGTGATGACTTATTTGTAACTAATTTAAGTAGACTAGATAGAGGTGTTAAAGAAAATTCATCTAATTCAATTTTAATAAAACCTAATCAAATTGGGACTTTAACAGAAACTTTTAACACAATAAATTTTGCAAGAAAAAATAACTTTTCTACTGTAATGAGTCACAGATCAGGAGAAACTGAGGATTCTTTTATTTCAGATTTAGCTGTGGCTTTTTCTTGTTCTCAAATTAAAACAGGTTCGTGCTCAAGATCTGATAGAGTTGCGAAGTACAATCAATTATTAAGGATTGAAGAAAGTTTATCTACTAAAGCTTCTTTTTCTGGAAAAAATTTAAAATACTGTAAATAAAATGGAAAATAATTTAAAACAAAAATTTGAAAATAAAATTCTTCCCGCTAGAGAAGAAATTAAACAACTAATCAAAAATCATGGTGATAAAGTGATAGGAGATATTAAATTACGTCAAATATACTCTGGAATGAGAGGAATGATTAGTATGGTAACAGAAACATCTAAATTAGATCCAGAGGACGGTATTAAATTTAGAGGGTATTCTCTTGATGAGTTATTAGATTTACTTCCTACATATAATGGGGGAAAGCAACCGATGCCTGAGGGTATATTTTATTTAATGTTATTAGGTGAGCTTCCTAATGATAATGATATAAAATTAATTGGGGAAGATTGGAAGAGAAGATCTAATGTGCCTAAACATGTTTTTTCAGTTTTAGACTCATTTCCCAAGGATGCGCACCCCATGACTCAATTTTCAGCTGCAATATTAGCATTAAGAGGCGATAGCTGTTTTATGAAAGCATATAATGATGGTGTTAGAAAAACAGACTATTGGGATTCATCTTATGAAGATGCAATGAATTTAATTGCTACTTTACCTAGAATTGCAGCATATATATATAGGAGAGTTTATAAAAATAATGATCATATTGCTCCTAATTTAGACTTAGATTGGTCTGGAAATTTCGCTCATATGTTAGGTTTTGATGATGAAAATTTCCATGAATTAATGCGATTATATTTAACAATTCACGCTGATCATGAAGGTGGTAATGTTTCAGCTCATACTTCTCACTTAGTTAGTTCAGCATTAAGTGATGCTTACTTATCTTTTTCTGCTGGAATGAACGGTTTAGCTGGTCCACTTCATGGTTTAGCAAATCAAGAAGTTGTAAAGTGGTTATTGAAAATGAAAGATTTTTATAATAATGAAATACCATCAAAAGAACAAGTTTCTGATTACGTTAAAAAAACCCTATCTGAGGGAAGGGTAATTCCTGGATTTGGTCACGCTGTTTTAAGAAAAACAGATCCTAGATATATAGCTCAAAGAAACTTTGCTTTAAAATATTTAAATGATTATGATTTATTTGATTTAGTAAGTAAGGTTTATGAAGTTGTTCCTCCAATATTAGATGCTACAGGAAAAGTAAAAAATCCATGGCCTAATGTTGATGCTCACTCCGGTGTTTTATTACTTAATTATGGAATGAAAGAATATGACTTTTTCACTGTTTTATTTGGTGTTTCTCGTTCATTGGGAATATTATCTCAATTGATATGGAACAGAGCATTGGGTAGCCCAATTGAAAGACCCGTATCAATGCCAACGGAAATTATAAAAAAGAAATTTACTTAAAATCTTTGTCTTTGTACTTCTGACAAAATTATACCTGCGGCGACTGATACATTTAGTGATATTATATCTCCATTTGTTGGTATTTTTATTAGTTCGTCGCTAATTTTAATTAATTTATTTGAAACACCTTCTTTTTCGGATCCAAGTACTAAAATACATGGCTCTTTCAAGCTAGTTTTATAAATTGACTTTTTAGCATGTTCAGAAAGAGAGCAAATTTTAAGTCCGCTATTTTTAGCAAAAATTAATGTTTTTTCAAGACTTTCAGTTCTGCATATTGGTAATTTAGTTAAAGCTCCTGAGGATGTTTTAATCGAAATTTCATTTATTTCTGCTGATTTTTTTTTTGGAATAATAATACCATGAGCTCCTAGTACTTTAGCGCTTCTACAAATAGAACCAAAATTTCTAACATCTGTAACTCTATCTAAAGCAAAAAAAATTGGAGATTCCCCTTTTTCAAATAATTGAGGTAAATAATTTTCAAATTCAATGAATGTAATTGGTGAGCAGAAAGCAAAAACTCCCTGATGATTTTTTTTAGTCAATCTATTCAATTTTTGAACAGGAATATATTTTATTTCAATTTTTTTATTTTTACCTTTTGTCTCTATTTCTTTTATTTTTTCGTGTTGTATATTTTTTTGTATATATATTTTTTGTATTTCTCTTTCACTATCTAAAAGTTCAATTACAGGCCTTATTCCATATATTCTTAATTTATTGTTTTCTGGTTTCATTATTAAAATTTTAATATATAGTTAAAATGAATTTTTGAGTTATTAAAATCTAAACTATTACTGTAAGTTGGAACAGCATAATTTATTATAAAAATATCTTTTTCCAAATCAAAACCTATTCCAAATCCATATGATGAAATGCTTGTATTTAGATCATATAATTTTCCATGGTCAAAAAAAATAGATAAATATGAGTTATTATTATAAAAATATTTGTTTTCTATATTTAAAATATTGAATGATTTACTAAAAAAACTATTTTCAATATATCCTCTTAAACTACTTACCCCTCCAATTCCAATTTTTTCATTTTCTAATATTTCATTTCCAAAAATGTGATTGTTTTCAGTGCTTAAATAAAAAAAATTGCTTTTAAAAACAGGTAATTTTAATTTTAATTTAAAATTAATTTGTTGACGAATTTTTTTTTGATTAAAATTTTTATTTACTCCAATTGTATATTCGTTACTTACTTTTAGATCAATATTTTTTTTAGAAAAATTATTTTTTAAAAAAGTCCAATTGACTAATAATAAATTACTTTTATAATCTTTAATTAAGTTATTATTGTTAGTTAAACTATTGGATATATTATTTATATATCCAATTTTAAAATGACTATTAACTTTTCTTATTTCCAAGTTATAATTTATTTTTTTACTAATATAAGAGTTGTAAAGTTGTAAAATTTTAAAGTTTGTTTCCAAATAAAAAATTGAGTTTAAGAAATAAGGGAAACTCAAATTAATTAAAAGTTCCTGATTTCTATCTGACATTTTATTCCAATTAAGTTCTATTTTCTCCCATAAATTAAATGAGTTTGTTAATTTAAGGTTTATTTTTCCGTATAATTCGTTTTTCTCATTTTCATTATTATATCCTAAAATACCATCAATTGTATTATTGTTTTTTTTTTCTAAATAAAGAAATAGTAATGTTTTTTGTTTGTTAAATAAAACACTATTCTCTTTGAATTCATTTATATAATTATTTTCTGATATTTTTTTAGAAATATTATTTATTTTCTTTTGACTATAAGGCTCTTTTTTTTTCAAGTCTAAAGTTCTTTCAATTAAGTATTTTGGGAACTTATTATAACCTTTAATTGCTACACTATCAATATTTGTTAATCTACCTTTTTTATAGAATATTTTTCCATAAATATTTTTATTAATAATTGAGTCATATTTAAATTCAATAACAGCAAATGGATATCCTGTGTCCTCTAATTTTTTTGCAATACTATATAAAACTGAATCAATTTCTTTTTTATTAAATTCATTTTTTTTCTTTACTTCATAATCATTCAAATTTGATATAATCCAATTATAATCATTTTGATTAATTAATGAGTCTTCAATAATATTTAAATTATTTGAAAAAATAATTAAGTTGTTTAAAATTAATAGAAAAAAAATTTTTTTTAAAATCATGTACTGTTCTAAAGTTTTAAATCTTTTTAGAATTTATTTAATTAAAAAATTATTAAATTTGAAACATAAAATTAATTATAATGAAAAAATTTCTTTTCTTTTTTTCTTTACTTTTTATTCTATTTCTTCAATCTTGTTGTATTACAGCAAATTGCCCAGGATTATCTAACGGGAATGATGTTGAAAAAGAGAACATAAACTCTTAACGAAAAAAAATAATTTTTATTTACTAAATGAGCTTTATTTTTAATCTATGAATAATCCGGAGAATTCTAATGATTGGTACGTTGTCGACTTGAAAAAAAAAGTTTCAAAACCTATTGTAGAATCAAGTTTTAAAAAAAAACCTAATTGGCTTAGAGTCAAATTGCCTACAGGAGAAAAATTCTCAAAACTTCGTTCAATAGTTGACGAACATAATTTACATACTATTTGTGAAAGTGGTCATTGTCCTAATATGGGTGAATGTTGGGGGGCTGGTACAGCTACATTTATGATTTTAGGAAATATTTGTACCAGATCGTGCGGTTTTTGTTCTGTTTCAACTGGGAAGCCAAAAAATATAGATTGGTCTGAATCTGAAAAAGTTGCTAACTCTGTTTCTTTAATGAATATTAAACATTGTGTTCTAACTTCAGTTGATAGAGATGATTTGGATGATGGCGGATCTATTTTATGGGTACAAACAATTGAGGCGATAAGAAGATTATCTCCAAAAACCACTATTGAAACTCTAATTCCTGATTTTAAAGGAAATAAAAAAAATTTAGATAGAATTATACTAGTTCATCCAGAAGTTATTTCACACAATATGGAAACAGTAGAAAGATTAACTAAAAATGTTAGAGTCCAAGCTAGTTATACTAGGAGTTTATTTGTGCTAGATTATTTAAAAAAATCTGGTATTAAAAGAACAAAATCTGGAATTATGCTTGGTTTAGGTGAGTCTGATGAAGAAGTTTTAAAATCTATGAAGGATTTAATTGATGTTGGTGTAGATATATTAACACTTGGTCAATACTTACAACCTACGAAAAAACATCTCCCAGTAAGTAAATTTATTAAACCCGAAAAATTTTCTTTTTTTAAAGAAATAGGATTAGAAATGGGTTTTAAGTATGTTGAAAGTGGGCCGTTAGTAAGGTCATCGTATCACGCAGAAAAGCATTTATTTTAAATAATTATGATAAGAGTTGCTATAAATGGATTTGGTAGGATAGGTAGGTCTTTTTTTCGGTCTATCTTTAATGATAATAATTTTAAAATAGTAGTTATTAATGACTTAAGTGATTTAAAAGTTTTAAGTCATTTATTGAAATATGATTCAATTCACGGTCGATTTCCTGAAAAATTGTCGTATGATGAAAAAAATTTAATAATTGGAGAAAAAAAAATTCCCGTTATAAACCACTCTAAAATTGAATTAATACCATGGAAAGAATATAATGTTGATTTAGTTATTGAGGCAACTGGTAAGTATTTAACTGGTCAATATTTAAAAAAACATATTAAGTCAGGTGCAAAAAAAGTTATTCTATCAGCTCCCCCAAAGGATAAGTCTATTAAGACCGTTGTTTTAGGTGTTAATGGAGGTATTATTACTAAATCGGATCTAATTATTTCAAATGCTTCATGTACAACAAATTGTGCTGCACCAATGATAAAAATTCTAAATGATTCTTTTGATATAGAGAAAGCGTATGTTACAACTGTTCATTCATATACCACTGATCAAAATTTACACGACTCAAACCATCATGATTTGAGAAGAGCCAGGTCAGCCCCAAACTCAATTATCCCAACTACCACAGGAGCGGCAAAAGCTTTAAGTAACATATTTCCTAAAATGAATATAGGTGGGTGTGGAATTCGTGTTCCTGTTTCAAATGGCTCTTTAACTGACATAACTTGTATTGTTAGAAATAAAACCTCTGTTTCTGAAATAAATAACTTATTTAAAAAAGAATCTAATGATACTTTTTCTGGTATTCTTTCTTATACCGAAGATCCTATTGTTTCAGTCGATGTTATATCTTCTCCGTTTTCTTGTATTTTTGACTCTAAATTGACTTTTTGTTTAGATAATATGATTAAAATAGTTGGTTGGTATGATAATGAATACGGTTATTCAAATAGACTAGTTGATTTAGCAAAGATTATGTTTCAAAATGAAAATTAACTTTAATTTTCATTTTGAATTATATAGAACCCTTCTCTACCTTGTTCTTGGTATAAAGGCATAAGTATTTTTCCATCAAATGGTGATTTAACATCCCCATTCTTATCACTACCTAATACTTCTCCTTTTTTTATATTTTGAAAATTGATAACATTTGGTTTCATTAAAAAGTTATCACTTTCTGATATTAAATGAATATACTTTACTTTATATAAGCTCTTTTTAGTTTTTGACTTAGAACGATTTGTAATAAAATTAGGAGTATCTTCTTTCTTAATTACCCCGCAGCTTTCTAAAATTTTAAAAATTCCTATTTCATGATTATTAGTTGAAGCTGGATCACCTATAGCACCACCCTCAAAAACAATAGTTGAAATATTTTTTGAATTATAGTATTGAGAAAAAGAGCCCTTTACTTTATTAAATAATTTTGTAATAACAGGTATTTGAATGGCAGATGCTAATTTGAAATCTTTAGTATTATTAATAACTGTAAATAAACCACTTGCAGAGGAAGTGTTGTGCAGGTCAATTATAATAATATCTTTCTTTTTTTTCTTTTTAAGAATAACATCTATTATATCATGAATTTTAATTAATTCTTTATACTCATACACGTCTTTTATTTTTCCCTTTTTAACTTCATTTATTGTTTTTTTTGTCCAAATTCTATTTAAGTCTACGTCAATATATCTTTCTTTTTTCTCAATAGCTTTTAAGTTTCCTTGAATTCCTATAATATTCCCCCTGATTTCAATTTTATTATTTTCTAAATATGAAAAGATTTTTTTAAGTGCCTTTTTTCCTGATAATTCATTGCCATGAATTCCACACATAAATACTATTGTTTTACCTTTTTCACCTGAGTGGTAGTTTCCTAATATCCTATCTTCAAATGCTAATATTTCTTGTTTTTTTAACAGTTTTGGAGATTCAAATTCATACTGTAACAAATATTTCTTTTGTAACATCCCAATAAATAATTTTTTTTCATGAACAGGAATCATTTCACTTTTTTTTAGTTTCATTAATTTAATTGCGTTGGAAATATTTTCGTTGGGTTCAATACATATAGGATTTTTTTTCATTACGTCTTTTACAAGAATGTTATTTTTATTTTGAATGTTTTTTTTGTTTTCCAAAATATCTTTTGTGAGTTCTCCTGTAATTTTACCATTTATGTTAACAACAACAATATAGTCATGTTTTTTCCACTCATTAATTTTTATTGCAAGAGAAAAAGACTCACTTTCATCAACTGAATAAATATACCTGTCCATACATTCTTCAACAAGGAGTTCAGATGGGTTATTAATTAAAACACTATTTTTTGTTAATTCCCACTTATGAACAGGTATGTTTTTTTTTTGATTTTTAATTATTTCTGATGTTATTGTAGTTAAAGCGTTTTGTGTTGATACTTTTTTAGATAGAAGGTCAAAAGAATCTATAATCCATCTAGATCCAGTTTTTCTTGAATGTGCTCGGTCTTTAATTATATTTAAGTATTTATCAATGTCTTTAGGGTCTATATTAATGTTTGATAATCCAATAGCTGCTTTAGGAACTAAATCATTTAAAATTAATTTTCTTGCATCAATTCTTTTACCATCAAACCATTTAAATGTGCAATCTATGCCCTGTTGTGCAGCTGAATAAAAATTAGTTCTAGCATCATCAAACTCCATGATTTCAGAAATATTAGAAATACTACTTTCTTTATAAAACATCATTAAACCAAGCCAAAAAGCTGAATTTGCTACCTCATCAACTATTGTAGGTCCTGCAGGAAACATTCTAGATTCTATTCTTAGACTGGGCTTGTTATTATATATTCCATAACATGGTCTGTTCCATCTATAAACTGTTGAGTTGTGTTGAGATAGTGCCTCAAGTTTAGGTTTTTTTGGATCTAATTTGGAGATTTTCTTTAATGATTTTAATAAAATTTTATACCTTATAATATCTTCTTTAAAGATTTCTATAATTGATTTATCAATCCATTGATTACCAAATGTTACCCTTGGAAGTGTTCCAGGATGATAACTCCCAATAACTCTCGTATCAGTAGATTGCTGAAAGACAGCTATTCTAGTTTCATGCCATAATCTCTTTCCAAATAACATAGGCGAATTTGTACTTATTGCTAAGACAGGTCCTGAAATTAATTGAGAAATATTATACATTCTTGCAAAATCTTTAGGCCCAATTTGTAGATGAAATTGATATCCAGTATTACATCCTTCAACTAGAGGAGAATCATGTTCAAAAACTAATTCATCAATCCCTCTAATTCTTAACTTATAATTTTCTCCCCTGATTTTATTAATTGATTCACATAGTTCAAAATATCTTTGGTTATTTGTGATATTATCAAATCTTAAATCATATTTTCTAACAGTTGGTAAAATTCCAGTTAAAATTAATTTGGTATCAAATTTCGAGGCAAATTTATTTACTATACTCATTTTGTTAAGAATGTTTTTTTCTAGTCTCCTTAAACAAGTTTTGTTAATTTCTAATGGTTCTAAATTGAGTTCCATGTTGAACTTTGCAATTTCTGTTACAAATCCATCATTATTAATACCTTTTAGTATTTTTTTATTTACGGGACTAGCTCTAAAATTATCATCCAATAAACAGAACTCCTGTTCAGCACCGATACGTCCATGGTCTTCTAATTCTTCATTATTAATTAAATTTTCTAGTAATTCTATTTCGCTAGTTAGTCTCTCAATGAATTTTAGATTTTTTTTCATTATTAGAAATTATTTTATGTTTAGAAGTTCGTTTATCATTTGTATAATCATATTTTTTTTGTAGTCACACATATAATTTTTGTAGTTATAGTCTTGTTCATTTAAATGCACAAGAAATAAACCATTAACATTTACATTATAATACTTCTCTAAAATATATTGATACATCGATAATTGTAGATTGTAGTGAGTGAAATTACAATCATCCATATTATTAAGAGGGAATTTAGTTCCCTTTTGGTTATTAAATGAGCTTTTGTTAATTCTTTTATTTGTCTTCCAATCAATAAGTGAAATGTGATTTTTTTCTTCATTATATACAATTAAATCAATAGTACCTGCAAGTTTTAGTTCTTCTGAGTAAATCATTACTTCAGAAAATAGTTTATTAGTATTTTTTAAACATTTTTTCTTTATAAAGTTTATTCCCTGTTGAGTTTTTGGGTCTAAGTTGTTAAATTCTAACTCGCTTATTATAAAATTTGAATTAATATAATCTTCTATTTGTTTATGTACAATGGTTCCTCTATCTCTTCTCTTGTTCCAACTTCCAATTAATTCTTCAACACTCATTCCTTTATACTTTAGATTTGTTTGAGTAAGTTTTTTTGCAATTTTTTTTTCATCAAAAGGCTTGAAAAATGTATGAATAAATTCGGTGACACTTTTAAATTCTATTGTTGAATTTAAAAGTGTATATGTATGGCTTTCTTCTTCTAAAGAAATTAACTTACTTTTATCAAGTATTTTTTTTAACATATGAACTTCTATTTTATTCAATATAATAAGCTTTTTTTAATAAATACTTTAATGCTAATTTTTTTCAATATTTCATCTCTATATTCTCAGGATTTTGATAATAGTATTATTTTAAATGAAGTAGAGTTATCAGATAAAATTCAGTATTCATACAAAGAGTATTTTTTTTATAAAAGAAAAGTAAAAAAAGTTTACCATTATTTAGATACAATTAACAACATAATTTTTGATATTGATTCTCAATTATTGACCAAATCAAAAAAAAAACATAAAAAAAAATTTATTAGAAATTACAAAAAAGTATTAATGGATAAATTTTTAATTGAAATAAAGTCTTTAACAAGAAAAGAGGGTGTTATTTTATCTAAATTAATTTACAGAGAATTTGGTATATCAGTATTTGATATTATAGAAAAATACAAGGGAAAATGGAGTGCGTTTTGGTGGCAAAATTTAGCACTATTATATGATGGTGATATAAAATCAAAGTATGATCCAAAAAAAAATAAAGAGGATTTTATAATTGAAAAAATAATTAATAATGAAATGAATTAACTACTATAAAAATTTTGAAGAAACCTCTTTATTCTTTATCCCTTTTGAATAGTCATAAAACCCCTTTCCAGTCTTAACCCCTAATTCATTATTTCTTACCATCTCTTTGAGTAAATTGCAGGCCATATATTTTTCATCTTCAAATCCATCGTGCATAACATTTAAGATTGATAAACATACATCTAATCCAATAAAGTCAGCTAAAAATAGTGGCCCCATTGGATGAGACATTCCTAACATCATAACAGTATCAATTTCCTTAACACCAGAAACCTTTTGTTCTAAAGTTAAAATTGCTTCATTAATCATAGGCATCAATATTCTATTTGCGACAAAACCTGGAGCATCATTTACAAATACAGGAATTTTATCTAGCTTTTTTGATAAATCCATGATAGTATCAAATGTTTTTTTAGATGTTTGTTCACCTTTTATGACTTCAACCAATTTCATTATTGGTACAGGATTCATAAAATGCATTCCAATGATTTTATCAGGTCTATTTGTTGATAAAGCAATTTCAGTGATAGAAATGGAAGACGTGTTACTAGCTAAAATAGCTTCAGGTTTGCAAATGGAATCTAATTCTTTAAAAATTTTTAATTTTATTTTTTTTGATTCTGTTGCAGCCTCAATAATAAGGTCGCTATTATTTACACAGTTTTTCATATCACTATAAAATGAAATTTTTGACAAGGTCTTCTCCATGTCTAGATTTGAAATTTTATCTTTTTTTACTAATCTTTCAAGATTTTCTGAAATTGTGATTTTTGCATTTTCTAAATTTTCTACAGATATGTCAACTAAAGAGACTTCAAATCCCTTTTGAGCAAAACAATGCGCTATTCCGTTCCCCATTGTTCCGGAACCTATAACAGATATATTTTTCATAATTTACTTTCCTCTCCCTTGCAATACGATAATTAAAGTATATGCAAGAACTTTTATATCGCTAAATATAGATAGATTTTCTAAATAAATGATATCATATTTTAATCTTTCGATCATTTTTTCAACATTGTCAGCATAACCATATTTTACCATTCCCCAAGATGTTATTCCAGGTCTAATTTTAAAAACTAATTTGTAATGAGGTGCTTTTTTTATTATTTTTTCAATAAAATAATTTCTTTCAGGTCTTGGGCCAACAAGAGACATTTCGCCTTTTAAAACATTATAAAATTGCGGAAGTTCATCAATTCTATATTTTCTCATTATTTTTCCCCAACTAGTAATTCTATTATCGTTTTCCTGAGTTAGTTTTGGTTTTCCTTCAGATTCAGCGTTAATATACATTGATCGAAATTTAATTATTTTAAAAATTTTTCTGTGTTTTCCAGCTCTTTCTTGAGAATAAAAGACGGGTCCTTTAGATGATAATTTTATTATAAAAGCATTAAATATAAATATTGGAAAAAGTACTATAAGGGCAATTAATGAAATAATGATGTCTAATTTTCTTTTGATAAATGACTCAAAGAGATTCATTGATGAAGGGTATATCTCTGTAAATGGAATTCCATGAATTGACGACATCTTCACATTTCCTAGAAGCAGATTACTTTTATTTGGAATAATTTTAGCAATTATATTTTTGTAATTTAGCTCACATAAAATTTTTTCAATTAAAACAAATTCTTCATTTTCAACGGCAATAATTGCTTCATCAATTTGGTTATATTTTATTATTTGATCTAAGTTCGATAGTGTGCCTAGTTTTTTTAACTTTTTAGAAAAAAAATTATTTTTTTGCTCTGAAGTTTCTACTAGACCTATTAGTTTATAACCACTAGATCTTGGTAAGTCCATAATTTGATTATAAATATTAATTGCTTTTTTTGATGAGCCAATTAATATTGTTGAAAATCCAATGTTACCCTTTTCTATTTTTTTTACTATTCTATATGTTAAAATATACCTGAATAGAAAAGTTAGGGCAAAGTGCGTTGTAAATAGAAATAAAATAGACTTATAATAATAGTTGTAATTAGTTTGATACTCTATATCATCAATTATCAAAATAAAGAAAATAATAATACACCCAATTATTGTTTGATTTATTGTTTTGTAAAATTCTTGTAGTCTAGATGCTCTAAGAACATTTTGGTATTTTCCTGATAAAGTATAAATAGATATCCAAAAAACACAAATAACAATACAACCTTTAATTAAAGAATGATCTAGGAATTCAAAAGCTTGATTTTCAAGTTTTTTTCTAAACATAAAAAATAAAATCCAACTGCTAACTGAGGTGAGAATGTCAAAGAAAATAAATTTTATAGTTTCGATTCTTTTAATCATTAATAAACGACTTTTAAATTATCTAAATATGTACAGCCTTCATTATCATTATAAGCCATTTCACTTTCAAAATAAATTTGAAAAGTAGAATTAGAAATATTTGGAATTAGTAAGGAGCTTAAATTTAAATAAATTTTTTTCCAGTTTTCAGATTTATAAACCTTCATGTGTTCAATTTTATCTGCAATATTATTATTTCTAATTAGACCGATTTTAAAGTCTATGTCAGACTTAAAATTCATTTCTAAAAAAACATACTCTGGAAAACTTTTAAACAATAATTCGTCAATAGTAATAACTTGATATATATTATTTGAGTTGTTAATACAAATAGCACATGATTTTTCACCATCAAACACTTCGTTACTTTGAATTAAAGGAATAGTGTCACTATTTTCAGTTTCTTGAAGCATATTTCCTATTTCAAAAGAACCTTGATTTAAAAACTTAAAGTTTGTGTTTTCTTTGTAGCTTGTTTCAGGGCTAATAGTTATGGTTTCTTCTTCCATTACATTATCAGTAATTACTTCAAATATTTTGTAGAACGGATAGATAATTCTACTTCCAGAAATTCCATTTTCTTTAATTCCAGGAGATATTCTAATTTCATTATTATCCTCGATATTTATAATTGGAATTTTAGAAGGAGTTTCAAAAGCTCCTAAAAAATTACCATTAAGTGTTACCCAACCGTCTGAAATTGCTGTAGTCTCAGTACTTTCATTAATTTGGCCTTCTAAATCATAAAATGAAAAATTATTTATTGAAAAATATGTTACTGTTTCTGCTTCTCTTTCACAGGAAGTAATTATTATTAAAAGAAATATAATAAATTTTTTCATTAGGCATTTTCAATTTTTTGCATAATAACACTGCAATTTTTTGCTTCGTTTGTTGATATTAAATTTTCTTCTCCATTGTTAATACAATTATAAAGATATTTCATTTCTTCTTCTAGTTGATTGTTTTCTGATGAGATAAGATGTTTTTTTTTATTATGGTAATTTATGCTACTTTTTTTTCTCATAAAATCAATTTCTATTTCTTTTTTATCATTAGTTATTATGTTCATTTTTCTCACGACTTTTTTGCTCTTTGCATTCGTTCTTTCAGAAGTCAATTCAACCAAAATTTTATTTTTAAAAAACAAGTCACATTTTATATAATTTTTTCTTTTATTGATAATTCTAACCTTTTCAATAGAACTATTAATAAAAGAATTTATTATATCAATATCATGTATCATTAAATCTTTTATGATGCAACTATTTTTATTTCTATTTGACAATGTAGTTCTTCTTATAGCTTTTATTTTTTTAGGCTTTATGTTTAATTGTTTAACACTTAAATACGCAGGATTGAACCTTTCTATAAAACCAATTTGTATTTGAGTATTATTTTGTTTTATTACTTTTTCAATTTCTTTAATTTCATGTAAATTTTCACACATTGGTTTTTCTACAAATACATGTTTTTTAAAGCTCAAAACTTTTTTTATTAATTTAAAGTGAGAATTTGTACTTGAAGTTATATTAATTACATCAGAGTTATTAATAAGTAAATCTAATTGTAAAAAAGGAATATTATAAATCTTTGAAATTTTTTTGGATTTTTCTTTATTTATATCAAAAAAGCCAATAATTTTAAATTTATTTTTTAATTTTTGGAGTACTCTAATGTGAATTTCACCAAAGTAACCGGTTCCAATAATGCCAATTTTTAACATTTTTTTTATATTTCATTCAAAAATAAATTTATTTGTTCAATCATTTTAATTTAAATTCTTAAATATTGAAAAAAATAGATACTTTTAGAGAAAAAGGTTTGAGGTCTAAAATGGTAAGTAGATTAAAAGCCAGAGATATAAGAGATGAGTACGTTTTAAATGCTATGACTGAAGTTCCAAGGCATTTTTTTTTGGACTCCGCATTTTTGGAGTTTGCTTACAAAGATAATGCCTTCCCAATTGGTTGTGATCAAACAATATCTAACCCTTATACTGTAGCTTTTCAATCAGAACTTTTAACACCCAGGCCGAGTGATAAAATTTTAGAGATTGGAACTGGTTCAGGTTATCAAACAGCAATTTTAAGTAAAATAGGTTGTAGAGTTTATTCAATAGAAAGATTTAAAGATCTACATATTAATGCAAAAAAAAATTTATCAATTTTAAATTGCAATGTGAATTTATTTTACGGTGATGGTTATTTAGGGCTTCCAAATCATTCTCCCTTTGATAAAATTATTGTTACTGCAGGGGCTCCTGAGTTACCCTTACCTCTTATTGAACAATTATCTATTGGTGGAATTTTAGTTATTCCTATTGGAGTTAAAGAACAAAAAATGACTGTTTTTCTTAAAACAAATAAAGATTCACATGAAATAATTTCAGAGTACAATGACTTTAAATTTGTTCCGTTTTTAAGGGATAAGAGTTGAATTTTAAACATTATAATGTTTAAAAATATTGAATTTTTTATTTTATTAAAAAATCAATTATAGTTTACTTGCATCCAGTTTAACAAAAATTAAATTTATTATGAAAAAGTTAACATTATTAGTTGCTACGTTAATGATAGCGACAATTTCGTTTGCTCAACAAGGTTCAATGAGTTTTGCAATTGACAACCTTGATCTTAGAACACCTATGAACACCGAAGCTAATTTAGGTTATTTCATGACAGATGATATTATGGTATCACTTGGTATGTCTGACTGGGATAATTTTACAGTTGGAGCTAGGTATTATGGTGTGTTTAATGATATGTTCCTTCAAGCTACTACTACTGCTAGTGGTGTAGATGGTGGTGATTCTGAATACAATATTGGTGCAGCTTTAGGTTGGACTAAAGATTTAGGTATTTGGAAATTGCAATTTGAGCCTATGATTGTTTTAGATGATATTCAAGATTTTACACCAAGATTAGCTTGGGGTTTGAGATTTACTCTATAATAATCTTATATCAATCAACAAAAAGAAAGGGGTCATTTGACCCCTTTTTTTATTAACTAATTTCACTTTTAAACATTCATATGTGTAGAATTTTTTTTCATTTAATTTTTCATAGAATTTTAAATAAGTTATTTTCGGCCTGTTAAATAATAAATATTTTAATTATGAAAAAATTATCATTAATAGTTGCCACTTTATTGATTGCAACTTTTACTTTCGCTCAAAACCAAGGGCAATGGTCTTTTGGTGCTGGAGCTGATTTCACATCTCCCGATGCAGATGCAAACATTGGTTATTTTATTATGGACGGACTAATGATAAATGCTGCATTTAATATGACTATGGATTATGAAGTAGAACATATGCATGATGGTGAAATGGAAATTCACGAAGAAGAAGGGGATTTTGATTGGGGAATAGGAATAAGGTATTATGCAAAGGATAATCTTTTTTTGGGGGGTAATCTTAGTACAGGTACAGGAGAAGATCCTGATATGTCTTTAGAAGCAGGTGTTTCATTAAAACTTGGCTTTGAAGATAGATTATGGTTTGAACCTATGGTTAGATTAACCATGCCTGGTGAAGAGTACGGTGTGCCAAATACATTAGGATTAGCTTGGGCGTTTAGATATACATTTTAAATATTTTAATAAGTATTTATGAAAAAGGAGGGTGTAGCCCTCCTTTTTCATATTAACAACTTTTTGTTGGTATTTAATTTTTAATTTATTTTTTGAATTTTTTAAAATAATAAATTTGTGTTATGGTCAAAAAAATAATTGTCTTTTTTCTTTTAATTTCTTCTACAATCTTTTCTCAAGAAATAATTAATAAAAATGGATTTCCAATATTACCTCAAAAAGGTGATTGGTCTATAGGAACTGACGCTGGTTCTATGATTAGCTATGTAGGTAATATTTTTTCTGGTGATTATAGCCCTGTTGATATATCTTTTCATCAAGGTACATTTATATATGTAAAAAGAATGATTGAAGATAACGTAGCTAATAGGTATAAAATGGGTGCGTTTTTCAATTCCATTTCGGAAGAACTTGAGTTTGGTATAGGTTATGGTTATGAAAAAAGAAAAGGAAAGACAAGATTACAAGGTTTTTATGGTTACGAAGGTTTCGTAGGTATGAACTATATAGATGAGGATGAAGAAAAAGACTTTATAACTTCAATATCTGCTAGTATTTTTATTGGGTGTGAGTATTTTATTGCATCTAAAGTTGCTATTGGTGCGGAATATACTTACGGTCCAATTTTATCTGTATCAGATCAAATTAACTTTCTATTAGAGGGTGGGACAGGAACAATAAGAATGAATTTTTACTTTTAAATATAATCGCTACTCACTAAATTAGGGAAAACTCAGTTTTCCCTTTTTTTTTCCCTCTGAATATGTTTTTCGACATCTCTTTTTTTAATAATTTCTCTTTTGTCATACATTTTTTTTCCTTTTCCAATTGCAACTTGAATTTTTACTAGCCCTTTTTCATTAATAAACAGTTTAGTTGGGATAAGAGATGCTCCTTTTTCATTAATAGCTTTTATAATTTTAGATATTTCAGATTTATTTAATAACAATTTTTTATTTCTGTTTGGGTTATGTAGTTCAGATGAGTCATGCTTGTATTTTGAAATATAAATGTTTTTTACCCAGATTTCATCATTAAAAATAATACAGAATGAATCACTAATTTTTACTTCTTTATTTCTTATAGATTTTACTTCTCCTCCTTTGAGTTGTATTCCTGCTGTGAAATTTTCTGATATCGTGTAAGAAAATGATGCTTTTTTATTTTTTATTTCTATATTTTTTTTCATTTTTTATCCTAATGAAACATCTAAAATCATCATAATTATAAATCCAATAATTAATCCCATAGTTGCTAAATCTGTGTTTCCTCCACTTTGACTTTCAGGAATAACTTCTTCTACAACAATAAATATCATTGCACCAGCTGCGAATGCTAAAGCAAAAGGTAGAATAAAAAACATATTTATCACAAGCAATGCGCCAATAACTGCAAATATAGGCTCCACTATAGCTGATAACTGACCCCATTGCCAAGATTTAAATCTACTCATTCCATTTCTTCTTAAAGGCATGGAAACTGCAAATCCCTCAGGAGCATTTTGTATACCCATACCAATAGCAAGAGCAATTGCTGGTCCTAATGTAAATAAGGATTCAGAAGAACCAGGAACTGTTAATTGCATTAATTCGGGATGAGCAAATGCTCCAAATGCAACTCCAACAGCTAAACCCTCTGGTATATTATGTAATGCAATTGCTAAAATTAAAAGTTCAGTTTTTTTTAAGTCAGTTTTTGGTCCTTCAGCTTTTTTTATATCATCAAATAAATGTAAGTGAGGTATTTTTTTGTCTAAAAAGTAAATAAATAAAGCGCCAAAAAAGAATCCAACTGCCGGAGGAAACCATTTTGGTAAAGATGAAATACCTTCTAATTTTTGCACTTCAGCAATTTCAATAGCGGGTGATAATAAAGACCAGAAACTTGCGGCTATCATAACTCCTCCAGTAAAACCAAGGCACATATCTAAAATTTTTCTATTGGTAGACTTAAAAAAAAATACTAATGAGGCGCCTATAGCAGTTAGAATCCACGTAAATAATCCACCAACTAAAGCCATTAGTACAACTCCAAATTTTTCTCCTCCAATTTTTTTAATAGAAAGAAAAAATTCAATAAAATAATTATCAACAAGAAATTCCATATTCTTCTTCTTTTTTATAGATTTGTAAATATAAAAAATATAAAATTTATGTATTATTTTTTCTTTTTTTTATCATTGATTAATAAATTTTTTCTACCCAAATTATATAAACACAAAATGCAAAATTTTAATAAATTTCAATTTGTTTTATTGGGATATAAATATTGGGTAACAAAAAATTATCTGAAACATAAAAAATGAAAAAAAAAAGATTTTCCAATGATTTAACTAATATGCTTGGAGTTGATTTTCCAATAATTGTTGCTCCAATGTTTTTAGTGTCAAATTCAAAAATGCTAATTGAGGCTAGTAAATCTGGAATCACGGGATGTGTTCCAGCTTTAAATTATAGGACAATTGATGAATTTAAAAAAGCAATTATAGAGATTAAGAAAGAATCTAATGGCCCATTGGGTGTAAATTTAATTGTAAATAAATTTAATACTAAAATGTCAGAACAATTAAAAGTTTGTATTGACAATAAAGTTGACTACATAATAACTTCTCTTGGAAATCCAATAAAAGTAATTAACAATTGTAAGATACATGGGATTAAAGTTTTTTGTGATGTCGTTGATTTAAAGTATGCTAAAAAAGTAGAGAAATTAGGGGCAGACGCTATAATTGCTGTAAATAATAAAGCGGGTGGACATCTTGGTCCTATGTCACCTGAAAAGCTAATTCCTTTGCTGGTTAAAAACTGTAAAATACCCATTATTTCTGCTGGTGGAGTTTCAAGTTACAAAGAATTAAAAAAAATATTAAAATTAGGAGCTTCAGGAGCATCGATTGGCACCCCTTTTATTGCCACTTATGAGTCTGATGTTTCACAAGAATACAAACAAGCTATTGTTGATTATGGGGCAAGTGATATTGTTGTAACTGATAGAATAAGTGGCTCAAAATGCACAATAATTAATACTCCATATGTTCAGAGTTTACCACTAAAGGCAAATAAATTTGAAAGATTTTTATTTAAAAATAAATGGTTAAAAAAATATTTTAAAATGTTTAGATGGGCTAAAGGAACAAAAATGTTTAAAAATTCAGCATTTGCAGCTACATATAAAACTGTTTGGTGTGCAGGGCCATCTTTAGAGGGGGTGAAAGAAATCAGGCCTCTTTCAAAAGTTGTTTCAGAATTAACTGATAATTTTTCTATGACCTAGGGTGATAATTTATCATTTCCTCTTTTAAATAATTTGTATCCAAATGAGTATAAATCTCTGTTGTAGTAATATTTGAATGTCCTAGCATTTCTTGTACAGCTCTCAAATCTGCTCCTCCTTCAACTAAATGAGTTGCGAATGAATGTCTAAAAGTATGAGGGCTAATATTTTTTTTTATTCCTACTTTTTGACAAGCTGTTTTAACGATATTAAAAACCAATACTCTACTTATTTTTTTACCTCTACGATTTAAAAACAAGTAATCGGAATTACTTTTGTCAATTTTAAGCTTAGATCTTATACTGTCAATATAATTTTTCAAATAAGTTGATAATTTTTTATTTATTGGAGTAATTCTTTGTTTATTTCCCTTTCCAATTATTTTGATGTACCCGTCAATAAAGTTAATTTCTGATATTTTTAAATTAACCAACTCTGTAACTCTAAGGCCGCAGGAATACAAGCATTCAATTATTGTTCGATTTCTTTCACCATTTTCTTTGCTTAAGTCGAAGCAACTAATTATTCTATCAATTTCTTCTGTACTTAATACTATAGGAAGTTTTTTTTCCAGTTTTGGTGAGTATATTTCTGAGCTAGGGTTTTGGGATATCTTTTCATCAAAGATTAAATAATTATAAAAAGTTTTTATACTTGAAATAATCCTTGCTTGAGTTCTTGAAGATTTTTTGCTAATATTCAAAAAATTAATATAGTTTATTATATCGTCTCTTTTAATTTTTAAAGGTTTTTTTTTTGAAAATTTAGCCAAATTTTTGATGTCTCTTATATAAGCATCTACAGTGTTTTTAGAAAGGCTTCTTTCAATAGATAAATATATATAGTAATTCTTTATAGCTTTGTTCCAATCCATTTTTTATCTTTAATATAAGATAGTAAACATATTATGAAAATCCTTATTATAAATGGACCTAACCTTAATTTATTAGGTAAAAGAGAGGTTGATATTTACGGCAAAGTTAGCTTTGAAGAATACTTAATTGAAATTAAAAATAAATACTCCGATCATTGTATTGATTATTTTCAAAGTAATATTGAGGGAGAAATTATTAATAAAATTCAATCCTCTGACTGTGTATATAACGCAATATTAATTAATGCTGGTGGCTATACCCACACATCAGTATCAATTTTAGATGCTATAAACGCAATTTCATGTCAAGTAATAGAAATTCATATATCAAACATATATTCTAGAGAAAAATTTAGAAGAAAGTCAATTTTATCTTCAGCTTGTAAAGCAGTTATAAGTGGATTTGGTTTAAAATCTTATGATTTAGCTTTAGAAGGGTTAGTTGGTTAATTTTTTTTAATTAATGATAACAAATAAGTATTTTTTCATATATATTTGTATTGCTTTTGAAAACGGTCTGGTAGTTCAGTTGGTTTAGAATACCTGCCTGTCACGCAGGGGGTCGCGGGTTCGAGTCCCGTCCAGACCGCTAATAAAAAGAATAAAAAGCCTTCTAATCGGAAGGCTTTTTTTTAATTTTGTTGTTTTTAATTTTTTAAAATATGGTGCCTGCTTGGTTAAATAATTGGATTAAAATTTATAAAGAAAAGGGTTTTAAATCTCTCATAAAAGAAAAGGGTTGGGTAGTTGGATTTGTTATTTTCATGTTTTTTTTAATTAAGGGTCTTCTTTGGTTAATTATTCCTTATTTAATTGCTAAAGGATTGTTTTAATGCAAAAAAATATTTTTTTAACCGCTTGTATTTTAGGCTTTTTAGCTGTTTTTATGGGAGCTTTTGGTGCTCATGTTTTAAATTTAGAACAAGCTGCTAATAACATTTATAAAACAGCATCTTCTTATCATTTTTACTCTGTTTTTTTAATATTTACTATTGGACTTTTAGAAAAATATTTAAAATTTAAATATTATAAAATAGCTTTTTATTCCTCTTTTTTTGGAATAATTATTTTTTCAGGTTCGCTGTATTTACTTAGTGTCACAAATTTAAGATGGCTTGGTGCAATTACACCCATTGGAGGTTTGCTTTTAGCATTTTCATTTATTACACTTTATTTAGGATTTAAATCAAAGTCCTAATACTCCACTTATATTATCTCCCCAAATTAAACAAATACATAAGATAATTGAATATAAAGCCTGGAGCCCAATTGTTTTCCAATTTGCATCAACTAGTGTTCTTTTATCGTAGTGTTTAAGTATATGTTTAAATATATTAAGACCAAATAATAAACAAAATAAAGTTGGAATTAAAATAGAAATATTTTCTAAATGACTGTATAAATAAAAGGTGGAACCAACTGCTAATAATAAAAATAAAAGATATATCCATCTACTTGTTTTTTTTCCAAAAGTTACCACTAAGTGGTTCTTACCTGTTTTGGCATCACTTTTCATATCAGGAAATTCATTTATTAATAATATGTTAGTTGTTAATAGACCTAATGGAAAACCTAATAGTAAGCAATTCATAAAGTATTCAGTTTCTAGAAGTGCCCCATCAAACATCGCAAAACCAGCACCTAAAGTTAATAATGGTCCAAAAGAAAGAAAAATAGCAACTTCACCAAGTCCTCTTCTGGCAACTAATCTTAGTGGCCTAGCAGTGTAGAAAAATCCTAGAAAAAGACCAGCTAGAACAATTTGAATAACATAAAAAGAGTTAGAAGGGTGTACCATAGTTAAAATGATTCCTGCAACAGCCAATGAAATAATTGTTAAGATAATTCCTAGTTTTTTTGTTCCATTTAAAGAAATTAACCCAAGTTCAATCGCACGACTCCCCCCGGATACTTGTTGAAAGTATTCTGCATTAGCTTCATCAGTGCCATCTTTTACATCAAAGTAATCATTAAAGACATTAATAGCTAAATGAGCGATTAAGGTTCCTAATATAGTTAGGCCAAATATTACCCATGAGACTTCAACAACTCCTTGTCCAAAAAAATAAGATCCAATAACAAAAATTGGTAACAATGAAGCTGAAGTAAATGGCATTCTCGTTATAGCTAAACCTTTTATCATTTTAGTAGAAAATTTGATTGGCACGACTACATCTTTTTCGATTACTTCAGTGACACCACAATATCCAGTTTGAGGGTTCTCTTTTCCGTTTGCAAAAGTTGGTGTAATTCTAATTTTTGCATTTATTTTTTCGCCATTCTTGTGTACAAAGTACGTTTCACCACTGTATTCTCCTTTCTTTACAGCTGTGTCAAGCCATCCTGCAACGTTTTGAAGAACAATTTCACCAGGGGAGAAAATAGAAACTCTCTTTTTTCCAATTAATTCTTCTTTTTTGTATCCAAATATTTTTTCAGCGCCTTCATTCATTGTTTCGATTACGCCTTCCATATCGCATGTTATTGTACTTTTCATGATGTTTTTTTTATTTGAATTACGAATATATAAAACACCAACAAGTTACTAAATTTTTTAATATTTTTTTTAAAAAAAAAATTATTCAAAATATTTTTCACAAAACAATTTCATCTGTTATTTTTAATTATTATGTATTGAAACACTTACAATTATTAATTTAGAATTGTTCTAAATTAATAATTGTAAAATAACTTAGTATTGTAGTTTTTAATGCCTAATTTTATATAAAATTAAAAATGAAAATATTTCTCTTATTTTTTATCTCAATTAACACGATATTTTGTCAAGAAATTGTCCAAATTGGTATGGGTGTTTCATATGAATATGATATTTATTATTCATTTGAAGACGGAATAACTGCTTTTCCAGAAAGAAATAATTGGGAATTAGCATTTTCAACAGATCTTTCAAGTGGAAATATAAGAATAAATAGTGGTGCGCCTGTCTATTTATATGAAGCATCTCAAAGTTTAGATAATTGGCCAGAAATCACATCCTTACAATCTAATTACGAGCAACTTAGAAATAGTAATTTATTTTGGGAAACAGGTGCTTTTATAAATAATTTTTCAATTGATTTAAATAGTGGATGGGGGACATATGTAGAAGATGAGCAATCTATTATTGGAGAAAAAATTTACATAATTGACTATCCTGGTGGTCAAAAAAAAATTAGAATAAACAGTTTTATTTTAGGAGTTTTTAATTTTACTATTGCTAATCTTGATAATTCAAATGAGATGGAATTCAATATTGATATTAATTCTTATCAAAACAAAAAATTTATTTATTATTCTATAGATGAGAATTTAATTATTGATCGTGAACCGGATAAGGAAAATTGGGATCTTTTATTTAGTAGATATGAAGAAGAATATGTTTCTTTGAATCAAGACACTATGCCTTACATTGTAACTGGAGTTTTGACTAATAATAATTTAACTTATCAATTTAATGGTACTGTGGAAACTACTCCAGAAATTGAAATATCTAACTTTAATTATGAAATAAACACCATAGGTTATGATTGGAAAGAGTATAATGGTTCATTTGTAGTTTTACCAGACTTGTCTTATTATTTATTTAATCAAGATCAAACAAAATTATTCAAAATTGTTTTTGAAAGTTTTTCTGGTCAATCTTTTGGAAATTTATCTTTTTACATTGAGGAAATAGATTCTTCTGATATTTTTGTTTTAGAAAACCATAAATTACCTATTAAAGTTTTTCCTAATCCTAGTAATGGTTTATTTAATTTGGAATCAGAAATAAATAATTTTAATATCAATATTTTTAATTTAAATGGAAAGAAAATTCAATCAAAAGAATGTCTTGATTTTTGTAATTTTGATTTGACAAATTTTTCAAAAGGAGTTTACATATTAAATTTTGAAAATGAGAGTATGAATATTGTAAAAAAAATTATAATTGAATAAAAAAAATATATTTATACATCTTTTTATTTTTTTATTTTGCTTTGGGTTTTTTCACTTTAATAGTTATTCCCAAGTAATTAAATTAACTGATTTAGAAACAAAGAAGTCAATTTCAGGAGCTTTGGTTAAATTATATCAAGATGATGAAAGTACAGTTATCTCTAAAGAAACTAAGTTTAAAAAAAGAATTTACTCAACTAAAAATGGCACTGTTTTTATTGATAATAACACCCCTTTCAGATTAAATATTTCTCATATTAGTTACTCAACTTTAGATACTATCATAAGTAATTATAAAGACACAATTTTTCTTTCTTTACAAACATCAAAAACACCTCTTGATGAAGTGGTTGTTACTGCTCAAATTGGTGAAGAGTCAGTATATAAATCTGTTAATAGTTTTATTTTGATTTCTAGAAAAAAGATTCAGGAAAATGCTTCAAATAACTTAGTTGATTTGTTAAATACGCAAGCCTTATTTGATATTCAATTTGATCAGTCTTTAGGTTCCGCTTTATCCATACAGGGCATGGATGGAAATAATGTTAATATTTTAGTTGATGGTATTCCTATTTTAGGAAGGAAAGGAGGCCAAATTGATCTTGGTCAAGTAAATTTATCAAATGTAGATAGGGTTGAAATTTTAAAAGGACCTGCTGCTGTTTCTTATGGAACAAATTCAACTGGTGGGGTTATTAATTTAATAACAAATACAATTCAATCTGACAACCTAACTTTTAATAGTTATTTTGAAAATATTGGTTTGTCGCAGCTCAACATTAACTCTAGAAAAGTTGTTAATAACCAAAATTTTCAATTTAATATTGGAACATACGATTTTTTAGGTATTGGTAATGAAAATGAAAGAAGTATGAATTGGAACCCTAAAAAACAAAATTTTGGTGATATATATTGGGAAAATAATTACGACAGATACAAAATTCAATTTAAAAGTTCAATTTTTGAAGAAAAAATTTTTGATTTAGGTAATGAAAATTTTCCGCCTTTCGGTGGAACAGCGATAGATAATCATTATTCAACTATTAGAAATACTAATTATTTAAGATATAATAGATATTCAGATTTTTACAATATCAATAGTTTATTCTCATATTCATCAACAAAATTTAATAAAGAACAATATTATATTGATTTAATAAATAATTCTTCAGAACAAACTACAAGTTTAGAATATAATTCACAAGATTTATTTAGTAGTTATTATAATAGAATAGAATATAACAGATTTAGCTCGGACATTTATAAGGTTCAAATTGGATTAGATTTTAATTACGAAGAAGTTAAAGGTCCAAAAATTAAAGATGGAAATTCAAGTGTATTTGAGCAATCTTTTTTCTTTCAAAGTAATATGAAAATTACAAATAATTTAAATACTCAGTTGGGCATCAGAATTCCCTATCATTCTATTTATTCAGCTCCAATAATACCCTCACTTTACTTGAAATATGATTTTAGTCCTAAACTAACTATCAGGACATCTTACGCCAGAGGCTTTAGAGCTCCTTCAATTAAGGAATTATTTTTAGAGTTTATTGATAGTAATCATAATATAGTAGGCAACCAAGATTTAGATGCTGAAAAATCTCATTCATTACAAGCTTCAGTTTCTTATTTTCCAATTAGAGAGGCCAATAATTTTTTATCTTTCAATGGTGAATTCTATTTAAACGATTTAGAAAATCAAATTAGCTTAGCTCAAATTCAAAATTCAAATGAATATACATACTATAACATAGATGAATCTTTATATTATGGTTTAAACCTCAAATTAAAATGTGAACTAGGTGAAAGAAATACTTTTGATTTTATGTGGAATAATTATATAGTAAAAAATAATATTTTAGATTATAAACGACCAAAGCAAAATTTAAGCGCATCTTATTCTTATTATGAAAAAGAGTACGGTTTTGGTTTTAATTTAAATTGGAAATTTAAATCTAAAAGCGAATATGAGAGATTTAATGAATTAGGCATTTTGGAAACCTTTTTTCAAGATTCATACAATTTATTAAATGCTAGTTTATCTAAGGAATTTTATAAAATTAATACTTCAATCAAATTTGGTTTTAAAAATATTTTCGATGTTAAAAGTATTCAATCTGGTATACAGGAAGGATTTCATGATCAAGGGGATGTTACTATCTCCTGGGGAAGAACAAACTTCTTAAGTATTATATATAAGCCTTTCTAAAAAAAACATCAAGAATTATTATTCAAATCTACTAAACCATCTGGAAGTTGAAAAAATACAATTCTATTTTTTTTATCTACTTTCTTTATAAAATCTGTAACTAAAGGAATAAAAATTTCTTTTTTTTCTTCAGTCTCAATTATCATTAAACTTTGTTTATTTAAACTTAATATTTCAGAAATTGACCCTATTAATCTTTTAGAGTTGTATGCAGAAAAATTAACTAATTCATTAAATTTTGTTTTTTCTGTGTCAACTTTTAAATATTTTTTGTCTAAAAATATGTTTTTTTTTAACAGATGATTTATTTTTTCTTCATTATCTAGTCCATCAATCTTTAATTCTAAGAAAGTATTTTTCTTAGAATTAGTATTAACAACTTTATATGGAATTAATTGATTTTCAATCTCAAAATATATAAAATCTATATCTAAATAACTATTTGGATTGCCATTTTCAATTTTGATGGAGATTTTCCCTCTGAAACCTATTTTCTTTGAGACATAGCCAAGGTAGAATAAAGATGATTTTTCCATAATAACATAACTGTGTTTTTTTGGTAGTTATTACTTGTCATCTTCATTAGCTTCCTCTTTAGCAGGTGCTTCTTCCTCAGCAGGTGCTTCTTCTTCTATAGGAGCCTCTTCCTCAGCTGGAGCTTCCTCAGCAGTTGCTTCTTCCTCAGCTGGAGCTTCTTC
Source organism: Bacteroidota bacterium (assembly GCA_036158635.1). Classification (GTDB taxonomy): domain Bacteria; phylum Bacteroidota; class Bacteroidia; order Flavobacteriales; family TMED113. The sequence continues at coordinate 246 of JAYYFR010000006.1, read as the reverse complement.
TTCTGCAGGAACTTCTTCTGCAGGTGCTTCTTCTTCAACAGATGCTTCTTCTTCTGCAGGTGCTTCTTCTTCAACAGGTGCTTCTTCTTCAACAGGTGCTTCTTCAGCAGGTGCCTCTTCTTCATCATGTACCTCTTCTTCAGTAGGTGCTTCTTCCTCAGCAGGTGCTTCTTCAGCAGGTGCCTCTTCTTCAGCAGCAGGTGCTTCTTCAGCAGCAGCTGCTTCTTCAGCAGCAGGTGCTTCTTC
>JAYYFR010000005.1:0-27495 GCA_036158635.1 Bacteroidota bacterium | reverse complement strand
AAATTCTTGACCATTTAAAATAAATGGCATAATAATTAGACACATTGTTTTTAAAGTCATATTGTTTAGAAAAAAATTCATAATCATTTAAGTTTTTATAATTGAAAATATATCTTTAGTTAAAATTATGTTTCGTGTATTTATACAAAACTAATAAATGTAGTGCAAAAAACATACCAAAAACATTGATATGGCAAAGAATATAACAAAAAAAACAATTAATTACTCTCAATGGTATAATGATATAGTTTTAAATGCTGACCTGGCTGAGACATCTGCCGTCAGGGGCTGTATGGTTATTAAACCTTATGGTTTTTCTATTTGGGAAAGGTTACAGTCTGAACTAGATAAAATGTTCAAAAATACAGGCCATATGAATGCTTATTTTCCTTTATTTATACCAAAATCTTTTTTTTCAAAAGAAGCTAATCATGTTGATGGTTTTGCAAAAGAATGTGCAGTAGTGACTCACTACAGATTAAAAAACTCAGATTCGGGAATCATTGTTGATGAAGAAGCAAAGTTAGAAGAAGAGTTAATTGTTAGACCAACATCTGAAACAATCATTTGGGATACTTACAAAAAATGGATTCAGTCTTACAGAGACCTTCCAATTTTAGTTAATCAATGGGCAAATGTTGTCAGATGGGAGATGAGGACAAGATTGTTTTTGAGAACAGCTGAATTTTTGTGGCAAGAGGGGCATACTGCTCACGAAACTAAAGAAGAAGCTCTTGAGGAGACAGAATTAATTTTAAATGTTTATGCTGATTTTTTGGAAAAATTCATGGCTATCCCTGTTATTAAAGGAAGAAAAACAGAATCTGAAAGGTTTGCTGGAGCTTTAGATACATACTGTATAGAAGCGCTGATGCAAGATGGAAAAGCTTTACAAGCAGGGACATCCCATTTTTTAGGACAAAATTTTTCCAAAGCCTTTGATGTTAAGTTTACAAATAAGGCTGGAAAGTTAGAACACGTTTGGGCTACCTCATGGGGAGTCTCTACTAGACTTATGGGCGCCTTAATCATGACTCATTCTGATGATCAAGGATTAGTTTTACCTCCCAATCTAGCGCCTTTTCAAGTAGTTATAGTTCCAATTTATAAGGGCCAGGGCGAGTTTGAAATTGTTGATAAGTTTTGTTGTAAAATTTTTAAAAATTTACAAAATTCTGAGATAAGAGTTAAATACGATAAAAGAGATTCTTTTAAGCCAGGTTGGAAGTTTAATGAATACGAAGTAAAAGGAGTTCCGATTCGAATTTCTATAGGAATGAGAGATATCAAAGAAAATTCTATTGAAATATTTAGAAGAGATACTTTTGAAAAAAGTAAATGTGTTGACTCGCAACTTATAAATACTATTTTGCAATTATTAAAAGAAATTCAAGACAATCTTTATAAAAAAGCAAATATCTTTTTAGAAAATAACACTTACATTGTCGACGATTTTGATGATTTTAAGAAAAAAATTAAATCCGGAGGTTTTGTTCTTGCTCATTGGGATGGAACTTCGAAAACAGAAAAGGAAATTAAGAAACTTACTAAAGCAACAATTAGATGCATTCCATTTTCACCCGGCCAAAAAGGGAAATGTATACTTTCAGGTAAATCATCTGAAAAAAGAGTATTTTTCGCAAAAGCATATTAATTTGATAATAAATTTGTAAACACAATAAAAGTTATTAATTTTGCTGACTAATTTCTATGGTCCGTTCGTCTAGGGGTTAGGACATCAGGTTTTCATCCTGGGAACAGGGGTTCGATTCCCCTACGGACTGCTTAATTATTATGAACTATGGCAAATCACAAATCTGCAATAAAAAGAACTAGATCTGATTACACAAAAAATCAGCATAACAAGTATTTACACAAAACTACTAGAAATGCGATAAAAAAATTAAAAACAGGACAAGTTACTGTTAAATCAGATGAAATATCTAAAGTTTTTTCTTTAATAGATAAACTGATTAAAAATAATATCATACACAAGAATAAAGGAGCTAACCTTAAATCAAAAATTAGTAAGTTAGAAGTAAAAAATACTGATAAAAACAACAGTAAAAGTAGTTTGGGAGAAAAGAAAAATACAAAAAAGAAAATTGAAAAAAAATCAGAAGCAAATGAAGAAGTTGAAGTGAAATCATCTGCTAAAGAGGAACCTGCAAAAGAAGTTCCTGCCCAAGAAGTTCCTGCCGAAGAAGTTCCTGCCGAAGAAGTTCCTTCTGAAGATAAAGATTTAAAAAGTACAGATTCTTTAGAAAAAGAATAACTTTTAATGTTAATCGTTTATACTCACAATTTAACACCTAGAGTTAGATATGTATTTAAACAGATTTTCAACCAAATTTTAGGAGTTGATATATCCTTTACTACTGATAAAATCTCTTTTCTAAATTCTAGTTTTCCTAAAATAAGTTATACACACTCACCATTAAAAAATGAGTTATTTTTTCAATCCCACTCAATTTTATTTGAAAAAGGAGTAATTGAGAGAGAAATAAATGTAACTAAATTTAATGATTTGGCTTGTTTTTTTTTAGTTAATAATTCTACTTTTCCTTTTGATATATTTGGCGCTTCCTTTTACATGTTGTCTAGATATGAAGAGTACCTTCCTCACATTAAAGATCAATATGGTAGATTTGAAGCAAAAGAAAGTTTAGCTTTTAAATACGGATTTTTGGAAACTCCAATTGTTGATCAATGGGCGCAAATTTTAAAAATTGAAATTTTAAAAAAATATCCTTCATTGAATTTTCCAAGAAAAAAATTCAGATTTATTAATTCAATAGATGTTGATAGCCCCTTTTTATACGCAGAAAAAGGAATCGTAAGAACTTTAGGTTCTACGTTTAGTGATATTTTATTTTTTGATTTTTCCAATTTTTTTAAAAGAGTAAAAGTAATTCTTGGTTTAGAAAAAGATCCATTTGATAATTTTGAGCTTCTATTAAATCTTTCCAAAAAATATAAAGTAGAAACAATTTTTTTTTACCTTTTAGGAGATTATGACAAATATGATAAATCAGTTTCTTTTTCTAATAAAAAATACCAATCAATTATTAAATTTTCAAATGATTATCATAGGGTGGGTATACATCCATCATTTAAATCATTATCAAAAAGCAATTTATTAATAAAGGAAATCCAAAGATTAAGCTCTATTATACATAAAGAAGTGTTATATAGTCGTCAACATTATATAAAACTAGATATACCTAATATGTACAATAGACTTCTAACTAGTAGTATTAAAAATGATTATTCAATGGGTTTTGCATCAAAACCAGGATTTAGAAGCGGGACCAGTAATAGTTATTATTTTTATGACATCAACTCTGAATTAGAAACTAATTTAAGAATTCATCCATTTATGATTATGGATGTAACATTTAAGAATTATTTAAAATTAGAACCAAGAGAAAGTTTTTCATTAATTAAGAAAATAATCAATGAGGTTAAAATTGTTAATGGCACTTTTATTTCTATTTGGCACAATCAATCTTTATATTATGATGGTGAATGGTCAGGTTGGGATTTAATTTATGAGAACATGTTAAAATATATTTCTAATTTAACAAATGAATAAGATTCACTATATCAAAAATATAAATATAAACAGAAAAAAGTGGGATGATTGTGTTTCAAAATCAGTTAATTCTAGAATATATGGTATGTCATGGTATTTAGATATTGTTAGTAAAAATTGGGATGGAATTATTTTTAATGATTATGAAATAGTTTTTCCAGTAATTTTTAAGAAAATATTTTTTTTAAAAAAATCCTACCATCCCTTATTTTGCCAACAACTAGGTTTTTTTTATAAAAATGAAAAAAACATTACTGAAGATTTAATTAAATTATTTCATTATAAAATATTAAGGGCGCATTTTAAAAATTATACTTATCAATCAACATCTGAATTTTTTACTTTATCAAGAAAAATATTTTCAAAAAATAAAAATAATAATCTTTCAATTTTTAAACGGAATAATTTTCAACTAGATTTAAATAGATCTCATGATGAAATTATTAAAGGATATTCCAACAATACTATTAGAAATTTAAAAAAGAGTAAGAATTTTAATTTTAAAATAATAAGCAATTTAGATATTGATTTATTTATGAAATTATTTAAAAAAAATAAGAAAATAAAAAAGTCAATAGGAAGGATTTTTTTCTTTAAAAAAAATAATTACTCAATTATAAGAAATATAATTACTGAATGTTTAAATAAAAAGAAAGGAGAACTTATAGGAGTTTGTAATGAAGAAGGGGATACAGTTTCTGCTGCTTTTTTCTTAACATCATTCAATCACAAAATCATGCTTTTTAATATTAGCTTACCACACTCAAAAAAAAGTCATTCAATGACATATTTAATTGATAGTTTTATAAAAATAAATAGTAATAAAAAAATTATCTTTGATTTTGAAGGTTCGGAAATAAAGGGGGTCATGAATTTTTACTCTGGATTTGGCGGTAAGAATAATCCATACTTTTTAGTTAACTCAAATTAATTTTTTTTAAATGAAGTACAAACATTTATTTTTTGATTTAGATAATACACTGTGGGATTTTGATTTTAATTCAAAAATAGTACTGAATCATATTTTTGATAAATTTAAATTAAAAGATAAAGGAATTCCCTCAAAAAAAAAATTCATAAATAGTTATAAAAAAGTTAATGGTAACCTTTGGTTAAAATACAGAGAAGGATTAATTAATAAAAATATATTAAGGAGTCAACGATTCTTGATGACACTTGATAGTTTTAATATTCATGATAATAAATTATCTGAAATCATAAGTAATTATTATGTAAATAACTCACCTCATCAAACTAAATTAATGGATGGAGCAAAAGATGTTTTGTTTAATTTAAGTTTACGCTATAAATTACATATTATAACTAATGGATTCAAAGAAGTTCAGTATGTAAAACTTAAAGAATCAGGTATATACAATTTTTTTGATAAAATAATAGTTTCTGAAGACGTTGGTGTTCTTAAGCCAAATAAAAAAATTTTCAGCTATGCAATAAATAAATCTGGAGCAAAAATTGAAAATAGTTTGATGGTAGGAGATGATGTAATTAGTGACATAAGAGGGGCTAGAGAATTTGGTATTGATCAGGTATACTTTGATTTTAAATTTTCTAATAAGAAAGTACAAGCAACGTACATTATTCATTCTTTAAAAGAGTTAGAAATGCATTTAATTTAGTATAAAATAAAATAACGGAGCTGAAAATAACAGGCTATCTAACCTATCTAATATTCCTCCATGGCTCATTAATAAATTGCCACTATCTTTTTTATTGAATTTTCTTTTTAAAAGAGATTCTAAATAATCACCACAATTAGCAAGTAGTGGAATTAAAATGGACAATAAATATGAATTTATATTTAAATTAAGTTTTAATAATGAAATTAAAATTGGCCCCATAATTAAGCAACTAATATGACTACCTATATAACCTTCTAAGGTTTTATTGGGCGATATTTTTGATAATTTAATTTTTCCAAAATATTTCCCAATTAAGTAAGAAGAAACATCACTACACCAAATTAATAATAAAAGAAAAGTAAGCACTTGTTCTCCATCGTTTAAATTTAATTTAATTAAGAAAATACAGAAAAAAGGAAATAAAATAAATGTAAGTGTTGTAACTAATTTAAATAAAAAATTTTTCGAGCTTTTTGTAATTTTTATAAACTCAATAACAGATAAAATTAGTAATAATAATAGCCAAAAAGCAAAATAAATATTTTTTGAATTCTGAACTACTAATAAGAATATTGATGAGTAAATGATTCCAACTATAATTCTATTTAATAATTCATTAGATGCTTTTGGCATATTTATGTCTTAAAATCTTCTATGATAATTACATTAATATTTTTTTCTCCATTTCCAATTGTGGATATATTAGATGGGATTTTGTCTTTGTATTTTTTAGTTAATGATCTCATGGCATCATTTATTCTTCGGACAATTTGAGAGGTATATGATATGATGATAAGCTCTTTTGGTAAGTTAGATATTTTTTTATTTTGAATTTGTTCAGAAGATAACATAACTTTTCCTTGGTCAGCAATAATAAATTCACAATTTGTAATAATTCCTTGGTAATTATTTTTATTATCTAATTTTACTGTTAAGCTATCTAAGTTAAATGTGTTTTGCAATTTGTTATCAGGACAATATAATTTATTTATGTCCAAATGACTGATTAACTTATCTAATATTTTTTTTAAGTTTTGTTCATCTTTGCAATAAAAAAATTTACCTCCACTATTGTTTAAATTTTTTGCAAAAATTACATCTGTAGGGTCATCTTTTGAAATTTCAAAAAGATTTGAGGATGGTAAAGGTTTTTTTGAAAAAAATTCTTCTCTTATATTTTTGAAAAAGTTTTTAACAGAAGTGGTCAAAGACATGTTTATTTCTTTTTAATTTTATTTACTCTTATTCTTTCAACTTCTTTCCATTTTCTTTTTCCTAAAATATTTTCTACATCTTTTTTGAAAATAACCTCTTTTTCTAAAAGTAATTCAGATAATTTGATTAGTGATTTTTTATGTTTAGTAAGTATGTTTTTTGCTCTATTATAGGCTTCATTTGTTATTTTTTTTATTTCTTCATCAATTAATTTGGCTGTATACTCACTATAAGGTTTTGTAAAAGGAGATTCTTGCCCCGATGAATCGTAATATGTTACATTTCCAATCTTGTCATTTAAACCAAAGAAAGCAATCATTGCTCTAGCTTGTTTTGTAATTTTTTCAAGATCAGATAGTGCTCCAGTTGTAACTTTTTTAAAAATTAATTCTTCAGCAGCCCTTCCTCCCATTGCAACACACATTTCATCAAAGATTTGTTCTTTAGTGGTAAGTTGTCTTTCTTCAGGTAAATACCAAGCTGCTCCTAGTGATCTTCCTCTGGGAACAATTGTAACCTTAATGAGTGGAGCTGCGTGTTCAAGCATCCAGCTTACAGTAGCGTGCCCTGCTTCATGGTAAGCAACAGTTTCTCTTTCTTCTTTAGATACTAGTTTGTTTTTCTTTTCAAGTCCCCCTACTATTCTATCGATAGCTTCTAAGAAATCTTCCCTTTCAATTTTCTTTTTATTATTTTTTGCAGCATTTAATGCTGCTTCATTACATATGTTAGCTATATCAGCACCACTGAATCCAGGTGTTTGTTTTGCCAAAAAATCTAAATCTATTTTTTTATCAATTTTTATTTTTTTTGTGTGAACTTTGAAGATGTCTTTTCTTTCTTCTAACTCTGGTAAATCAATATAGATTTGTCTATCAAATCGACCTGCTCTTGTTAAAGCCCTATCTAAAATATCTGCTCTGTTAGTAGCAGCTACAACAATTACATGATGGTTTGTTCCAAAACCATCCATCTCTGTTAGTAGTTGATTTAAAGTATTTTCACGTTCATCATTTGCTCCTGTCATTTGACTTTTTCCCCTAGCTCTACCAATAGCATCGATTTCATCAATAAATACTATTGAAGGTGATTTACTTTTAGCCATTTTAAATAAGTCTCTAACTCTGGATGCACCAACTCCAACAAACATCTCTACGAAATCTGAACCACTAAGAGAAAAAAAAGGAACTTTGGCTTCGCCAGCTACCGCTTTTGCTAAGAGAGTTTTACCTGTTCCTGGAGGGCCAACAAGTAAAACCCCTTTGGGAATTTTACCTCCCAATGAAGTATATTTTTTTGGAGATTTAAGAAAACTTACAATTTCTTCGACTTCTTCTTTTGCACCCTCTAGACCTGCAACATCGTTGAACGTTACTGTTTGCATTTTATCTTTATCAAATAATTGTGCTTTAGATTTTCCAATATTAAATATTTGGCCCCCAGCGCCACCACTGCTCATTCTTCTCATAATAAATACCCAAATTAAAACCATTATTCCGATTGGAATTAACCAAGAAAGTAAATCACTAGTCCAATTAGTATTTCTTTTTTCAGCAGTCCATGTAATTACATTTTCAGTATTTGTGTTGTTGTGATTAATTATATTTTCTCTGAATGATTTGATATCAAGAATTTCAAATTTATAGTGAGGACCTAATTGATTTAATTTTTTGTCTCTGTGAGTAGAGTTAGTTATCCTATTTTTTTTTATATATACTTCAGCGAATTCTCTATTTATTATTTGAATTTTTTCAATGTCTCCATCATTCAAGTATTTAAAAAATTTTGTTTCATCGATAGTTTGGTATTTTCCAGTAAATGAACTAAAAACTTGAAGTCCAATTAGACAAAAAATGAATATTAAGTATATCCAATAAAAATTTATTTGTTTATTTTTTTTTCTGTTGCTCAATTTATTTAAGTTTTAATTGTTTGTATATCCGCATCTCCCCATAGTCCAGTTAAGTCATAAAATTCTCTTGATTCTGGTTTAAAAATATGAATTACAATGTCTAAATAATCAAGTAAAATCCAATCGGTATTTAAACCTTCTCTTTGCCAGGCTTTCAATTTTAGTTTTTCAATAGTTTTTTCTTCAATGCCTTTGGCAATTGCTTGAATTTGTCTATTTGAATTACCACTACAAATTATAAAGAAATCGCAAGGTGAATTTTCTATTGAAGATAAATTAATACTCACTATATCATCTCCACCTTTTTCATCAATTGCATTTGCAATAACATCAATTTTTTCATTTATTTCTTGTTCAATAGAATTCATTTATTTGTTTACAAATATTAACAAAAATAAAACTTTATATTGTAACTAATTTTAAATAATTAAATATTTTTTTTACTAAAATTAGTAACAATGCTATTTGACAAAATAATTCATTTTAATGAAATAGATTCAACAAATCTTTTTTTATCTAGACTCACAAGTAAACAAAAAATTAAAGAAAATTTAGTTGTTACAGCTGATTTTCAAACTAAAGGTAAGGCTCAGGGGGAAAAAAAATGGAACTCCACTAAAAAAAAAAATCTTTTGTTTAGCCTTTATATTCATGATCATCACTTCGATTTAGAAAATAAGTCATACATTAATTATATTACATTACTTGCTTTAATTAACACTCTTGAAAACTATGTTAATGATTTTGATATTAAAATTAAAAAACCAAATGATATTTTAGTAAAAGGCGGTAAAATTTCAGGAGTATTAATTGAAACAAAAATTTCAAGCCAAAAAATAAACTCAATTATTATTGGAATTGGCTTAAATATTAATCAAAAAAAATTTTTATTTAAAGAAAATAACCCAACATCTTTATTTAAACTTATTAATAAAGAATTAAATAGGGAAGAAGTTTTAAATATATTTTTAAAAAACTTTAATGAGCTCTATAACCATTTAGTTAAAAAAGATCATGAGAAAATAAAAGACAAATATTTGAATTATATTTTGTAAAATAACTAGACTTTAAAATTTGAATGCCAATTTAAAATATTTTCATATTCTTCGTCTGAAATATAATTACTTTTTTTAGCTTGAGATATTAAATCGTGAAAATTACATAATGATAAAGCTTTTATATTATGAGTTTTCATTAAATATTCTGTTTCACTAAAATTATAATTAAAAATGGAAATGATACCTGTAATTTCACAGTTTTTCTTTTTCAATGTCTCAGCTACATTTAAACTACTTTTTCCAGTACTTATTAAATCTTCAACAACAAGAACTTTTCGATTTTTTCCAATTTCTCCTTCAATTTTATTTTGCCTACCATGTTTTTTATGTTTATCCCTAACATAAATAAAAGGAAGTTTCATTTTATGTGCTATTAATATTCCATGCGGTATTCCAGCTGTGGCAACGCCAGCTACAAGATTTGAATTTTTATAATTTTCAAGGCAAAATTTAACTAATTCTTCTTGAATGATAGACCTTATTTGAGGGTATGATAAAATAAGCCTATTATCACAATAAATAGGAGATTTTTTACCAGAAGACCATGTAAATGGATTTTTTGGATTTAATTTTATTGCGTTAATTTGTAAAAGTAGTTTTGCTATTAAATTCTCTTTCATAATTAATTTATCATGGCACAAATTTATAAAGTTTTTTTTAACAAAATTTCATTTGAAATAAAACCGTATTATCTGGCTATTGATAAAACATTTGAGAATCTTATTTTTGATTGTTTTATTGAATTTGTTGACGCATTAAATTTAGAGTTGGCAAAAAAGGAGAAATATAAAAAAAGACTCATTTTAAAATCAAAAAATATTGAAAATGATTGGCGGTTATTACTTGAAAATTTAAATAAGTTTGATTTAGTGATTGCTTCGGGGGGGATAATTCAAAACAATTTAAATGAATGTTTGTTTATTTATAGAAACAATTATTGGGATTTGCCAAAAGGAAAGGTAGAAAAAAATGAAAAACTTGTTTATGCAGCAAAGAGAGAGATTTTTGAAGAGTGCGGCTTAAGGGGTTTAGAGTTTAATTCGTTTATAGCAAAAACTTATCACATTTATTTTGAAAATGGACAAGGCAAATTAAAACAAACAAATTGGTTCTCTTTTTACTCTAAAGATTCACAAATTCTCAAGCCTCAATTAGAGGAAGGTATCACTGACTTAAAATGGGTGCAAAAAAAAAATTTAAAAGTATATTTAAAAAGGTCTTTTAGATCTATTGAAGAGTTATTTAAATGTTTTTTGAAATAATATCATTTGATTTTTAATTCATGAATTATTTCTTTTGGAACAAATTTTTCAAACGGACCTTTATTGATAATTAATTCTTTTACCAAGCTGGATGATATTTCATTAAAGTTTTTACTACATGGAATGAAAATAGTTGTAATTGTTTTTTCTAATTCTTCATTCATAGTTGCTAGTTGTTTTTCAATTTCAAAATCATTTGTATTTCTAACACCTCTTATTATAAATTTTGCTGAATTTAACTTACAAAAATCAGTAGTTAATGAATTATATCTAGTAACTGAAATATTTTTATTTTTAATAAATATTTTTTTTATTAATTGAAGTTTCTTCTCAGATGAAAAGAAACTAGTTTTTTTATTATTTTCTCCGATTCCAATTATAATTTTATCAAAAATTTTTTCAGATTTTTGAATTATATTTAAATGACCTAAAGTTATTGGATCAAAGCTTCCTGGATAAATTGCAATTTTCATAATCTATTTATTTAAAAAACTAAAATTAACATCACCATACTTTTTTGATTTTAAAAAATACTCATAATTTTCAAAATTTATGAAATTAGAGTGTTCAATAATTACAACCCCATGTTCTGTAATTATTTGATTCTCAAATATAAGTTTAATAATTTTCTCATATTTATCTTTTGTAAATTTAAATGGAGGGTCTGCAAAAATTATATCAAAACTATCTTCACAACTATTTAAAAAACTAAATACATTATTTTGTTTGATATTAATATTCATATTAAAATTTTTACAATTTTCCTTAATTAATTTTATACATTTTCGATTTAACTCAACACTAGTAACATCACTTCCTCTTGAGTTAAATTCATAAGAAATATTTCCAGAGCCAGAAAATAAATCTAATACTTTAGATTTTTCTAGATTACACATGTTGTCAAGAATATTGAATAAACTTTCTTTTGCTCTATCTGTTGTTGGTCTAATATTAATATTTTTTGAAATATTAAATCTTCGGTTTTTATATTTTCCGTTAATTATTCGCAATTTATTTGGTTAAATAATTTTTGAAAAAAATGATTTGGAACTTGATTCAAAATATAGCTGTAAGAAGTTGAACTCGAACGATTAACTAACAAAACTTTTTTTATATATGATTTCAAATCGGATATAACAGAATTTTTTTCAAATTCACCGGAAATTCTAACTTTAATTTCTCTTGAGTTTATTTCTAAAGTATTATAACAATTTAATATATAATACAAAAAATCATCTTTGGATTTAAATTCAAAATTGTTATAAAAAACTAATTTGGAGTTTTTTATAAATGCAATGTTGAAATTTTTTGTAGAGACATCTATAAAAAATTCATTACTATTAGAATGTTTAGTTTTTTTTAAAATATTTTCAATAAAGATAGTGGCACTATGTCTAAGTTTAATATTTTTTATTCTTTTTAAAATACTTAGGTGTTCTTTTGGAATTGAATATATTATTACTGCATTTAAGTATTTTAATTTATCAACTAAAACTTCTTCATTTGAATCAATTTGGTTATTAAGTTCCAGGTATTTTCGTTTTAATTTAGAATCGTATAATGAATTAGGAATGATTGTACAAGGTTTAAAAAAATAACTTATTGTAAATGAGTTAAGGTTCCATTTTAACATCTTTGAGATGTTAAACAAATATTTTAAGTTACTATTATTTTTTTCAAATATATATGAGTGAACACTTTGAAATTCATTTTTTTCAATATTATATAAGGAATATGAAAAAGAATAATTGTTATAATCAGCAAATAGTTTGAAGCACTTAGAGCTTTTTTTTGTAATTGATTTATCTAATAAAGAAAATTCTGATTTTATATTATTCCCAATTTCCATCTAAATTTACTTCATTTAAATCTCCTATTTTTAGAGGTTCACTAGAATCATAAGGGTCAGGATCACTAACTTCAAAAACACTTATTTCAGTATTTGATTTAACTATTTTCTTAGCTGATAACTTAAACTTGTTATCAGTAAATGGCACATTAGCTAAATTTTCAATATTATCTATTTGTAGAGAATCAATATCAGAGCAACAAACTTTCACCTTTCCTAGTTCTACTTTTTCAAACCAACTTCTTTTCATCCACCCTTCGTCTGTATTGACTTTTATTTCTCCATTTGAAGTTTTATATGTTTTTTTTGTTTTTTTTATGTCTTTTTCTTTCCAACCGTTAGCTATCCATTCAGGGTTAATAATTATTTCACTTTTTTCAACATATTTAGAAATTGAAATTGAATCATTTTTACCAAAGTTAATTAGTTCTGAAAAATTATTAGCAAATCTATTTTCAGGTGAGTTGGATTTATATATGACTTGGAGGTCTCTAATGTTTAATAATTTATTTTTTATTGCATTATATCTTTTTGTTTTTTCTTTTTCAAATTTTACAGGAGCATATAGTTGCATAGTTAATTTTGTTCCACTGCCAAGGTCTAGTAAAGCAACAATTATTAAAACAATAATAGGGTAACTTAAAATAGATAAATAAAATTCTCTGCTTTTGTTAAATAGTGGAGCTACCAAGTATTTATCAAGCCTAAATAAGTTAGAAAAAAATAAAAATCCAAATATGATTAAAATTATAACAAAATATATTTCGATGAATAAAGAAAATGTCATGGTGTTAATTTTTAGATATTAAATTTACAATTTATTTAATAAAATTCTTTATTTGTAACATTTCTAAATAAATTTGATGTTTAAAAAATAAATAATGAAATTCTTAATCTTAAAAATTCTAATAATTCTTTTTTATTTTTCTTCTTGTTCTAATTACAATAAAAAAAATAAAGATTTTGAAATAGTTAATGTTTATTCAAAAAGACATTATCAAGTTGATAAGGATCTTTTTAAAAAATTTGAAGAAAAATATGGTATAAAAGTTAATGTTGTGAAAGCAAGCGCTGATGAATTAATTGAAAGAGTGATAACAGAAGGGGAAAATTGTCCAGCTGATTTGATTTTCACTGTTGATGCAGGAAAATTATATAAAGCAGCAAATAAAAATCTCCTTCAAAAAATAAATTCAGTTGAAATATGCCCCACATTAAATAAAAATATATTAGATAAAAACAATTTTTGGATTCCAATAACATATAGATCACGGGTTATTGTTTATAGTAATGAGAGGGTAGATAAGTCAGAATTATCTACTTACAATGATTTAGCAAATGAAAAATGGAGAAATAAAATTTTAGCTCGCTCATCATCTAACGCTTATAACCAGGCATTGTTGTCTTCAGTTATTGCTTATCATGGGAAAGAATACGCACTTGATTGGTGTAATAAAATAGTTGAAAATTTTAGTAGAAGTCCTAAAGGAAATGATAGAGATCAAATTAGAGCTATTGCGGCATCAGTAGGAGATATAGCAATTGTAAACTCTTATTATCTAGGCTTACTTAAAAATTCAAACGATAGTTTAGATAGGGAAGTTGCTAATTCAGTAGGAATTTTTTTTCCAAATCAAAAAGAAAACGGTTCTCATATAAATATTTCTGGAATGGGAGTTTTAAAATACTCTCCTAATTACAATAATGCTATTAAATTGCTTAGATTTTTAACTTCAAAGTATGCTCAGGAATATTATTCAAATAATAGTTATGAGTATCCTGTGAATAATCTTGTTAAATTAAGTGGAACTATAGCTGAATGGGGTGAGTTTAAAATTGACACCTTAGACTTAAATTTACTTGGTTCTTTAAGAAAAGAAGCAGTTAAAATTTTTGAAAAATCAAATTGGAAATAAATAAAAATTTTCTGTACAATTCTATTGTATTACTAATCGGGCTAGTAATATCATTACCTATTTTAATAATTTTTTTAAACATTTTTGAGTTATCTAAAAATGATATTATTGATTTTATTTCAACAAATTTTTCAAATTATTTAAATCAAACATTGATTTTAATTTTTTTAACAAGTCTATACTCATTAATTTTTGCAGTAATTCCCGCATTTTTAGTCTCATTTTTTAATATTAAATATAGAGAGTTAATTGATCTTTTTTTAATTCTTCCTTTATCAATACCATGTTATATATTAGCATTTACCTACTCAGATGTTCTTGGTTTTAATGGTATGTTATATAACTTTTTGAACTCTTTTTTCAGCTATAATTATGATGTTTTAAATATAAATTGTCTATCCATTTTTTTAGCATTGTCTCTATATCCTTATATATACGTTTCTTCACGAATTTCTTTTTCATTAATTAGCTCAACTTACATTAAGTTATCTAAATCCTTAAATTTATCAAAGTATTCAATTATTATTAAGGTTATATTACCCTTGTCTCTCTCAGGAATTTTGTCCGGGCTTACCTTGGTTATTATGGAGATACTTAACGAATATGGGGCTGTCAAATATTTTGGAATTGAAACTTTTTCAGTAGGTATATTTAAATATTGGTTTTCCTTAGATGAAAAAAATATTTCAATTTTTTTATCATTTACTTTAATTATCATTGTTATTGTATTAATATTTTTTTCAAATTATTTTTCTAAAAGAGAGGAAAAGATAAGATATCATATAAAATCAAATTCTTCATATTACTTATTTGATAAATTAAAATTTAAAACTTTAATTTATTTCTTCATATTAATTCCTTTTTTTCTTGGATTTATTCTCCCATTATTTTTTATAATAATTAATGTGATAAAGAATTTTAATCTTTATGATTTTAAAGAGCTATTCAGTTTGATGTCTAATTCGCTAAGTCTTAGTATTTTTTCTTCATTTTTAATTGTACTCATCTCTTTTTTTATATTAAATATTAAAAGAATTTTGAATACCAAGTACATAAAATTTATTGTAAAATTTATTACAACTGGTTATGCTATTCCAGGAGCTGTTATAGGCTTTTCAATTATGATGGTTATTAGATATTTTGATTCACAACTAACTTTCTTGATGGGCTCAATGTACTTATTAATATATGCATATATATTTAGATTTATTTCTGTTGCAATTTTTCCTATTCAATCTAGTTTAGAACGTCAACCAAAAATTTTCGACAAACAAGCAAAATCATTAAATGCAACTTATTTAAAAATTTTTAGAAGTATTACTTTTCCTTTAAATAAACATGCATTATTTTCTGCCTTTATTTTAGTTTTTATAGACATAATTAAAGAATTACCAATTACATTAATTTTGAGACCTTTTAACTTTGATACATTAGCAACTCAAACATATATATATGCAAGTGAAGAGAGATTAGGTTTTTCAAGTTTATTTTCATTAATAATTATACTATGTTGCAGTATAATGTTAATTTATGTTACAACAATCTTAAACAAAAAAAATGTTTCTTGAAGTTAAAAATATATCAAAAATTTATAGTGATAAATTTGTATTAAATAAAATATCTTTTTCACAAAAGAAAGGTGAGGTTATTTCTATTATTGGTGCAAGTGGTGAGGGGAAAACAACATTATTAAATTGTTTAAGTGGACTTATTAAACCTGATTCAGGTTCAATAAAATTAAACTCTAATAAAATTGATAATTTAAATGCAAACAAAAGAAATATTGCTTATGTTTTTCAAGAAAGTCCATTATTCCCACATTTAAATATTTTGCAAAATATATTATTTAATCTAAAAGATTATAAAAAAGAACTATTAAACGATCTAGTAAATAAAACATCTATTCAATTAATACTAGAAAAATATCCTCATGAAATTTCTGGGGGAGAAAATCAAAGAGTAGCCGTTGTAAGGTCTTTAATCAGAAATCCTGACTTATTTCTTTTAGATGAACCATTTTCAAATTTAGATAAGAACAATAAAAAAATATTAAAAGAAATTTTATTTGGAATAATTAAAGAAAAAAACTTAACTACAATAATGGTAAATCATGATATTAAGGAGTCTCTTGAAATGTCAGATAGAATTATGATTATTGATGATGGTAAAATTAATACATTAGATAAACCTGAAGTTATTTATTCAAATCCTAAAAATCTTAAAATAGCCAATTTATTTGGTGAATTAAATTCATTTACGTTTGATAAAAAAAAGATTTTTATTAGACCTGAAAATTTAAATATTGTAAGTAAATCACAAAATAAAATCATAGTAAATAGTTGTATTTATTTAGGCAATAAATACAGGATTGAAGCTAGTTATGGAATTGAAAAAATATTTCTTTTTGACAAAAAGAAATATAAAGTAGGTTCAGAGCTATTTTTTGATTTTAATAAAAATTTCATTTTAAGTTTAGATTAAAGTATTAAGAGTGTTAAAATTAAATGGAATTTATTATATTTAGCCCCCAAAAAAATAATCAAAATGGAAAAAGGAAATATTAATATTCAAGCGGAAAATATATTCCCAATTATCAAGAAATTTTTATACACAGATCAAGAAATTTTTTTAAGAGAATTAATTTCAAACGCTGTAGATGCAACATCTAAGTTAAAGAAATTATCATCTATTGGTGAATATAAAGGAGATTTAGGAGATTTAAAAATAGAAGTTTTAATTGACAAGCCTTCAAAAACGATTACAATTAAAGATAGAGGGATTGGGATGACTTCTCAAGAAGTTAAAAAATATATTAATCAAGTTGCTTTTTCTGGTGCAGAGGAATTTGTTAAGAAATACAAAGATGATGATAATAAATCAGGAATAATTGGGCATTTTGGATTAGGATTTTATTCATCTTTTATGGTTGCAGATAATGTGCAAATAAAAACTAAATCTTATAAAAAATCAAAAGGGTGTTTATGGGAGTGTGATGGTAGTCCTAAATTTTCATTAAGTGACATTGATAAAAAAGAAAGGGGAACGGAAGTAGTTCTCTTTGTTTCTGATGATGCTACTGAGTACTTAGAAGATTCAAAAATTTCCTCTTTACTTAATAAGTATTGTAAGTTTTTGCCAGTTGAAATAAAATTTGGAACAACAAAAAAAACAGAAAAAAACAAAAAAGGGAAAGAGATAGAAATTGAGGAAGATAATATCGTTAATAACACTAACCCTCTTTGGAAAAAGTCACCTTCTAAACTGAAATCAGAAGATTATTCTAGTTTTTATAGAGAGCTCTATCCATATAATTTTGATCAACCACTTTTTCACATACATTTAAATGTAGATTTCCCTTTTAATTTAACCGGTGTTTTATATTTTCCAAAAATTAGCCCCTCTGTTGATCTAAATAAAAATAAGATTCAATTGTATTGTAATCAAGTATTCGTTACCGATAGTGTCGAAGGAGTAGTTCCTGATTTTTTAGGTTTGTTACACGGTGTAATAGATTCTCCAGACATACCTTTAAATGTTTCTAGGTCAGCTTTACAAAGTGACTCAAATGTCAAAAAAATCTCTTCTCACATAAGCAAAAAAGTTTCTGACAAACTCAAGAAAATGTTTAAAGATGATAGGAAAAATTTTGAATCTAAGTGGAATGACATGAAGTTAATTATAGAGTATGGGATGTTAAGTGATGAAAAGTTTTATGATAGAGCAACTGAATTTTCTTTATATCCGAATGTTGATGGTTCATTTTTTACTATGAATGAATTTTCTGAAAAAATAAAGGAAACACAAAAAGATAAAGACGGGAAAATTATTTATTTGTATGCTAGTGATAAGAGTTCTCAACACAGTTATATTGCTCAAGCTAAAAATAAAGGATACGAGGTCTTGTTACTAGACAGTCCAATTATTTCTCATCTTGTTCAAAAATTTGAATCAAAAATAGAAAATTCAAGTTTTGTCAGAGTAGATTCTGATTCAATTGATAATTTAATCAAACAAGATGTTAAAGTTGAGTCTGTTTTGACTGACAAGGAAAAAGATAAATTAAAGCCATTAATTGAAGAATCTTTACCTAAAGAAGGATTTACAGTTGTTTTTGAAAATTTACCTCCAACTTCTTCTCCATTTTCAATAACCATTTCGGAATTTATGAGAAGAATGAAAGAAATGAGTATGACTGGGGGAGGAATGATGGGTATGCAAAATATGCCGGACTCTTATAATTTGGTTATTAATACAAATCATAAGTTAATTTCTAAAATTTTAAAAACTAAGGGGGTTGGAAAAAAGAAATTAATTCAGAATGCAGTTAACTTAGCATTATTATCTCAAAATTTATTAAAAGGAGAAGAGCTGACCAACTATATTAATAATAGTTTTGATAATTTAAAAGTTTAGAGTTTACTCTAAAATTGGAGCAGAACCTATAAGTTCATTTTTTAAATACCAAGCTGCAAATTGTCCAGAAGTTATACTTTTAACTTGTTCTCTAAATTCTATGAATAAATAATCACTTTTCATGATTAATTTTCCTGGAATTAAGTTTTGTCTATATCTTGTTCGTATTAAAAAGTCTTTTTTTTCACCAACATCAATTTTCAAGTCTTCTCTTATCCAATGACATTCTTCCCTTTTAATCTTTAGTACTTTTTTATATAAACCAGGGTGATTTTCTCCCATCCCAACATAAACAATATTATTAATAGTGTCAGTTTTAATTACAAATAAAGGTTCTTTTTTACCGCCAATATTTAATCCTTTTCTTTGTCCAATTGTAAAAAAATGAGCTCCGTTATGATTACCTATAATCTTCCCATCTGACTCAGAATATTTAATTGCCTTACTTTTTTCTTCAATTGTTTTTTTTGAAATTTTATATTTTGGATTATCAGGTTCAATTTCTATAACATCTCCCTCTTTGGTTTTTAATTTTTTAGATAAAAATTCTGGGATTTTAATTTTTCCAACAAAACATAATCCTTGTGAATCTTTTCTGTCAGCAGTTGCCAATTTATTAATTTTAGCAATTTCTCTAACTTCAGATTTCATAAGATCCCCAATAGGGAAAATGATTTTTTCTAATTGTTTTTGGTTCAATTGGCATAAAAAATAACTTTGATCTTTATTATTATCCTTACCTGCAATCAAAGAATGAGTTCCATTTTTATTAGTTATTTTTTTGGCATAGTGTCCAGTGGCTACATAATTTGCATTTAACTTTAAAGCATATCGAAGAAACACATCAAATTTTATTTCTTTATTACATAAAACATCTGGGTTAGGTGTGGTTCCTCTAGAATATTCATCAAACATATAATTAACTATTTTTTTTTCATATTCATTACTTAAGTCAACTACATGAAAAGGTATATTTAATTGTTCTGCGATTTCAAGTGCATAAGAGCTATCTTCAACCCATGGACATTCTTGATTAATATTTCTTGAATTTTCATGCCAAATCTTCATAAAAACTCCAATTACTTCATATCCTTCTTTCTTTAATAGAAAGGCAGATACACTGGAGTCAACCCCTCCAGATAATGCTATAATTACTTTTTTTTTCTTCAAAATCAAAAAATAGAAAAGGATTGTGTCTTTATATTTTAAAAAATCTTAACTTTAGCTACTTACAAAGCTAATTAAAGATTTATTTCTAATGAAAAATTTATTTCTACTTTTTGCAATTTTTTTATTTTTTTCCTGTGAACCAAACGTTGAATTCACTGCAGGTGTTGAGAATAGAGTCAAGGGAATTGCGGATTTTGGAGCATATCAAGCAAATTATTTATCTGATGAATTTATGCTTGGTGATTGTTTTGATTCTGAAGTTTGTACAATTAGTAAATATGACGATGGTGACACTGGAAATGAAAGATATTATATAGATATTAGTTCTTTGGATTACTATAATGAACCAAATAACTGTTATTCATTATGGGATGGCATGCAACATTCATTAAGAATAATTACAACCGCAAATGAAATTGAGAATAATTTTCAAATATCTAGTGGTAACTCTGCATACATAGGAAGTGATGAAAGTCCAATATTAACGATTATTTATAATATTAAAAGATATAGTGCTACTCAAGGAGATGAAAATATTGAATATGTTGGACACGTAGGTTTTTTAGATGTCGCAGAACTTAACAATGATGAAGCTTATATTTCTGGTAGTTTTTATGGAACGGTTTATAGAGAAAATGAGTTCGGTGGGGTGGATTCTGTGATGTTAAAAAACTTTGTCTTTAATAATGTTAATGTGTTTAATCAATAATTTTTTTTTAATCAAGCAAATTTTTTTCTAAAAAATTTGCTTTGTTTGTGTTAATTAAAGTAATTTTTCCGTTTTCATCTAGATTTGAATTTATTTCAAATTCTTTCTTATCTTTTCTATCGATTAGAGTTATTGCAGTTGTATTGGGCGATATTTTTCCTAAATTTTTAGCATAAAAAATAAGTTCATTTGATTGACCTTCTTCTAACTTAAGAAATACTTGCTTCTTGCCACGGACTAATCCATAGTCTTTAAGAATCCATTTGCCGTTAAAGTTTAAAGAAACTGTATCACCATCAATCTGAGCATTATCCCAAATTTCAAGAACCACGTATCTAGAGTCTGTTAAAAATTCTTTTTTGTCAGCAACTTTTCTTTTTTGAACAGAGATAGGAAAAAATTTATGTTTTTTTATTTCCATTAATCTGTGTCTTCTTTTTGTACCTGAGCTTACAAGGTATTTTTTATTTAGACTTGAAAGAAACGTATTTGCAATAACAAAATCTGTTTTATAATCTTCGGAAAAGTCTATTTCGTTTAAATTAATTAAAAATGGACGATCTTTATAATATCCTGAAATAATTATATCGCAATGTCTATTTATAGATAATCTGTTATGTAAATTAGTTGCATTAATTTCAAGTAAGGGATTTTTATTTTCAATTTCCCAAAAGTTAATGTTTCCATTTTTACTCCATAATACTAATGTATCCTTTGAATGGATTTGAACTTTTGAAAAAATATTTTTAGTAGGGTGCTCAATTTCCCAAGTTAAATCACCAGAGTAATAATCTTTCATTTTTAGTGATTTTTCATCGCATGTAATTATGTAATTCTTATCATGAGATAAAATTGCATCTAAGAACTTTTGTTCATTAGTAAACTTTTTTGCTAGTTTTTTATTTCTAAATTTTTTTTCAAAGACATTTCCATCTTCGTCAAATATTAAATATCCATTTTCATTTTTATTAAATATAGCTATCTGAGGGATTGATTGAATTTTTATAGAATCAATTAGTCTTCCAGAGTTAAAGTCCCAAATTTTCACACAGGAGTCAGAGGAACACGTAGTGAACTTTTTTCCATTTTCTGAAAATTTAATACTATTTATAGGCCTTGAATGCGCATTAATAGATTTTATAATAGTTTGATGCTTTAAATCCCAAAGATTTAATTTTCCACTGTAGTCTCCACTTAAGATTATTCTATTATTAGGGGTAAAGGAAATAATTTCTGAGTCTTCCTGGTATCCAATAAATGATTCTATCAATTCAATATTTTGTGAAAAAATGTTGATTGAAAGGCAGTAAAATAAAATTAAAAACTTAAACTTCATTTTTCTTTAAACTATATTCAGTAAATTTAGTTAATATTTAGTTTTTGAAAAATCTTAGGTTATTTTTTTCTTAATCTATTGTTTGGAATAGTATTTGCATACTTAATACTAAATAAAATTAATATATGATTAATTTTTACATAAAAATAACTTTTTTTGTTTTTTTAAGTTCAGTGATCTATTCACAAAAAAGAGTAGTCTTAGAACGTGAAGAAACATTCAGTAAAAGAAGTTCTTCACTTTTAGAAGTAGATGTTATTCCTTTTGGTCAAGTTCAGTCATTTATAGAGGAGAGTTTATTTGGTTTTTGTGTGGATATTTATGATATGAATATTACTTCCTCTCCTGGTTCAATTGGAGCATTTTCTTATTTTGGAGATGATTTTGGTATTTCTCAAGGAGTCATTCTATCGACTGGAAAGGCAGAAAGTGCAGTTGGTCCAAACAACACTACATGTGCAAGTAGTAGTCATGCCTCTGCTGGTGATCCTGTATTAAATACATTAAATTCTGAGTTATTAACATTTGACGCGTGTGTGATTGAATTTGACTTTATTGCTGCGTCAGATAATTTATTAGCTTGTGAATTTATATTTGCATCTGAAGAGTATCCCGAGTATGTAGGTTCATGGTTTAATGATATTTTTGGTTTTTTTATCTCTGAGCCTTATGAAAATGAAGTTGGTAATTTTGACCCTAATATTAGTTCAGAACCTCAAAATCTAGCCTTAATACCTAGTACTGATATTTCTATTTCTATTAATAATATTAATGATAATTTTAACTCAGAATTTTATGTTGATAATAGCGATGGAGAAAATATTCAATTTGATGGGTATACAGTACCTATTTCTTTAGAAAAGGAAATTAAACAAGGGGTTGTTTATAGATTAAGAATTGCTATAGCGGATGGTTCAGATGATCAGTATGACTCTGCTTTGTTTTTAAAATCTAACAGCTTTGAATCAGGTGTTAATGCATCAATAGAAAATATTTTTCAAAATGGACTTGAAGTAACTTTTGAAAACAATTCATTTGGCTCTCAATTTTTCTGGGATTTTGGAGATGGGTCATCTTCGTATTTAGAAAATCCAGTTCATGTTTATGAGTCACCAGGAACATATGTTGTTACTTTAAATATTCTTGATGATTCAAACTGTGGGATCTCACAAATATCAGAAATTATTACTGTAACAAATATTGAGCAAATTTCTATCAATGAAAATGAGAACAGCAAAATCAAAACTTACTTTAGTAATTATGTTAATGGTTTTATTATTGATGGTTTGAGTCCAAATAATAACTATTATGTAAATATTTACAATACAATTGGAAAAAAAGAATATTCTAATTTAATTGTTAGTAAAAGTGCAAATGTGATTAATTCAACTAATCTACCCTCAGGAACTTACTTTATTGAAATAATGAATGATAAATTTGAAGATATAATTTTAAATAAAATCTTGATTTATTAAATATATTTGTCATATAAAATTTTACAAATGAAAAAATTTCTTCCCTTAATTTTAGTTTTTCTTTTTTTAACAACAATTTCTAGTTCTCAAAATTTAGATATGCCCTCCAAAAAAATTTCATTTGAAGAACAAATGAAAATGGGAAAATATTTAAATGACATAAAAAATAAATCAAACTTAGATATTTATACAACTCCTCCAAACTTTTCTGTTAGAACAATGGCAGAGTGGGAAGAGATACAAGCTCTTACTATAGCATGGGAAGGTTTCGAGCCTATTTTAACAGAAATTGTAAGAAACTCAGTTGATGAGTGTAAAGTTATAATAGCTTGTGATAACCCTTTTCAGGTCAACTCTTATTTAGAATCTAGCAATGTTAACACAACAAATGTAGAATACCTTAATGTAAATACTAATAGTATTTGGATGAGAGACTATGGTCAAAATACCGTATATATGAACGATGTTGATTCTATTTATTTAGTTGACTGGATATATAACAGGCCAAGACCTGATGATGACGCTTTTCCAGAAGCCCTTTCTAATTTCATGGATATTGATTTATATCAAACATCAGAGAGTCCGTATGAAATTGTAGCTACAGGTGGTAATTTTATGAGTGATGGCTTTGGAACGGCATTCGCATCTAATTTAATATTAGATGAAAATGATGGTACTGGTCCTTATGGAAGTCTTGATTACCCCAGTCACTCTGAGCAAGATATTGATAATATCATGAATGATTTTATGGGAATTGATACTTATATTAAAATGGAAGAGCTTCCTTTTGATGCTATTCATCATATTGATATGCATATGAAATTATTAGATGAAGAAACTCTTCTTGTCTCAGAATATCCAGAGGGTATTTCTGATGGGCCACAAATTGAAGAAAATTTACAGTACATATTAGATAATTTTACTACCAAATATGGAACTCCTTTTAAAGTTATAAGAATTCCAAGTCCCCCTAGTACAAGTGGTGCCTATCCAGGTTCTCAACCTGGTAACCAGACTGATGGTTATTATAGAACATATACTAACTCTGTTTTTGTTAATAAAACAGTATTAGTTCCTTTTTACAGAGAGGAATATGACACAATTGCTCAAAGGATTTATGAAGAAGCTTTACCTGGATATAATATTGTAGGAATTGATTGTGACAACTCTGGAAATAATATCATTTCTTTAAGTGGTGCTATTCATTGCATTACTCATTCAGTTGGTGTTAATGATCCGTTACTAATTTCTTTCAAGCAAATTGAGGATGTTTGTGTAGATGAATCTCCATATGTTTCTTTTGAAAGTCTTGTTAAACATCGATCTGGAATTGATGAAGTTTTATTTAATTACAGATACCAAGGGGAAACTAATTTCAATTCAATTAATATGCAAGATAATGGTAATGGTAATTGGGATATTGTACTTACTTTCGATAATTTAGAAAACATTGAGTATTATGTTTCAGCCTCTGCTAATAATGGTAAACAGCAAGTAAGACCAATCACAGCACCGAACGGTTTTTATAATTTTAAATACGAGCAATGTGAGGAAATTGAATTATTAGATTGTTTCTTGTCAAATGGAGACGTTGTTTCAAGTGGATGGTCTGGCTTTGACAATGGATTGAATTATTGTAACTCATGTTCATGTGAAAATGGAATACTTTCTTGTACTGAAATGGCATGCGATCCTTGTGGAGCTTCACCAGAAGAAGGAGATTGTGACGGAGCATTTGTAAGATATTTTTTTAATCAAGAAACTAATAATTGTGAATCATTTATTTGGGGAGGTTGTGGTGGAGTAGTTCCGTTTGAAAGCTTAATTGATTGTCAAAATTTATGTGAGCAAAACTCTAATTTTTTAGAAAATCAATTTGAAAATAATAAAATTATTAAGATTGTTAATATCTTAGGTCAAAATCAAAATAAATTCAGTGAAGAATCTTTTTTATTATACATCTATGAGGATGGCACTGTAAAGAAGATTCAAATAATAAATAAATAAATTTAAACATGAAAAAAATTACTATCATTTTATCACTTTTATTCATTTCAAATATTACTTTTTCTCAAGAAACAGTTCAGGTAGGAGATACTGAATTGGAAGTAAGAGAGGTAATTGGAAATTTAGATGTTCCATGGGAAATTAAATGGGGTCCTGATTCTAACGGAGAGCAAAATTTTATTTGGATTACTGAAAGAGCAGGAATTGTTAGTAGAATTAACGTGGAATCTGGAGAAAAAATTGAAATCTTAAATCTTACTTCAATAGTAACTACTGAATCTGAATCAGGCATGCTAGGTATGGAGTTTCATCCTGATTTTGAAAACAACTCTACTGTATTTATTGTTTATACCTATTATCAAGGATGGAATATCAAAGAGCGTTTATCTGCTTTTTCTTATAATTCAAATTTGGAAATTCTTGAAAATGAGCAAATATTAATTGATGGTATAACAGGGTATAGTACTCACAATGGTTCCAGAATTCATGCATTAGAAGATAATACGTTATTGATGTCTACTGGAGATGCTCAAAATCAATCTGATTCACAGAATGTAAATATACTTACTGGAAAAACTTTAAGAATTGATATTTCGGAAAATAATTTTGGTGGAGTTCCATCAGACAATCCAATACCAGGATCTTATGTTTGGTCTTGGGGTCACAGAAATGCTCAAGGAATTGAAGTAGCTCCAAATGGAATAATTTATAGTTCAGAACATGGTCCTCAAAATGATGATGAGCTTAATATTCTTGAGCCAAATAGAAATTATGGATGGCCAAATGTAATGGGTTTTTGTGATGGTTTTTCTGAGCAAGCATTTTGTGATGAAAATAATGTTGCTGAACCTTTAGTTAATTGGACCCCAACAATAGCTCCTTCAGACATAATTTGGTATGACCATCCTTCAATTCCGGAGTTTCAAAATACACTTTTGATGACCGTATTAAAAGATAAAATGCTTGTTAGATTTGAGTTCTCTGAAGATGGTACCCAAGTAATTAATCAAACTGAGTTTTTCAATTATGAATGGGGAAGACTAAGAGATATTTGTGTTAGCCCAGATGGCAAAATTTATTTAGCTACCAACGGCTCATCATGGCCAAGTCAACCTCCAAATGAGATAATTGAATTAAGTAATGCAAATTTTAATACTTCTTCAATTAATAATTTTTCATTATCTAATAATATTAAGGTCATTAAAGCAGAGGGTAAGATTAATATTGAATCTCCAAAATGTAATGTATCTATTTTTGATTCAACAGGAAAGTTAATTTTTCAAGAAAAAAACCATAAAAATTCATCAATTAGTATTAAACATTTATCTACTGGTTTATATAATATATTATTTACGAACAACTCTGAGTCAAAGGTAGTAAAATTGATATTGTAAAAAATAAATTATAATTTACTTTGAAAGATGTATCTTTGTACAATAATTGTACAGATTTGATACGCTTAAGTTGTTTTCTTTTATTTTGGGTTTTAAGCCCTTTATTTGTTTCTGCTCAATGTAATTGTGAGTATGGTGTTGCTTATGAACCTTCTCAAGGGTTGTGTTATGTTATTAATGCTTGTTCTGATCCTTTATCAACTAATTATTGTGAAGCTGACTCTTATTTTAACGAAAATTGTGTGTATGAATCTGAAGATGTTTTAGGTTGTACTTGTGTAAACGCATATAACTTTAATCCTTCAGCTACTACTGATGATGGTAATTGTATTATTATAGGTGGGTGTAGCGATACTTTAGCTTCTAATTTTTCTGATTGTGGTTCTATTTTTTATAATGAAAATTGTATATATGGTGGATGTACTGACCCATTTGCATGTAATTATGATTCTTTAATTCAAGAAGATGATGGTTCGTGTGAATATGCACAATTATATTATGATTGTGATAATAATTGTTTATTAGATTCTGATGGAGATGGTGT
>JAYYFR010000004.1:0-13595 GCA_036158635.1 Bacteroidota bacterium | reverse complement strand
TTTATCAAACAAGTCCTCTAACTGAAAACGCTACTTATTATGTTTACCAAGAACAAGTAGTAAATCCTGGTACAATTCAAAATGTTGGAGAACAAAATCATATTTGTGATGGTGGCCCTTATTGTGATTATAGTGGAACAGTATATAACGGTGGTTTACGTTTTCAAGCATTAGATGAATTCACACTTAACTCTGTTAAAGTTTATACTGGGACAGCTGGTGAAAGGACTATTCAATTAATGAATTCTGATTTAAATAATATTATAGAGACCATCACCGTTAATGTTCCTGAAAGTGAAGAAAATGGCTACGTAATAAATTTAAATTGGACAATTCCATATGGAGAATATATAATTACTACTGATGCTATTTTAAATAATGCAAATTTTGGAGACAACAATCCTTTGTTTAAAAGAACAACTGGAGGACTTCCAACATTTCCATATATTGTTAATGAAATTGTAAGTATAAATGAAGGCTATTTTAACGATTATGAAAATGGTGATAACCCTGGATTTAGTCCAGCGTATTATTATTATTTTTATGATTGGGAGATTGCAAGTTCTGATGAATCATGTACTAGTCCCTCAGTTGAAATAGAAATAACAGTACATCAAAATAGTAATATTGACCAAAATACTCAAAATAAAAATTTAATTGGGGTTTTTGATTTATTTGGAAGGTCAGTATATGAGCTACAAGATAATCAAACATATTTCTTATTGTTTGATAATGGAGAAGTTGTTAAAAAATATAATATAAAATAAATTATATTAAACTACTTAAGTATAGATCTGGAAATCACAATTTTTTGAATTTCTGATGTTCCCTCATAAATTTGAGTGATTTTAGCATCTCTCATTAATCTTTCAACATGGTATTCTTTAACATAACCATATCCACCGTGGATTTGAACAGCTTCGGTTGTTATTTTCATGGCTTTTTCGGCACAAAATAATTTAGCCATCGCTCCTGATAGGCTATAATCTAAATTATTATCCTTTTCCCAAGCAGCTTTAAGACATAATAATCGAGATGTTTCAATATCCGTAGCCATATTTGCTAGTTTGAACGCAACAGATTGATGTTGACATATAGGTTTTCCAAATGCTTTTCTTTGTTTAGAGTATTCTAAACAAAGTTCATATGCTCCAGAAGCAATTCCTAGAGCTTGAGCAGCAATTCCAATTCTGCCTCCAGAAAGAGTTTGCATTGCAAACTTAAATCCAAATCCATCATCGCCTATTCTATTTTCTTTAGGAACTTTAACATCTGTAAACATTACAGAATGAGTATCAGAACCTCTAATTCCTAATTTATTTTCTTTAGGACCAATACTTATTCCATCCCAATTCCTTTCAACAATAAATGCATTGATTCCTTTATGTTTTTTTTCGGGATCACTCTGAGCAATCACAAGATAAACCGATGCTGAATTACCGTTTGTAATCCAGTTTTTTGTTCCATTTAAAATGTAATATTCACTATTTTCTTGAGCTGTTGTTTTCTGTGACGTAGCATCAGATCCCGCTTCAGGTTCAGATAGACAAAAAGCTCCGATTTGTTCTCCAGATGTTAATTTTGGTAAATATTTTTGCTTTTGTTCTTCAGTTCCATATTTTTCTATTCCCCAACAAACTAATGAGTTATTTACTGACATTATAACAGATGCAGAAGCGTCTATTTTAGAAATTTCTTCCATTGCTAAAATGTAAGAAATAGTATCCATACCTCCTCCTCCGTATTTAGTTGAATTCATCATACCCATAAATCCCATTTGCCCCATTTTCTTTATTTCTTCAGTAGGAAATTTTTGATTTTCATCTCTTTCTATTACACCAGGCAAAAGTTCTTGTTGAGCAAAATCTCTGGCAGATTTTTGAATCATTAAATGCTCTTCAGATAAGTTTAATTTCATTAGTTTAATTTTGGGACTTAAAATTAATTCTTTTTTTCTATTTTGAATGTATGAAAATTAAAAATTATAGGGTTTTAGGGATAATGTCCGGAACATCGCTAGATGGTCTTGATATGGCATTATGTAATTTTAAATATTTAAATAAAAAGTGGAATTTTGAATTAATTTCAACTCATTATATTGAGTATTCAAAAGATTGGAAAGAAAAGCTTTCTAATTTATTTTACAACAATAAAAATATTAATAAAGTTGAGTTACAATACTCTGAGTTCATCTCTGAATCGGTTAATAATTTTATAAGTAAGCATAATCTCGAAGTAGATTATATTTCCTCCCATGGTCATACAGTTTTTCATAATCCTGAAAAAGGAATAACAAAACAAATTGGTAGGGGAGATATTATTTTTAAAAAAACAAATATACCTGTGGTATATAACTTTAGAGAGCAAGATGTGAGGTTAGGTGGTCAAGGTGCGCCATTAGTTCCATATGGGGATGTTTTATTATTTAGTAATTATGAATCCTGTTTAAATCTAGGGGGTTTTTCAAATATATCGTTCAAAAAAAAAAATAAAGTAATTGCTTTTGACATATGTCCTTTAAATATTGTTTTAAATTATTTAGCTGAAAAAAAAGGGTTTAGTTTTGATAAAGAAGGTGATTTTGCGTCTAAAGGAAAAATAAATTTAGATTTATTGAGAAACTTAAATTCAATTAGTTATTACAAAAAATCACCACCAAAATCTCTGGCCAAGGAATGGTTAGAAAAATCATTTTTATCTGAGTTAAATAACCATAATTTAAATACAAATGATTTATTAAGTACTTGTGTTGAACATTTTTCTTTTCAAATTTCAAACACTTTTGCTCATTTTAATATTAAAAATTGCCTTGTTACAGGTGGTGGTGTGTTCAATAAATTTTTTATGTCACAAATAATTAATAAAACAAAAACTAAGTTAATAGTGCCGTCAAAGAAGATTATAATATTTAAAGAAGCAATTATATTTGCATTTTTAGGATTACTAAGGTTTAGAAATGAAGTTAACTGTTTGTCAGAAATAACAGGTTCCTCTATTGATCACAGTTCGGGTGATATTTGCTATTAATTGTAAAAAAAAAATAAATATTACATCAGCATAAGTAATAATCTTTTTATTTTTGATTAAATTTTTTTATGAAAAAATTATTAAAAAAATATGAAAACAAGTCTCCAGAAATTGTTTTTGAATGGAAAGATAGTTTGTCTAATGCTGAGGGTTGGGTTGTAATTAATTCTTTAAGAGGGGGAGCTTGTGGGGGAGGTACTAGAATGAGAAAAGGATTAAATAAATATGAAGTTTTATCATTAGCTAAAATAATGGAAGTTAAGTTTTCAGTCTGCGGTCCGCAGATTGGAGGAGCAAAATCTGGAATTAATTTTGATCCATTAGATCCTAGAAAAAAAGATGTTCTAAAAAGATGGTTCAAAGCAGTATCCCCATTATTAAAGTCATATTATGGAACAGGAGGTGATTTAAATGTTGATGAAGTTCATGAAGTAATTCCAATGACAGAGGATTGTGGTGTCTGGCATCCTCAAGAAGGGGTTTTTTCAGGTCATTACTCTCCAAATTCAGCAGAAAAAATTAATAGAATTGGTCAACTAAGATATGGAGTTAAAAAAAGAATTGATAATAAAAAGTATACTCCAGATTTAAATAAAAATTATGTAATAGCTGATATGATAACTGGATATGGTGTTGCAGAATCAGTTAAGCATTATTATAATTTGTGGGGTGGTGATTTAAGAAAAAAGAGAGTTATTATTCAGGGATGGGGAAATGTAGCATCAGCGGCTGCATATTATTTATCTCAGTTAGGTGCATCTGTAATAGGAATAATCGATAAAAATTCTGGTCAAATAAATGAGAATGGATTTTCTTTTGAAGAAATTAGACAGTTTTTTTTAAACAAAAGGGGAAATAAGTTTTATAGTTCAGAAATGGAATCATTTAAGAAAATAAATAAAAAAATATGGGATTTAGATGCTGATATTTTTATTCCAGGAGCTGCCTCTAGAATTGTAACAAAAGAACAAATTAGTAGGTTAATTAAATCAGGGTTAGAGCTAGTTTCTGCTGGAGCTAATATTCCGTTTGCTGATGAAGAAGTTTTTTATGGTCCAACTTCCGAGTTTTGTGATAATAAAATTAGTATTATCCCAGACTTTATTTCTAATTGTGGTATGGCTAGAGCTTTTGATTTTTTAATGTCTGGAAAGAAAGAAATTACTGATGATTCAGTATTTAAGGACTGCTCTAGAATAATTAAAAAGGCATTAAAAGATTGTTATAATGTAAGTTCTAAAAAAACAAGAATTAACTCTGTTGCATTAGAAATAGCATTAAAGAAATTATTAAAATAAAACAATGGAAATTTTTATTATAAGTGTATTTGTATTAGGTTATATTTTTATAACATTAGAACATATTGTTAGTGTAGATAAGGCATCGACCGCTTTAGTAACTGGTGTTGTTTGTTGGGCATTGATTGCTTTAGGGATGAATATACCAGATTTTAAATATCAACTACACGAACATGTAGGGCATATTTCAGAAATTTTATTTTTTCTATTAGGTGCTATGACTATTGTTGAATTAGTTGATAATCACAAGGGTTTTAAAATAATTACTGATAGGATTACTACAAATAGAAGAGTTAAGTTATTATGGATTCTATCAATTGTTGCTTTTTTCTTTTCCGCTGTTTTAGATAATTTGACTGCAGCTATTGTAATGGGTGCTTTACTTAGTAAAATCATGAAAGAAAAAAATGATTTGTGGTTTTTTGGTGGTATGATTATTATTGCTGCTAATGCTGGAGGAGCCTGGTCTCCAATTGGAGATGTGACAACAATTATGTTATGGATAAAAGGAAAAGTAACAGCAGTTAATATTATTCAGTCCACAATCATACCAAGTATTATTTGTATGGTGGTTCCTTTATTATATGCTTCTTTAAAATTGAAAGGAAATGTGTTAATGAATGACATAAAAATTGAAAATGATGAAGTTACAAGCCTCAATGAAAGAAATTTTATTTTCTTTTTAGGTGTCTTAGGTTTACTATTTGTTCCAATATTTAAACTAATTACAGATTTACCTCCATATATGGGTATGTTACTTAGTTTGGGTGTTATATGGATTGTGACTGAAATTTTACATAGAAATAAAATTTATGAGACAAGAAAAAAGTTAACTGTAATTGGTGCTATAAAAAAAATTGATATTCCAACAATATTTTTTTTCTTAGGAATACTACTTGCCGTACATGGCCTTCAAACTATTGGAACATTAGATAATGTTGCTAGTTATTTAAAATCTACTTTTAATGGAGATATTTTCATTATTAACTTTATTATTGGCCTTTTATCTGCTGTTGTAGATAATGTTCCTTTAGTAGCTGGAGCTATAGAAATGTATCCAAAAGAAATTACTGATTCTTCATTTTGGGAATTTTTAGCTTATTGTGCTGGAACAGGTGGTAGTGTTTTAATAATTGGCTCAGCAGCTGGAGTAGCAATTATGGGTATTTTAAAAATTGATTTTTTCTGGTATTTAAGACGCATTACTTTTTTGGCATTCATTGGATATGCTTCAGGAGCTTTATCTTACTGGGCGATAAACAAAAATGAGAATGACACGAAATTGAAATCTAGTACTATTGAAAAAAAGTTAAATAAAGACAATCTTTTCGTTTGTAAATTTTAATTTTCAAAATTTTTTTAATGAATTATGATGAGGTAGAAAATTGGTTATGTAATGATTTACCATTTTTTCAAAATCAAGGTAGAATTGCTTACAAAGAAAATTTAGAAAATATTATTTATCTATTAAATAAGATTGGTAATCCACAAAACAACTTAAAATGTATTCATGTAGCGGGCACAAATGGTAAAGGTTCTGTTTCATATATGTTGTCAAAATTATTAAAAGAGGAAAATTATAGAGTTGGTCTTTTTACTTCTCCTCATCTGTTGACTTTTAGAGAGAGAATTCAATTAAATAATGAATACATTGATAAGAAATCTGTTATTCAATTTGTAAAAAAATATAAATCATTGAGCCAATTCGTTAACTTTTCTTTTTTTGAGTTTACAACAGCAATGGCGTTTTGGTTTTTTAATAAAAATAATATTGACATCGCCATCATTGAATGTGGGTTAGGTGGGAGATTAGACTCAACTAATGTCATTCACCCAATACTTTCAATAATTACCAGTATTTCTCTTGATCATGCTAATATTCTAGGAAATAATTTAATTTCAATTGCTAATGAAAAGGCAGGAATTATAAAAAAAAATACTCCTGTTTTAATTTCTTCACAAAATAACAATGATGTGATTAATGTGTTTTCTGAAAGAGCTAAAAAATTATCTTCATCAATTTTTTACTCAAAAAAAATAGTGAATAAATATTCTAATATAAATCTACCAAATTATCAGTTATTCAACATCGAGTTAGTTAAGTCAGCAAAAATTATTTTATCTCAAGTTGGAATAAAATTTTCAAAAAATAAATCTGATAAAATTATAGAAAGTTATTACAAAAAAAATTCTTTTTTAGGAAGGTGGACAATAATCCAGAAAAAACCATTAATTATTTGTGATATTGCTCATAATATACAGGGATTAAAATCAGTTTTTCATCAGTTAAGAAAAGAAAATAAAAAAAAACATATTGTTTTAGGTTTTTCATCTGATAAAGAACTAATTGAAATTTTTAAAATTATAAATATTAATGCTACATTTTACTTTTGTGCATGTTCAAATCCAAGAGTCTTAAATCCAAAAAAATATTTTTCTTTAATTCAATCAATAAATAAAAACTTTTTTCTTTTTAATAATCCAATTGATGCTGTTAAGGAAATAATTGATAAACATTCTGATGACGAAATGGTATTTGTAACTGGAAGTGCTTTTATTGTTGCAGATGTTTTATCTATTTTTAGATAAAAAGAGAAAGATTTATATATTTGCATACTCATACGGGCGATTAGCTCAGTTGGTTCAGAGCACCTGCCTTACAAGCAGGGGGTCACTGGTTCGAATCCAGTATCGCCCACAATTAAAAACCTTGCATACAGTGAGGTTTTTTTTTTTTAAAGAACTAATTTAGTTATTATGAATATAACAATTATTGGAAGTGGTTTTGCTGGTTTGAGTACAGCGGCTGTATTAGCTAATAAAGGATATAGTGTTAAGGTATTAGAAAAACATAATCAAATTGGTGGCCGAGCAAGACAATTTTCCGCAAAGGGTTACAACTTTGACATGGGGCCAAGTTGGTATTGGATGCCTGATGTTTTTGAAAAGTTCTTTAAACAATTTAAAAAATCAACAAGTGATTATTATGAACTTTTAAAATTAGACCCTGGTTTTCAAATTATTTTTCAGGATCAAAGTAATTTAGTTATACCAGCTAATTATGATAAGTTAGAATTTTTATTTGATCAAATAGAACCTGGCTCTGCAGTAAAGCTTGGTAAGTTTATGAAAGAGGCAGAGTTTAAATATAGTTTTGGGATGAACTCTGTTGTGTTTCAGCCTGGAATATCATGGCTTGAATTCTGTAAATTAGATTTATTTAAAAATGTATTTAGGCTGCAGATTTTTTCATCTTACAAATCCCATGTTTCAAAATATTTTAAACATCCTAAATTAAAAGCATTATTAGAGTTTCCAGTTTTATTTTTAGGGACAGCTCCTAAAGATACCCCCGCATTATATAGCTTGATGGCTTACTCCGGTCTAATTCAAGGGACATATTATCCTATGGGTGGTTTTCATCAAGTAATCAAGGGAATGGGTGATTTGTGCAAAGAATTAGGTGTTACATTTCATTTAGGAGAAACTGTTGAGAAGATTAATATTTCAAATAATAAAGTTAAGGAAGTAAAAACAAAAAATAATTTATTTTCAACCGATGTATTGATTGGTTCAGCTGATTATCATCATATTGAAAATAAATTACTTCCAAAAAAATATAGAAATTATTCTGAAAAATATTGGTCAAAAAAAACATTTTCACCATCCTGTTTACTTTTTTATTTAGGTATAAATAAAAAATTAAATAAATTAATACATCATAACCTTTTTTTTGATGCAAATATTGACCAACATATAAGTGAAGTTTACACAAAAAAAGTATGGCCAAAAAATCCTTTATTTTATGCTTGTTGTCCATCAAAAACAGATTCGTTTACTGCACCTGATGGAAAAGAAAATGTTTTTTTACTTGTGCCAATTACTCCAGGTCTAAAAGATAGCAGTGAATTAAGAAATCATTATTTTAATTTAATTCTTAAAAGGTTAGAACATTATTGTGGGGAAAATATTTCTGATTTTATAGAGTACAAAAAAGATTATTGTGTAAATGATTTCATTGAAGATTACAATGCTTACAAAGGAAATGCGTATGGCTTAGCAAATACTCTTTTTCAAACAGCAAATTTTAAACCAAGTATAATTAATAAAAAGCTTTCTAATCTATTTTACACAGGACAATTGACAGTTCCTGGTCCTGGAGTCCCTCCTTCATTAATTTCTGGGCAGATTGTTGCTAAATATGTTAGTGAAAAAAAACCTCTTTTATGAAATCAACTTTTGATAAATTGTCCTTAAAAACTAGTGAGTTAACAACAAAAACTTATAGTACTAGTTTTTCGTTAGGTATTAAAATGTTATCAAAAAAATTCCACGAACCTATATATAGTATTTATGGTTTTGTTCGTTTTGCTGACGAAATTGTAGATGGTTTTCATGATTATGATAAAAAAAAATTACTTATACAATTTGAAAAAAATTGTTTTGATTCTATTAAAGATGGGATAAGTATGAATCCTATTTTAAATAGTTTTCAATGGGTTGTAAATAAATATAATATTGATCATAAATTAATTAAACAGTTTATTTACAGCATGAAAATGGATTTAGATTCCGAAAAAAATTATGATCAAAAAGAATATGAAAAATATATTTTAGGTTCAGCAGAAGTTGTTGGTTTAATGTGTTTAAAGGTATTTGTTGATGGAGATGATAAGATTTATAAAAAATTATCATATAGTGCGCAAAAATTAGGTTCTGCTTTTCAAAAAATTAATTTTTTAAGAGACATAAAAGATGATTACAATGAATTAGGTCGAACTTATTTCCCTAATATTAATTTATCAAATTTTAATTCTAAAGAAAAAAAAGAAATTGAGTCAGATATTCAAAAAGATTTTGATGATGGGTATTTAGGAATTAAATTATTGCCTTCTGATGCAAGATTGGGAGTGTATTTAGCTTACATTTATTATTTGAAATTATTTGAAAAAATTAAAAAACTAAAGCCAGAAATTATTTTAAAAAAACGTGTTCGAATTTCAAATATGAAAAAATTTATTTTAATGATTTCTTCAATAATTAAAAATTATTTTATTAAGTAATGAGATTATTTTATTTTCTGTTTCCAATTTTTATTTTTTCACAAAGTGATGAATTAAATAATTTATTTGAGCGTTCAATAGCTAATAAAAGTTCTTGTGATTCTTTGATAAGTTATTGCTCTGATGAAAAAAATGAAAAACAAAAAGCATACTTAGGTGCTGGTTTGATTTTAAAGGCTAAACATGAAAAATCTACTTTTTCAAAAATATCATTATTTAAAAAGGGAAGTGAAAAATTAGATGAAGTAATAAATAAAAACCCTAAATTTGTTGAGTCTAGATGGTTAAGGTTTTGTTTGCAAAAAAATTTACCAAAGTTTCTAAACTATAACAGTAACTTATATGAAGACAGTTTATTTATTTTAAATAATGGAAATAATTACCAAAAAAATTGTTTTAGATGATTAGTTTTTTAATTAATATAGGTATAACTTTTTGTGCTTTTATTTTTATGGAATTTGTAGCATGGTTTGCGCATAAATATATTATGCATGGTTTTCTTTGGAATTTACATAAAGATCATCACCAACCTAATAAAGATCAAGTTTTTGAAAAAAACGATAGTTTTTTTTTAATTTTTGCCGCACCAGGTATCATTTCAATATTTATAGGGTTGCCTGAATATACTACGTTTTTTTGGATTGGTTTAGGTATAACATTATATGGCTTCGCATATTTTTTAATACATGATTTATTTATTCATCAAAGATCAAAAATCTTTAGAAATACTTCATCTCGTTATTTAAATGCCCTTAGAAGAGCTCATAAAATTCATCACAAAAATTTAAAAAAAGAAAATGGTGAAAATTTTGGTATGCTTTTTTTTCCTATAAAGTATTGGTTTAAATCATAGTGTCATCTTTTTACCAAAAAAATTTTCATAAAAAATCATAAATAAATTGTAATTTGATATATATATGAGTGAATTAATTGCCTATTTATTTTTAGCTCTATTTGTTTCTTTTTTATGTTCTCTTGCAGAATCAGTTTTGTTATCAACGCCAAAAACTTTTTTAACCTCTATCAAAGAAAAGCAAAGTTGGGCTAATTCCTTTTTAAAATTAAAAAATGATATTGATAGACCTTTATCCGCAATTTTATCCCTTAATACGATTGCTCATACCATAGGTGCGGCAGGAGTTGGAGCAAAGGCTGTTGAAGAATTTGGTGAAGCATATTTAGGAGTTGCTTCTGCAATATTAACTTTATTAATACTTGTTATTACTGAAATTATTCCCAAAACAATGGGTGCGAGATACTGGAGAAGTTTATCTAAAGTAAATTTTTATATAATTAAAGTAATGTTATTTATTACTTATCCTCTTGTAATTTTTTCTATTCAAATAACAAAAATTATTTCTCAAAATAAAAAAGATGAAACAACCAGTAGAGAGGAGATTTCTGCTCTAGCTAAAATTGGTACTGATGAAGGTGTTTTTTCTGAAAATGAAAATAAAATAATTCAAAATATTTTAAAGCTTCAAAAAATTAAAGTAACTGAAATAATGACACCAAGAGTTGTTGTAGTATCAGTTGATGAAAATTCTTCTTTATTAGATTTTCAAAATGAAAAAAAGTTTTTGAATTTTTCAAGAATACCAACTTACAATAATCAAAATGAAAAAATTACTGGATATATTTTTTTACAAGATGTTTTAGAGAAACTTACAGATGAAAAAGATTCAAATGATATTTTAATTAAAAAATTTAAAAGAGACGTACTGAGGGTTCCTAGTAATGTTACATTACTTAACTTGTGGGATAAATTAGTTGCAAAAAAAGAGCATATTGCTATTGTTATTGATGAATACGGTGGTATAGACGGAATTGTTACTATGGAAGATGTTATTGAAACTTTACTTGGTCTTGAAATTACTGACGAGAATGATGAAATTGTTGACATGCAAAAATATGCTAAAGAAAGGTGGAAAGCTAGACAAGAAAAGGGAAGTATAATTAGTAAATTAAAAAATTAAACTATAATTAATTAGGGTCATTAACTCAGTTGGTTTAGAGTGTTACCTTGACAGGGTAGAAGTCACTGGTTCGAATCCAGTATGACCCACCAAAATAAATGTATTTTAAATAATAATTCTTAATTATTCAAGGACAAATTTTTTAATACTTTCTCCATTTTCGTAGATATAAAATAATAATTGATTGGATGTTTTATTTGACTCTCTACCATATACATCAATAATTCTAATTAGATTATTATTTGTTGAATTTTCAATTTCAAGATTGTTAGAAGAATTACAATTAATTAATCCATCCATATTAAATTTTGAAACAAAATTCCATACTTCAGTGTTAGCATTTATATCTTGATTCCCCCATGAAGAAAGAGGTGAGGGCCAATCATGCCCACCATTTATTATTTTCAATTCTTCAACATGTACACATCCATCTCCATTAATCCATGAGTATCTTTCAACTGTACTACCATCTGTATTATTAATATCTGGTAATTCAGTAATTATTGGATTTAAATCTGTATTATTATATGTAGCCCAATAGTTATTAATTTCAGGAACAGTGAAATACCAACCGTTTGTATCACTATATGGATGAATTCCGTCATCAGTACCATTAATACTTAAAACAGCTGTAGGGTGTGATAACTCACAACTGCTAAATGCTCCTAAAAAAGCTGCGCCGGCCACCGAAGTTATTGCTGTAATTTTATGATTAAGTTGGCACGCAAGTTCATATGAAAACATTCCACCAAGAGAATAACCACAGGCATACACTCTATTCTCATCTATGTTATAGCTTGTAGAAATGGAATCAATTAGTGCTTCAATAAAAAAAATATCTTTGTGATCAGTGGGTTCTTTGTGTAGCCAATTCGTTGAATTTCCATCATTTGGATCTTCTAATGCTTGAGGATATACTAAAATAAAACCTGCAGTATCAGAAATACTTCTAAAATCAGCTTCATAATTCATAAAGTCGTCAGCGTAACCAGATCCTCCATGTAAAGCAATTAATAATGGTGCAGAGTTTGAAGAGGAATAACTCTGAGGGATATATATTATATACTCCCTGTTGTTTCCATCATATAAAATATTTTCGGTATTTAATTGCTGAGCTAAAATCGTTATTGGCACAATTAAAAGAAGGTATAATATTTTTTTCATAATGTAAGTTTTAAAATTTATTTAGTATTCTATTTTTAACTTGAGACATTTAACATTATTTCTGTTTGGCTCATCACGTTATTCAAATCAGAAGCCTCAATTTGAATTGTGCAAGAGCATAAAGTATTTTCAGGTAAGTTAGTTGTTTCAATTACTTTATTAAAAGTCCATTCATTTTCATAAATATTTTCCCATTCTTGTAAAACAAGTGAATCAAAATTATCATTATTACAGTCAAATATTTCATAATATTTAATATTGTCAATTACTTCATCGTGATTAATAAAAATAGAAATGTTAATGTCTTCACCAATTAAAAAGCTCTCAACTAAAGGACTTTCAAAAATTATATCGGGAGAAGATATTTCATTTTTTTCTTTCTCACATGAAAAAATGAAAAATGAAAAAATTAAAACCAGAGGAATCTGCAGTTGTTTCATAATTATATATTTACTTATCAATTATTAAATTCAGTACTATAAATAAACTTTTTTCATAATTGATTGTTCACAACTATGTAAAATTAATAAATATTATAATTTAAATATAAAATATTTTTGCACTTTAATTATAAAAGTTATGAATTCTAAATTTATTAGTTTTTTTCTTATATTTTGCTCTACAGCATTTTCCCAAGCCCCTCAAGGAATTAATTACCAAGCAGTAGTTAGAGACGCAGATGGGGTTTTATATGAAAATCAAATAATAACTGTAATTTTTAAATTAATTGTACTTGAAACTGGAAATGTGGCATGGGAAGAAAGTCATCAACTAGAAACTAATGATTTTGGACTTTTCACAACAATTATTGGACAAGGTGATAATAATCTTAACTCATCTTTTTCTGATCTTGATTGGACGGAAGGAACTATTTTTATTACTGTTGATATTGATTTTGATAATGAAGGGCCTCAACCCCCAATGGATTTCGGGGAAACACAGTTATTAAGCGTGCCGTACGCATTTTTTTCAAATTCATCTGGCGATCAGAAATGGACTGAAGAAAATAATATAATTAGCCCTGTTAATCAAGAAAGTAAGATTCACATAAATTCTTCAACAGAGGT
>JAYYFR010000003.1:0-10359 GCA_036158635.1 Bacteroidota bacterium | reverse complement strand
AATGCCAAGAGCCTAAAAGAAGAATTTGAGACTTATGGTCTTAACTCATGGTTTATGTATATAATTGGCGCAATCAAAATTGGTGTTTCAATTTTATTTATTGTTAGTTGCTTCAATATATTCTCTAAAATGCTTGATGTTACTATTTTTTATGCCTCAGTAGTTATGTCATTAATAATGATTGGGGCAATTTTAATGCATATTAAAGTAAATGATCCATTTAAAAAGTCAGTTCCTGCCATAACAATGCTAACATTATATTCAATAATAATATTAAATTATTTCTTGTAACTAAATTTAATTTTTGAAGAATTTAATGCTCTCCCCTGCTTAACTAATTACAAAAGTTTTACAAAATCAATTACAAGCAAAAGAATTTTATTTTAAATTATTTTTTTACGAATTATGTTAATTAAATATATCCAATGCTTGGGTCAAGTAATACTTTACTTTTACAGAATGAACCAGTACCAAAAGCTATTTCATCACCTTTCTCATTAAATAAGGAAGATTTAGCAAAAAATATATTTTTTGATTTAAACTTTAAGGTTCCTTTTGCTAATAATTTACCACTTGAAACAGGTTTGGTAATATGAATATTAAATGAAGTTGTTAAACAAAAAACATCGTGAACAATAGAATTAACAGCCCAAAATGCAGCGTCATCTAATAATTTAAAATAAACTGATCCGTGAATTGCTCCTAGGGCATGAAAATAATTTTTTGAAATTGTAAGACCCACCTCAGAATAACCTTCTTTTATATTTACAGTAGTTGTAGCATATAAATCTGTGTTTATATTTGCTTTTAAGTACATCTCTTCTAGTTTTTGGTAATGATTATTATTATTCATGATGGTATTATTTTAATTAAGAGAACTAATTATAACACTTTTGTGTAAAACATAAAATTTAATTTAAGTATTTAAATGAAATATTTTTTTCAATTTTTTCAGACAAAGAATGATGAACAGGACAATTTTTAGCTGCTCTCTCAAGAATAGTTTTAATTTTAATATCATAGTCCCTCGGAAAAACTAAATTAATATCAATTTTTGATATTCTTCTTGGGTTACTAACCATAGTTTTTTTCACAGTTGCAATAGTATTTTTAATATCAATACCATTTTTCTCAACAGCAATTGCCATAATGGTTAAAATACAACTAGCTAAAGATGAACATAGCATATCAGTTGGAGAAAATTTTTCACCTAACCCGTGATTATCTTTCGGAGCATCTGTATATATTTTTGAACCTGAATCAAGATGTACTGCGGTTGTTCTTAGATTTCCATCATATTTAACCTCAAAAGTGTTCATAAAGTATATTTCTATTAATAGTTATAATTTTCTATTTCCTTTAAGCTTAATTCTGTCCAAGCTACCCAATCACTAATTAGTTCACTTCCTTGATTCATATTTATCTCAAACCATTTAATTAAAATCTCTTTATTGGATTCAAGATATTTTCTACACAAAGGGAAGGATTCTAGTGGCTCAGAATCAAGGAATTTGATAATTTTATTTAATGAGCTATCCATTAAATTTTAAGGTTTAAGGTAGTATAAATTTACAAAGAAATTAATTACATTTGCCAGCAAAATATAATAAATGATAACAGTTAGTAATTTATCTCTTCAATTTGGAAAAAGAGTTTTATTTGATAATGTAAATATTAAATTTCATGGTGAAAGATGCTATGGAGTTATTGGAGCTAATGGAGCAGGAAAATCAACTTTTCTAAAGATACTAAACTCTGAAATTGAACCAAATTCAGGAAGTGTTTCTATAGACCCTGAAAAAAGACTCTCTATTTTAAAACAAGATCACAATGAATATAATGACGTTTCAATTCTACAAACTGTAATGATGGGTCATCATAAATTGTGGGATATAATGCAAAGAAAAGATGCAATTTATGCCAAACCAGACTTTAATGACCAAGACGGTATTGAAGTTGGTAAATTGGAAGAAATATTTCAAGAAATGGATGGTTGGAGCGCTGAATCAAAT
This sequence comes from Bacteroidota bacterium, assembly GCA_036158635.1. GTDB lineage: Bacteria > Bacteroidota > Bacteroidia > Flavobacteriales > TMED113. The sequence goes on along the minus strand of JAYYFR010000003.1, from coordinate 8,347 downwards.
GCTGCTGACATGTTGTGTGGAATGGGTGTGCCCACTGAAGAACACTCTCATTTCATGAAAGATGTTGAACCTATTACTAAGGTAAAAGTATTATTAGCTCAAGCATTATTTGGTAACCCAGACTGCTTAATATTAGACGAGCCAACAAACAACCTGGATTTAAAAACAATTTTCTGGCTTGAAGAATTTTTACTTAAATTCAAAAATACTGTTATTGTTGTTTCTCATAATAGACATTTTCTAGATACAGTATGTACAAACATTGTTGATATAGACTTTCAAAAAGTTCAGTTATTTACAGGTAATTATACTTTTTGGTATGAGTCTAGTCAATTAATGATTAGTCAACGAGCAGCGGCCAATAAAAAAGCAGAAGAGAAAAAGAAAGAATTACAAAGCTTTATTGCTAGATTTAGTGCTAATGCCTCTAAAAGTAGACAAGCCACAAGCAGAAAAAAACTATTAGAAAAAATCAATATTGATGAGATGAAACCCTCAGCTAGAAAGTACCCTGCTATTATTTTCAATCAGTTCAGAGAAGCTGGCGATCAAATTTTAGAGGCTAAAAATTTATCAGCTAAAGATGAAAACGGTGAAATTCTATTTGAAAAATTAAGTTTTGTTGTTAATAAAGGAGATAAAATATGTTTTTTAGCAGATAATAAACAAGCCTTAACTTATTTATATCAAATTCTAAGTGGTGAAAAAGAGCCTTTAACAGGTGAATTTTCATATGGACAAACTATTAAACACTCTTATTTTCCTAATGACCATGATGAATACTTTAAATCTAGTGATAACTTAATTGATTGGTTAAGAGAATTTTCTGAAGATAAAGATGATCAATATGTGAGAGGATTTTTAGGAAAAATGTTATTTAGTGGAGAAGAAGTCCTCAAGTCAACAAGTGTTTTATCAGGGGGAGAAAAAGTGAGATGTATGTTTTCAAAAATGATGTTAAATGAAGGAAATTTATTGATTTTTGATGATCCTACAAATCACCTAGATCTAGAATCAATTCAAGCACTTAATAATTCAATGAAAAACTTCAAAGGAACTATTTTATTTTCATCTCATGACCATGAGTTAAATGAGACTGTTGCTAATAGAATTATTGAAATCACACCTGGAAATACTCACGATAAATTAATGGATTATAAAGAATTCCTTGAATTTAAAGGGATAAGAGAAAAGAATTTATCAGTTTAATTATTACTACTGTTAATGAAATCTATTGAATTAATTAAATCTTTAGAAAAAGAATTTAATAAACATTCAAATCCTAGTATTGCCAGATCACAAAAAGCGTATATGAGGAATCAGTTTGAATTTTTAGGTTTAACTGCAAACAAAAGAAGAGAAATACAAAATACTTTTTTCCAGAATCTTGAAATAAATGATTTAAATAAATTTATTTATGAGCTTTGGAATCTAAATAAAAGAGATTATCAGTATTTAGGACAAGAATTGTTATACTCAAATCATAAAATCTTTAAAGTTGGAGACATAAAGTTGATTGAGTATATGATTATCAATAAATCTTGGTGGGATACAATAGATTTTTTATCACCAAAAATTTTAGGTAAATATTTTAAACTTTACCCTGATGAAATTGAAAAAAATACTCAAAAATGGATATTATCAAATAACATTTGGCTAAAAAGATCGGCCATATTATTCCAATTAAAATATAAAGAAACATTGAATATTGATTTACTCAACAGAATAATAATTCCACTATCTAATTCAAAGGAATTTTTTATAAATAAAGCAATTGGTTGGATTTTAAGAGAATATGGAAAAACAAATAAAGAGTGGGTTATAAATTTTGTGAAAAAAAATAAATTAAGTAACCTTAGTAATAGAGAAGCATTAAAACATATAAATAAAAATTAATCATGGACTTATATATAATATCATTTATAATATCAACACTATGGATTGGGCCATTTTGGTTTGCAATGTTAATAAAACCCTATGACTCTAAAACAAAAAATTTATTAAATAAACCCCTTTTCTTTTTGGGGCCCATATTTATCTGGTTTATTATTATGATTATGAATCCAATTGGCTTAATTGAATTTATTAATAGCCCATCTAATTCGGAAAGTTTTCTTGAGGGAATTGCCCAAGGTTTATCAACAAATGCTGGTGTCACAGCCATGTGGGCTCATATGGTAGCTGGAGATATCTTTGCTACAAGATGGATTTGGCAAAATAGTGTTAAAAACAAAGATAATATTTGGATATTGAGATTAAGTGTATTTTTTGGGGTTATGTTAATGCCACTTGGAATTGCGATTCATTTAATATTCAGTAAAAAAATAAATTCATAGTTTCAATTATGAAAAACATAAAACCATACTCAAATAATAATAACAAGAAAAAACAAATCAAAAACATGTTTGATAATATCTCACGAACATATGACTTGTTAAATACTGTTTTGTCATTTCGAATGGATTACTTTTGGAGAAAATCAGTTATAAAAAACTTAAACAACAATCCTAAAACTATACTAGATATTGCTACTGGAACTGCTGATATCGCAATAAGTGCTTCAAAAATTAAAAATGCAAAAATTACTGGAGTTGATATTTCTCCTAAAATGCTAGAAATAGGGAATCAAAAGATAAAAAAAAGAAATTTAACTGAAAGAATTACCTTAGAGTTAGCTGATGCTGAATCATTACCATATGAATCAAATTCATTTCAAGCTATAACTGCAGGCTTTGGAGTTAGAAACTTTGAAAATATGGAAGAAGGATTGAAAGAAATGTATAGAGTATTAGAAATAAACGGAACTTTAATAATTCTTGAACCCTCTACCCCATCAATTTTTCCATTCAATCAGATTTATAAATTATATTTTTCTTATTTACTACCTTTTGTTGGAAAGTTAATATCGAAAGATGAAAGCGCATACGAATATTTCACCCAATCTGTAAAAGCATTTCCTGAAAAAAATGAATTTATTGATACTTTAAAGAAAATAGGATTCAAAAACTGTAAACAAAAACCCCTAACATTTGGTGTGGCTTCATTGTATATTGCTGAAAAATAGAATTAAAGGTTTAAATTTGTTTTAATATTTTAAAAATGCCAGAAGGACCAGAAGTAAAAATTGCATCAGACTATTTTAACTCTTTTTTTAAAAAAAGTAAATCAATAAAATTTGAAATTATTTCTGAATACTACTCAAATAAGTATTTCGAAGTATTCAATACAGTAAAGAAAAACTTAAAATTATTTAAACCAACTTATACTATTGGTAAAAATATATTTCTTGATCTAGATAATAAAGAAATATTCAATTTTCATTTAGGTATGACAGGAGGTTGGTCTAAAGATTTAATAAAACATTGTCATTTTCGTGTTTTTGACAAGAAAAAAGAATTATTCTTTAAGGATGTAAGAAAATTCGGAAAAATGAAAATAATAACAAAGACTGAACAAATTGAAAGATTTAACTCATCCTTTGATATACTTAGCTCAGATTATGACATAAAAGGTCATGTAAAATATTTAAGAGAAAAAATAAGAGACGAGAAATCTATTTGTTCTTTGATAATGAATCAAAAGTACTTTCCTGGAATTGGAAATTATATAAAATCTGAAGCACTTTATTTAACAAAAATACATCCTGAGGAAAAATGGAAAAACATGAAGTCAAGAAAAATAAATCCTCTCATAAAAAATCTTCAAAAAGTAATGCATGGTAGTTATGCCAAAGGAGGAGCTGAACTGAAAGATTTTAAAAATCCATTTAACGTTTCTGATTTCACATTAAAAATTTATGGTAAAAAATTTACTGAAAAAAATAATCCTGTAACACCTATATTAACATCTGACCAGAGAAAATCTTGGATATGCAAAAAAAATCAAAAATTAAAAACTAATTGAAAGGATTAGTAGCCCAAACATTCAATTCATTAATAAATCCTCTATCATCCATTTCAATAGCTGAAATAATAGCATGAGATATTTCCTTAGGAGTGAGTTTATTATGAACTTCATCTCTCTCAACTCTTTCTGGGTTAGCAAATGCAGTGGTTACTTCACTTGGATTTACTTGACATACCCTGATGTTAAAGGGCCTTAATTCAGCTTGCCAACATTGTGAAAGACATCTAACTGCAAATTTTGATGATGAATATATACTTCCTGTTGCATAACCTTTTAAACTGGCAGTAGATCCTATATTAATAATTGTTCCACTTTTTTGATTTTTCATAAACGGCACAATCTCTTTTGTAAATAATGATAAACCAAAAACATTTGTATTATAAACTTCTAAAAAGTCCTCAATTTTTAACTCATCTATAGATCTTCTAAATCCAGTACCAGCATTATTAATTAATATATCAACCCTATTATCAAGTAATTGAAGGCATTTTTTTGCATTGTCAGTTATATTAGGTATATCTCCTATATCAAATTCAAGAAATTTAACAGAACTATTATTAAAGGGTTTTTTTAATCTTTCAATTGATCGACCAGTAACTAAAACATTAGCACCTTTTTCTATAAGATTTAAAGCAGTTTCTTTACCAATGCCTAAACTTCCCCCTGTAACAATTATATTTTTATCTTTTACATTCATAATTATTTAATATTTCTTTTGTGTTTTTTTACAGTACCATCATCATATATAAGAAATAGAATTTTATTCTCTAAGTCTATGGAGACATCTCTACCTAATACATCACTTACTTTTATAAGTTTATTAGAAAATAGAGAATAATCCGTTATTGAAATATTTTCACAATCTGGATTTCCTTCATAAATACAAGAACCATCATCTACAGTAGCATTAATATTAAAATTACAAGCTTCTAAATCAGTACAGCCATCCAAAAAGCAATCATTAAAAGGAGCACCTCCAGATAAAACTATGTCACCATTTGAATTATATATTGTCCATTCTACTTCGCTCTGCCAATCGCCACCATCACAAATAACATTATAACAATCAATAGAAGATGACAAACAAATAGCTTCTTCGTCCTCACTACCCTCTTCTAATTCTAATGCTTGACCATTAATTATTAAAGAATTTCCGTTCCATCCATCTCCGTAACTATCTTGCATTAAAACTGTATAAAAATTACCTAAACAACAACTCCCATCGTCAGTATCTGCATTTGGATTAAAATTAATAGCATCAGAGTCAGTACAACCATAAATTGGACAATTACCATATAAATCGATACTAAATGGAGAGCCTCCACTTAATAATACTTCTTCACTATCAATTAATTCCCATGTAACTTCTTCAGGCCACCCACCCTCTTCTACAATTACTTCAACACAGTAACTTGAACTTGGAATACAAAGGTTTATTTCCTCAGAATAACCGGAGGAAAGCGTGTATTGAGTAAATGGTTCTCCGTCAATTAATACATAAAGTACATTTCCATTCCAACCGTCACCATATGAATCTTCTGCTTGTAAAGTTACAGAAGAAAAATTTTCTTGACAACTACCATCACAATCAAATCCCTCCATAACAATTGGGTCATTTGAATATGTTATAAATCCTGGTAAATTTTGTGTATCAGTTCCATATGAGTTTGCAATAGTTAAAACAACATCATAACTACCCTCTTGATCATAAGTAACTACTGGATTTTTTTCGTTTGAAGATGATGGATTTCCTCCAGGAAAAGACCATTCCCAATTAGCATTTTCATCAATCATTGCAGAATGATCAACAAAATAAACTGTATTATCTAAACAATTAATAGTTAATTTATCAGCTGAAATTTGAGCAGATGGCACGACACTTTCATATAAATCAACTTCCCATACACTTCTGTTTGTTCCATTCTTTAATTTATTATTTTGATAATCAAACATTAATTGAGTAGAAAAAGTACTCATGGGCAGTCCATTACTGTATAATAACCAAGAATTCATAGAACTATTTTTATAGTAAACACCTGTTCTAGTACCTAAATAAATTCCATTGTCACTTCCTCTATGGAATTCTATATTAGTGATGTTTTCTCCATTTAAACCTGAACCAGTCATATTCATCCAACTTTCTCCTCCGTTTGTAGAATTATAAACTTTACTAGATTCATAAGAGTCATATGAGGTGCTATTAGGACATCTTGCTATCCAAACATTAAGAGGATCATTATCACCAATTGTTATATCATAGGGAATCCAATTATCCTCTTGAATTCCTGGAAATGTTGGAGTAATATTAACAAAAGTTACTCCTCCATCATCAGTTCTCCATATATTTTTATCTCCCCAATAACTATCATATGTTGCAACATAAATAATATCAGGATTAGACCAAGCGACTTCAATTGATGTAACTTTTTCTCCAAAGTCATACAAAGGAAAAGAAGAATAACCATTATTAAATGATTTATAAAGAATTTCACCGCTTCCAGTATAAAGAATATTATAACACCTAGGATCGAATTCTAGATTACTTGACTCACCTATAGTATATGATGCATTACTGACAACTTGTAAACTGAATCCTTCAAGAGGAATATTTCTGTCATTAGAAAGCTCATAACCCCCTCCTGAACACCAATCATCTAAATAAACTTTTTTACTGTCACCAAAATTTACAAAACCCCTGTAATTATCTCCACCGCAGATAGATGCCCATCCGCCTGTTTCTAAAGTACCTTTTAATGAATCACCTTGAACATAAGTATCATTGTCTTTCAAAAGTGTTGCATTATGATAGGTACCCCCAATCATAACTCCTCCATCAGAAAAGCCAGATCCAAATCCCCAAAAATCTGTACCAGCTATACCAAACATTCTTTGTTCAATTTGTACTCCTTGATTTTCAGAATAAAAAATACCACCATCACAAGCAATCCAAAGATCATCACCATAATACTTAATATCATGAATATCAGCGTGAACATATTGTTGATTTTCTGGATCATCTGCCCAACTCCACTTTGATGGACAATTAAATGTATATCCCCCGTCCTCTGAAATCCAGTGATTAACTCCTCCTACGTGAATTCTATTAGCATTATTTGGGTCAACTGCTAATGCTAAGTCATAATAGTATTGCCCCCCGTCATCTAATCCTTCATGAGACCAGCCCATTAAATTTTGGTTTTCTTCGCTTGGCTCTCCACCTGGTTGAGGTCCACAACATCTAAATTCCCATGTATCTCCCATATCTTGACTTACATAAATTCCGTAAAGTCCACTTCCACCATTTACAGCACCAGTAGTTAAAGCGTATACGTTATCAGGTTCATCTGGAGATACAGCAATCTCTGTTCTTCTTTGTTCATCTGGAGATGAAGGATTTGGCCAAGGTGAATCTGCAGAAACTACAAAATCTTCTCCTCCATTAGTGGATTTCATAAATACAGTTCTGTTACTTGACTCCTTTACTGTATAAATTATTTCTGGGTTATTTGGATGAAACTCTATTTCAAAAAAATTTCCATTTAAAATAGTTTCCAAGTTATTATCATTTATATCAATTTTATAGAATGCACTTTCATCACAAACAAATAAAATATTATTATCAATTGGATGCATAACAATATCTTTAATGAAATCTAGTTCAAATAATAATTCATAAGTTAAGCCCCCGTCTGTTGATTTATATAATTTACCAGAGTTAGAAAAAAAAATAACGTCTGAATTAGTATGATCTATTTCAATTGAGTAAACTTCATTTATTAACAACTCTTTATCAAACAATGGAAACCAATTAACTCCTTTATTAGTAGATTTCCACAGCCCTGATGTTGCAGCTCCTGCATATAAAACATCAGAATTACTCAAAGATTGTTCCACAGTGTAAAGATGAGCGGCACCAGCAGCATAAGAACTGCTAGAAGCTAGTTTGTCAAAATCAAAAGGTCCTAAACAATACCATTCAGGTAAACCACTTATTTTTTTCTGTTCAATTAAAGGTTGTGAATTTGTAACTTTTCTACTAATTGACCTTAACCACCTCTTGTAATATTGAGTATGTTTATTTTTTACAAACTCATTTTTATTATAATAATCTTTATATAAAGACTCAACTTTAGCTGGGTTTGGATTAGTTTTATACATTTCTTTTACCCAAATTGGTAAATTAGATTTATTTGAATATTATCTATATTATTGTTGGAAGAATAGTAAAGCAGGTAATAATAATAATAATATATATATCATATTTAATGAGTTAATCACATTGAATTCTTTCTTTTTTTCTATTGTAACATTTTTTTTCTTTGAGTTCATAAGAATACGGATAATTAGTTTTACTTTTTAAAACACCATTTTCCCAGTATTTTTTTTCTTCAATTAAAGTATGACTGTTATCATGCCATCCCCATAATTCTTCATTTCTTAT
>JAYYFR010000002.1:0-31077 GCA_036158635.1 Bacteroidota bacterium | reverse complement strand
TGTACAGACGATACAGCATGTAACTATGACCCTAATGCTACTGATGATGATGGTTCATGTGATTATGCAGAGGAGTATTATGATTGTGATGGTAACTGTATAAATGATACTGATGGGGACGGGGTTTGTGATGAATTAGATAATTGTGTAGATGTATTTAACCCTGACCAAGAAGATTTTGACGAAGACGGTGAAGGAGATGAATGCGATCCAGACGATGGTATCGGAATTGATGAAGAAATTAGTAATTCAATTTTGGTTTTTCCAAATCCAACTAATGGCTTAGTAAATATTCAATATTTAAATTCAGGAAATAATATAACTATAAGAATTATTAACACTATTGGTCAAATTATTGAAACAACAGAAATTAATTCATTTGAACCATCTGTTAACTATTCAACACATTTAGGTAATTATGGAAAAGGTATTTATCAAATCCAGTTGCACGATGCTGATAAAATATTAATTGAAAGGGTTATTGTTGATTAAATTGATATATTATCATATTTATATTTTTAATTAAAAATTAAAAAAAAAACTGGATATATATTGATTTATTAAGTTCATGATTTATTCAAATTAATTATTTTTTTATGAAAAAGTTATTACTCATTTTTTTTCCTGTAATCCTGTTTGGGCAATCCTTTGATACTATTGATTGCAATGGCGAAGGTGTTTCTCAAACATATGAATATGGAGATAATGAGAATGTTACATTTTCTTACTCTAATAATGACGGACAAGGATTACAAATAGTTTTTAGTGGTTCTGTAGAAAATAATTATGATAATATTTATATACTTGATGAATTTGGAAATCAACTAGAAGCTTTTACTGGTTTATTAGATGGTGAGTCTTTTGTTACATATAATAGTTCAATAATCATTGAACTCATCTCTGATGGATCTGTTAATTCGTCTACAAATTCAAGTTATATTCCATCTTGGATTGTTACTTGCTTGCCTGAAGACGCCGTAGGTGGATGTACAGATTTTAATGCTGATAATTATGATGAAACTGTTGATTTTGATGATAACAGTTGTGAATATTCGTGCCCATTTGTAGATGGTGTTGATATTACAACTGTCTCATTCAACTGTTATGATTACATTTTGAACTACGATTATACTTTAGATCAAATGATCAGTTATGGTTATGATTGTACATGTGTTGAAGAATCTCTTGTCGATATAGTATTTGGTTGTACTGATGAAAATTCTTCAAATTATAATCCTGATGCTACAAATGATGATGGCTCCTGTTTATTTTCATCTTTTATAGATTGTGAAGATACACCATTAACACAAACATATGAATACGGTAACAATGAAAATGTTAACTTTTCTTATTCAAATGACGGGGATTTAGGAATGCAAATTATATTTAGTGGTTCTGTAGAAAATGGATTCGATAATATATATATATTCAATGAATCTGGTGCTCAGATTGGTCAAATAACTGGGGATATAACCAATCAGTTTTTTGCTACTGAAGAAAGTGCGATTACAGTTCAACTAACTTCTGATGGTTCTATAAATTCTCAAAATGGATATATTCCATCATGGACTGTCTCATGTTCGAATAGTGAAATTATTTCAGGATGTACAGAACCTGGCGCATATAACTATAACCCTGATGCTCAATTTGATGATGGTAGTTGTGAATATGGTGGAATAATTGATTGTACAAATGGTTCAGTAACAGGTTCATATGATTATGGCAATAACGAAAACTTTGAGTTTACTTTTACTTCCTCAAGTGGGAGTGATTTAGAACTTATATTGGGTGGTTCTGCTGAATCTTGTTGTGATGATATTAATGTCTTTAATGGTTCTGGTGATTTTTTAGGTTCATATACTGGCACTATTAATGAAACAATAGTTTCAGATGATGTTATAGTGATTCAAATTATTTCAGATAGCTCTATTTCAGCAGACTATGGTTTTGGAATTACATGGTCAATAAATTGTATAGGAAATGATTTTGGATGCACGGATGAAATAGCATGTAACTATGACCTAGAGGCTTTATTTAATGATGGTTCTTGTGAATTTGCCGAAGAAGGATATGATTGTAGCGGAAACTGTTTAGAAACATTTACAATTATAGTTGATTGTTTATGTTTAGAAAATGAAAATATTGTATTTACAACTGAATTTGATCAAAGTACTTGCATAGTAACAGAAAGCTGTTATTGCGAATGTATTAATGACTCAGATGGAGACGGTATTTGCGATGAAGAAGAGGTTGGTGCTTGTACAGACCCATTGGCATATAATTATGATCCACTTGCTAATGAAGATGATGGCTCCTGTTTATACTTAGGTTGTATTGATATAACAGCGTGTAATTATGATTTATCAGCTGATATAGACGATGGCTCTTGTATTTTTCCTACAGAATATTATTTAGATTGTAATAGTGATTGTCTAAATGATATTGATGCAGATGGAATTTGTGATGAATTAGAAATATTTGGTTGTACTTATCCTTTAGCTGATAATTTTGATTCAGGTGCTACACAAGATGATGGCTCATGTATTTATTTTGGATGTACAGATTCAGTAGCTTGTAATTATAATGAATCTGCTAATACTGACGATGGTTCTTGTTTTTATGCGGAGAATATCTATTTGGATTGTAATGGTGATTGTTTAAATGATGAAGATGGGGACAGTGTCTGTGATGAAATTGAAATAAATGGTTGTGTAGATGAAATTGCATGTAATTTCACTGTAATTGCTACAGATGATGATGGTTCATGTGTTTATGCAGAAGAGGGTTTTGATTGTAATGGTAATTGTGCTGATGATGATGGAGATGGAATTCTAGATGATTATGATGGTGATGGTGTTTGTGATTATATTGACAACTGTTTTTATGTATTTAACCCAAATCAACAAGATTCTGATGGTGATGGTGAAGGAAATGCTTGTGACTCTGATGATGGTATAGGAATTGATGAAGTATTTGAGAAAAGCTTTCTAATTTATCCAAATCCAACAAATGGTATCGTTAATATTGAATACTTTAAATCTGAAAATAGTAATATTACTTTGAATATTTTTAATTCTGTAGGTCAGATTATAAAGGTTACTGAATTCAATTCTTTAGAATCTCACATTTTCTACTCTACAGATCTTGAAAATTATGGAAAAGGAATTTATCAGTTACAAATAGTTGACAGTGATAAGTTATTTATTGAAAGAGTAATTGTAGATTAAAACTTATAATTTTCCAATTTCTTGGTCATTGGTTTTTGGGTAAATTAACAATGTGTTATTCTTTTCTACTATTATATAATTATTAAGTCCTTTTAGAATTATTTTTTTTCCTTTTGGTAGGACTATCAGATTATTTTTAGAATCTATTATTTTTGCCTCTTTAACATTTAGAGCATTGTTGAAATTTGTTTTTTTTAGTTCCTTGAATAGAGAAGAATAGCTACCTAAGTCATTCCAACCTATGTTAGTCTTAAGTACTTGAATTTTTTTACTTTTTTCTAAAATAGCATAATCAAAGGAGATGTTTTCAATCTTTGAAAAACAACTAGTCAAGTCAAATTTTTTGTTATTTAAAATTTTTTCAAATGAGTTATATGTTTTACGTAGATGTAACTTAAATTGTTGAATAATTAATTCAGATTTGAAAATAAATATACCAGAGTTCCATAAAAATGTTTTACTATCTAGAAATTTTTTTGCTGTTTTTTTATCAGGCTTTTCTTTAAATTCTTTAACATCAGTTATTTCATTGTTTTTACCTTTGATTGTTTTTATGTAACCGTAACCAGTGTGAGCACTTGTTGGCGTGATCCCTATAGTAACAATTTGGCTTTGAATATTTAAATAATTAAAAGCCTTTAGGCATAAGTTTTTAAACTTTAAGTTGTCGTTTATTAAATGATCGGAAGGGCAAACAATTATTTTTGCGTTGTTGTTTTTGCTATGAATGGTAAAACTTCCGTATGCTATTGATGCAGCAGTATTCTTTTGAATCGGTTCGCATAAAATATTTTCTTTTGGTATTTTTCCAAGATGTTTTTTTGTTAGATTAGCGTATTTACTATTCGTTAAAACAAAAATATTTTTATTTTGAACAAATAGAGAAATCCGATTATATGTTTTTTGTATTAATGATTCCTTTTCACCAAAAAAGTCTAAGAATTGTTTTGGTTCTTCCTCATTACTTAATGGGTAGAATCTACTACCGATTCCACCAGCTAGAATAATGCAAAATAAATCTTTCATTTTAAAAGCTTGAGAGGTATTTTTGCAGGTGTAGGAGGACAGTCGCAATCTTTCTTTAATAATTTACATGAAGAAAAAGAAGCTCCAATAAATAATAATAATAATATAGATATTAGTAAATTTTTCATAGTATTAATAAATATAATTATTTTTAAAAAAGAATATGAACATTTTTAGTCTAATTGGTAAATATTTTCTTTTTGTTAAAAAAGTTTTCAGTAGACCCTCAAAGCTTACAGTTTTTTACAAAAGTTTTTTGAATGAAATTTTTGTTTTAGGAGTTTCATCGATTGGATTTGTTGCTTTTGTATCATTATTTGTTGGAGCCGTCGTAACTCTTCAAATTGCTTATAATTTAGAAAATCCATTATTACCTAGTTATTTGATTGGTTTAGCTACAAGAGATTCAATAATTTTAGAATTTTCACCAACAATGATTAGCTTGATTTTAGCAGGAAAAATGGGCTCTAATATCGCATCAACTATCGGTACGATGAGAGTTACCGAACAAATTGATGCACTTGAAATGATGGGTATAAACTCAGCATCTTACCTTGTCTTACCAAAAATTTTTGCTCTTATTTTTTTTAATCCCATTTTAATTACTTTTAGTATGTTTCTTGCAATTATAGGGGGTTGGTTTTTTGGTGATATAACTGGTTTGTGTAGTACAACAGAGTTTTTAGATGGTGTACAGTATTATTTTATTCCCTTTAACGTTTTTTATGCATATATAAAAACAGTTTTCTTTGCAATTATTATAGCTACACTTCCTGCTTTTTATGGCTATTACACAAAAGGTGGAGCTCTTGAAGTAGGTCAAGCAAGTACCAAAGGAGTAGTAAACTCGAGTATTTTGATTATTATATTTAACTATTTAATAACTCAGTTACTTTTAAATTAATCATTATGATAGAAGTAAAAAATATAATTAAATCATTTGGCCCTAATTTAGTTTTAGATAATGTTTCAGCTAGTTTTTTTCCAGGTAAAGTTAATTTAGTAATTGGCAGAAGTGGTTCAGGAAAGACAGTTGCAATAAAATCAATGCTAGGTTTACATGAAATTGACTCTGGTTCAATTTCTTTTGATAAGAGAAATTTTTCTTCAATGAGTCAGAGGGAAAAACAAAATATAAGAAAAGAAATTGGTATGGTTTTTCAGGGAGGAGCATTGTTTGATTCTAAAACTATTGAAGAGAACTTAATGGTTCCTCTTATTATGTTTTCATCAATGTCCACAGAGCAGATGAAAGATAGGGTAAATTTTTGTTTGAAGAGGGTTAATTTAGATAACGTAAATAGTTTGTACCCTGCTGACTTAAGTGGTGGGATGCAAAAAAGAGTTGCAATTGCTAGAGCTATTATTTTAAAACCAAAATATTTATTTTGTGATGAACCAAACTCAGGATTAGATCCTTATACTGCCACTGTTATAGATGAATTATTAAAAGAAATCACATATGAGTATAGTATAACTACTGTTATTAATACTCATGACATGAACTCAGTCATGCAAATAGGAGATTATATAATATTTATTCAAAAGGGAAAAAAATTATGGGAGGGGTCAAAGGATGAAATTATGAACAGTACAAATAAAGATCTAAATAAATTTATATTTTCTTCTGAAATATTTAGGAGATTAAAAAGTTTTATGTAAAAAAAAAGCCCGATATAAACCGGGCTTTTTTTAATATAGAATTATTATTTATTCAATAACAATTCTTTCAGTTTTACTTGATTTTGAATTTGACACTTTAATTAAATACGTTCCCTTGTCAAAATTGCTTAAATCAATATTAGTGTTTGAATTAACTTTATCTAATAAAATTATTTCTCCAATGATATTTGTTACTTCAATAGTATAATCATCATTATTTTCAAAATTAATATTAATTAGTCCAGTTGACGGGTTTGGATAAACAGAAACTCCGTTTAAAGTAGCTTCTTCAATATCAAAACCTTGACCATCACCTAACTTCATTCTAACACCAGCAGCAGTTCCATTGCTGTAAACTGCATCACCAGGAATAAAAATCATACTAGCACTACCAGGTTGCGGCACAGTTTCATCATCAAGGATGTAAATGTCAGAAGCATTATTGTTGCTGTACATCTCAACACATGCATAGTACGCTCCTGGGCTTAAAGTGTATGGAGAGTCAAAGGCAACTTCTAATGAACCGTCATCAATATCTCCTTGAGTAACCATATAAAAATCTGATTCTACTAAAGAAGAAGAAGGAAAGCTTGCTAAATCAAACCCTGCTAAAACATCTGAAGTATCTTTCAGAGATATAATTATCTCACCTCCAGGAACTGTTAAAGGAGTAGTGTATGCATAAGAGTCAAGCATAATTTCTAGACCAGCAACATCAGTAGTTTCTTCAATTTCGTAATATGTCATAACCATAAACCCATCAGTAGCATCGGTAAACGAGCCAGTTCCAAGTCTAGTTATAGTAGGTTCAGAATAAACATCAATTCCATCAACAGAGTAAAGATCATCAGTAATTTCAAATTCTCTAGATTGAATGTTGTTTCCAAAGTTTTCAGAACCATCCATTTCATTTAATGATTCTACTGAAAAATCAACAGTATACATTCCAAGTTCTGTACTTGGAGGAGCAGCATCTAATTGGAAATAAACTGACTCATCAGAATCTATCATGCCATCTGTTTCTTCTACGCTATAAAATCCGTCTGCATCTACCGAATACATAGTAAATCCTGATTCACCAGAAACAACAGTGTTTCCGTCTAGAGACATGTTCATACTTAAAGTAGCTTCACTCTGGTTATTGATTCCAAAATTAAAAACTTCTCCACCAAATTGCATTGAATTACCCAATTGGTTTTGTGGGATTCTACCGTATTCCTCACCTGTGCCTGTGTGAGAAACAACTCCATAGTTTAAAACTAAATCATCTGCAGGTTGCTCAATAACACATACATCATCTACAAACCATGCGTAACCCCATGTTCCAGTCCAGTGAAATCTAATCCATACTTGCTCTTGTCCACCAGCAGATCCAGAGATATTAATTCTTTTTGTAAGAGGATTGTCTCCAACATCTGCACCACCATCACTTGAAATACCAGGAAAAACTTCGTAAATACCAGCTGCTGGATCTTCTTCAGAATCTGGAGTTAATTCTGGCCATGTAACACCATCAGTACTTGTTACAATCCAACACTTTTCATAGGTCCAGCTTCTGTACCAAGTTTCAAACTGTAGAACTACATTAGGATAACTTGATAGGTTAATCGGTTGAGCAGTTGTAAACCAAGAGTCCTCCACCTCAGTTCCACCTTCTTCTCCTCCGTATTCATCAGAGTCAATCATGGCGAAACCATTATCAGCTGTAGATGATTCAATATTTGAAATTGGATATGAACCACCAGTTGATAATCCTGTTCCAATTTCCCAATCTAAATCACAAGCGGTAGCATCGTGATCAATAACCCATGTAGAAGGGTTAGAGAAATCATCTGAGAAAATACAATCACCACCCTGTCTAGATTCGATTGTATTTGAAACTTCAATAGTTTTAATTGTTGTTTCTTGTTTAGATTTTTTGAATTTGATTTTATTGTTAGTTTGAGCAAAAGAAATACTTAGTCCAAAACAAACAATAAAAAACATAGAAATAGTAAAATTTTTCATATTCTTTAGAATTTTATTAATAAATATTAAATTTTGTGGCTGACAATTTACAAAAATTATAAGACTTTTTCTTTATAATCAATGTTATATTCTTCTGTGCTTACACATGAACAAATTAAATTTCTATCTCCTTGAGCTTCATCAACGCGTCTCACAGTAGGCCAAAATTTATTTTGTTTGACAAAATTTGTTGGGAAAACTGCTTCCTCTTTAGAGTAAGGAAAGCTCCATGGATCATTAATCAAAACTTCTAAATTGTGAGGAGCGTTTTTTAAAACATTATTTTCAGTTAATTTATACTTTTCAATTTCTTTTTTAATCATAATTAGTGCATCGCAAAATAAATCTAAAGATTCTTTACTTTCACTTTCAGTAGGCTCTATCATCATTGTTCCAACTACTGGCCAATTGACTGTGGGTGCATGAAACCCATAATCCATTAATCTTTTAGCAATGTCAGTTACTTCAATATTATATTCTTTAAATTCTCTACAGTCAATTATCATTTCGTGAGCTACAGTATTATTTGTACCTGTAAAAAGAATTTTATAGTCATCTTCCAATCTTTTTTTCATATAATTTGCGTTTAGAATTGCAATTTCAGTACTTCTTTTAAGACCTTCTCTCCCTAGCATTTTAATATAAGCATACGAAATAGTTAAAATTAAACCACTTCCCCATGGGGCAGAAGAAATTGATGGAATAGCTTGTTTACCACCACATTTAATTATTGGATTTCCTGGCAAAAAATCTTTTAAATGCTTTTTAACCCCAATTGGCCCCATTCCTGGCCCACCTCCTCCATGAGGAATTGCAAAAGTTTTATGTAAATTAAGGTGACATACATCACATCCAATAATGCTTGGACTAGTCAAACCAACTTGTGCATTCATATTTGCACCATCCATATAAACTTGTCCACCATGTTCGTGAATTAAATTAGTGATTTCTTGAATATTATTTTCAAAAACACCGTGAGTTGACGGGTAAGTAATCATTAAAGCGCTTAAGACATCTGAGTGCTCAAGAACTTTGGATTTTAAGTCAGTAAAATCAATATTTCCTTGTTCATCACAATTAATTATAACAATTTTCATACCTGCCATTTTTGCGCTTGCAGGATTTGTGCCATGAGCAGATGAGGGAATTAAGCAGATATTTCTATATCCCTCATTATTAGTTTCGTGAAATTTCTTAATAACCATTAAGCCGGCAAATTCACCTTGTGCGCCTGAATTAGGTTGTAAGGAAATAGCATCGTAACCAGTTATTTCACAAAGATCTTCTTCTAATTCTCTAAACATAATTTGGTAACCTCTAGATTGATCAAGTGGAGCAAATGGGTGAATATTTGAAAATTCTGACCAACTTAAAGGAAGTAATTGAACGGCTGCATTTAGCTTCATAGTACAAGAACCTAAAGGGATCATAGAGTGAGTTAACGACAAATCCTTTCGCTCTAATTTTTTTATATATCTCATTAAATCGGTTTCTGTGTGATATGAGTTAAATGTTTTAAAGTTTAAAAAAGTTGATTCTCTTTTTAAAGAATCAGGAATATTAAAATTATTTTGATTACTTTCTACCAGTTCTTTTAATTTTTCTTGGCTAATTGTTTTATTTTGAATTTTAGAAAAAACCTTCAGAATTTCATGAACATTCTCGATGTCATCTTTTTCGTCTAAACTTATTGATAGTAAATTATCATCGATGAAGTTGAAATTCATTTTAAAATCATGTGCAAATACTTTTAAAGTATCCATTGAAATATCTCCAATATCTACTAAAATTGTGTCAAAAAAATAGTTATTTAATTGTTTGAATCCAATGGATTTTAAACCATGAGATAAAATGGAGCAATTTTGATGAATATTTTGAGCGATGTTCTTTAATTTTTTAGGACCATGATATACAGCATACATTGATGCCATAACAGCTAATAAGACCTGTGAAGTACAAATATTTGATGTTGCTCTTTCTCTTCTTATATGTTGTTCTCTTGTTTGAAGAGCCATTCTATAAGCAAGTTTTCCATCAATATCTTTAGAAGCGCCAATTATTCTACCCGGAACACTTCTTTTAAATTTTTCTATAGTAGCAAAATATGCAGCATGAGGACCACCATATCCCATGGGTATACCAAACCTTTGCGATGATCCAACTACAATATCAGCGTTAAATTCCCCAGGTGGCTTTAGTAATGTGAGACCAAGTAAATCAGCTGCAACAGTTACAATAATATTCTTTTGCTTTGCGTTTGAAATTATTTTTTCAATATTTTCTATTGATCCATATTTACCAGGGTATTGAATTAAAATACCAAATACATCATCTGAGAAATCAAATTCATTTACTTGTTTTAAATTAATCCCAATTGGATTTGCTCTAGCTCTCAGTACTTCAATAGTTTGAGGAAAACAATCATTCGAAACAAGAAATGTATTTTGTTCATTTCCTTTTTTATTAGATCTGTTATTAAAACTTAAAATCATAGCTTCAGCCGCTGCAGTCCCTTCATCTAACAATGAAGCATTAGCAATAGGCATTCCAGTGAGTTCAGTTATTACAGTTTGGTAATTAAATAAAGCTTCTAATCTACCTTGAGCTATTTCTGGTTGGTATGGCGTGTAAGCTGTATACCAATTAGGATTTTCAAGTATATTTCTTTTAATAACACTTGGAAGGACTGTGTTATAGTAACCAAGACCAATGTAGCTTTTATAATTCTTATTTTTTTTACCTAAGTTCTTAATTAATTCAAGGTACCTAGGTTCACTTAAGCCGTTTGGTAGATTTAAATTTTTTTCAAGTCTAATATTTTGTGGAATAGTTTGTTTAATTAGTTCTGAAATTTCATTAAACCCTAAATAGTTAAGCATTTTTTCGGCATTTGTTTCGTTAATACCGATGTGCCGATTTATAAAATCATTTGAGTAATTCATAGAAAAAAAATAAGACAACTAAATTATCATTTTAGTATGAATTTTTGTAATGTTTTGATGTAAAAAATCACTTTTTTTTTTGCACATAAAATATTAAACAATTAAAATTTACTTTTTAGTATTAAATAACTTTCAATTATTAATTTTGCAATTCATTATTTGTAAAATGTTAAAGGACTTTAATAAAAATATTGCAAAAAAACTTGACAAAGAAGATACTTTATCTAAGTATAGAGACAGGTTTTTTTTTCCCAAGTACAAAGGTAAAAAATGTATATATTTTTGTGGTAACTCTTTGGGTTTACAAATAAAAAAAACAGAAGAGTACATTAAGGCTGAGCTAAATGATTGGGCAAAATATGGAGTGGATGGACATTTTAAAGCCAAAAATCCGTGGTTTACATATCACAAAATATTGACAAGTCAAACATCAAAAATAGTTGGCGCTAAAAAAAATGAAGTTGTTGTAATGAACGGATTAACGACTAATATTCATTTATTACTAATGTCTTTTTATAAACCTAATAAAAATAGGTATAAAATTCTATGTGAATCTAATGCATTTCCATCTGATCTATATGTTTTACAATCTCAAGTTGAATTACATGGATATAAATTTGAAGATGCTGTTGTTCAAGTTCCTTGTGATTCTTATGGTGTAATTGATGAAGGAAAATTGATAAAACTAATAAATAAAATAGGAGATAAATTAGCCTTGGTTTTTATTGGAGGAGTTAATTATTACAGTGGTCAGGTGTTTAATATTTCAAAAATAACTAGCGCTAGTCATAAAGTTGGTTCGTTAGCGGGATTTGATTTAGCTCATGCAGCTGGTAATATTGAATTAAATTTACATAAGTGGAATGTTGACTTTGCTGCCTGGTGTTCTTATAAGTATCTAAATTCTGGACCAGGAAATGTTTCAGGAATTTTTGTACATGAAAATCAAAGTAAAAAAAACCCATTTAGATTGAAAGGATGGTGGGGACACTCTGAAAAAAATAGATTTAACTATAATAAAAAAACAAAATTCAGTCCAATGAAGGGTGCAGAAGGATGGCAGTTATCTAATGCTCCAGTTTTTGGAATGGCTGCCCACAAGGCATCATTAGACGTTTTTGTCGAGGCAGGAATGAATAATTTAGTTAAAAAATCAAAAAAATTAGTCAATACCCTTGAATTAGTATTTGAAAGATTTAATCACGAATCTAAAGATTTTAAATTTAAAATTATTACACCCAAACAAAGGGGTTGTCAATTATCTGTCTTAGTGAATAAAAACGGAAGAAAAGTTTATGAAATATTAAATCAAAATGGGGTTGTTGTAGATTGGAGAGAGCCAAATGTAATAAGGTTTGCTCCAGTACCACTTTACAATTCATTTGAAGATATTTATAATTTTAGTCAAATACTTAGAAAATGTCTTTAGAAAAAAAAAATATAGCTATTGTTGGAGCTGGACTTGTAGGTAGCTTACTCTCAATATATTTTTCAAAAAAAGGTTATGAAGTGACAGTTTTTGAAGGAAGAGGTGACATGAGAAAAGATAGTGTTCATGCTGGAAGATCTATCAACCTAGCATTATCAAATCGTGGAAGAAAAGCATTGAGAAAAGTTAGTTTAGAAGAAAAAATATTATCAATTTCAGTTCCTGTTGACAAAAGATTAATGCACTCTGTCGATAAAAAATTAACTGAGCAATATTATGGAAAAAAAAATCAAGCAATTTACTCTGTTCCAAGAAGAGAATTAAATTGTATGTTAATGGATTTAGCTGAAAAGGAGGGAGTAAAAATTTTTTTCAAAAAAAAATGTACAGATGTAGATTTTGAAAATACAATTTTAAAATTCGATGAAAGTAAAAATTTAAAATTTGATTTTGTTTTTGCTGCTGACGGTGCGGGTTCAATAATTAGAAAAAAAATGAACAAATTTTCTGATTTTGATATGACTAGTAAATTTATCGATTGTGGATATAAAGAATTAACTATTCCAACTGACAATAATGGTGATTGGCAAATTTCACCAGATGCATTACATATATGGCCAAGAAGTTCTTACATGGTAATGGCTTTGCCCAATTTAGATAAAACTTTTACATGCACATTATTTTTTCCAATTAAAGGACAAAACTCATTTGAAAATTTAAAAAATGAACAAGACATAAACGATTTTTTTAACAAAAATTGTCCTGATTTAGTCCCTCTTATACCAGACATTACAGAACAATACTTAAATAATCCAGTTTCTCCTTTGGGAATAATAAGGTGCTCTCCATGGAGAAAAAATAATTTTATGTTGATTGGGGACTCTTGTCACGCCACTGTTCCTTTTTATGGTCAAGGTATGAATTGTGGATTTGAAGATTGTGATTTAATAGTAGATTTTTTTGATAAGTCATTTGGAGGTATTGACTTCAATAGCTCTATCGATATTTTTTTAAAAAATAGAAAAATTAACACTGACGCAATGCAGGATTTATCCATGCATAATTTTATTGTTATGAGAGATAAAACTGGTGATAAGCGGTTTTTACTTCAGAAAAAAATAGAGGCACTATTTACAAAAAAATATCCTTCAAAATGGATTCCTCTATACTCTATGGTAACATTTAGTCATATTGATTATAATGAAGCTTTACAGGTTGGAAAGAAACAAGAAAAAATAATGCAGGAAATTATGCAAATTGAAAATATAGATTCAATTTGGGATAGTGAATTTATTGAGAAAAAAATTTTATCATTTTTATAATTATAAAAATGGGTTGTGTTTTTTTTCAAAACCAATAGTTGTGTTTTGACCGTGTCCACAAAATACTTCGGTGTCATTATCTAAAACTAACAATTTATTCTTTATACTATTTATTAAGTCATCATGATTGCATAATGGAAGGTCGGTTCTGCCGATACTCATGTTAAATAATACATCTCCTGAAATAATTTTTTTATTATTTTTATCTAATAGACAAATATGACCTGGAGCGTGTCCAGGTGTAAAAATAATTTCCCAAGTTGTATTTCCCAATTTAATTATTTCTCCTTCTTTTATAAAGGTTACGTCAGTGTCAGGTTGTTCTAGGCTTATACCATAACTTTTAGCAATTAAACCAGCATTTTCAAGTAATGGAAGATCTAATTCATGAATCTTCGGTTTAAGGTTATACTTTTTTGAAACAAAGTTATTTCCAAATATGTGATCAATGTGACAATGAGTATTAATTAATTCAATGGGTTCTAAATTCTCACCCTTGATGTAATTTGATAAAGCTTCTTCTTCTTCTTTATTTGAACAACCAGGGTCAACTATTATACACTTATTCATTGATTCAATTACATAAGTATTTTCTTGAAAAGTATTAAAAGTAAATTTTTTGATTTTCATGTTTTAATAAAAATTCGTTAAATTAAATTAATAAATAATTCAATAATTTTAGTTGAAAATAAACAATTTAAAGTCTGCTATTGAAAAAACATCTAATGAGATTTTTGATGATGTTGTATCGTTCAGAAAATGGATACATAAACATCCTGAACTATCATTTCAAGAAAAAAAAACTTCAGAATTCATCTGTTCTATTCTAAAAAAAAATGATATAAGATTTACAAAAAATATTGGAGGATATGGGATTGTTGCAGTTATAGAAGGAAAGAAATCAAGTTCTAGAGTCATTGGATTTAGAGCTGATATGGATGCATTACCAATTATTGAAGAAAATGACATTGATTATAAGTCTGTTAATCATGGAATTATGCATGCTTGTGGACATGATGTTCACAGTTCAATATTACTCGGTGTTGCGATAATTGTAAATAAACTAAAAGAAAATTTAATTGGAACAATAAAATTTATATTTCAACCTGCTGAAGAGAAGTTACCAGGTGGTGCTTCTTTAATGATTGAAGCTGGTGTTTTGAAAAATCCTGACGTAGAAAAAATGTTAGCGTTACATGTATTTCCTGAAATGGAAGTTGGAAATGTAGGTTTTAAATCTGGACAATACATGGCAGCATGTGATGATATGAAAATTGAGATAATTGGTAGGGGAGGACATGCTGCATTAATTAACAAAACCATAAATCCCATTACAGTTGCATCAGAACTTATTATTAATACAAAACAAAAAGTAGAAAATAGAAAAAATTCAAGTCCATATGTTTTAGAATTTGGAGATTTTAGAGCGTTTGGCGCATCTAATGTAATTCCTGAGAAAACACTTGTTGAAGGGACTTTAAGAACTATGGATGAAGATTTTAGGCTAGAGGTTCATGAAATTTTAAAGTCAGAGGCTATTAAACTAGAAAATAAATATAAAGCAAAGTGCAACTTTAATATTATTAAAGGTTATCCATCTTTATTTAATAATGAAAAAGTTACTGAAAAGTGTATTAATTTATCAAGAGACATTTTGGATAAAAATAGTATTCATGAATTACCCATCAGAATGGCTTCTGAGGATTTTTCTTTTTTCAGTCAAAAATGCCCATCCACTTTCTTTAGATTAGGAGTTGCAAACTCAGAAAAAGGAATTATTCATTCAGTACATACTTCAAAATTTAATGTTGATCACAACTCTATTAAAATAGGTTTGAATTTAATGTCATATTTTGCATTTAAAATTTAAAACATAATATACATTTAGCAGTTAAGATAATTTTTTTACAATAATTAAATTAATTTTGTGTTCCTTTTAATGATATACTTTTACTAATGGACAAAAGTAACGTTATAAAAAATGCTATTGATGTAATTGATCTTCAGGCAAAAACTATTGATCAATTAAAAAATTACATTGACTATTCTTTTGTGGAAATTATTAGTGTTTTAAAAAACATGAAGGGCCATTTAGTTGTTATTGGAATTGGAAAAAGTGCAATCATAGGTAGAAAAATAGTTGCCACACTTAATTCAACAGGGACACCCTCTGTTTTTATTCATGCTGTTGAAGCATTACATGGAGACTTAGGAAATATTAAGGAGAGTGACGTTGTTTTATTTATTTCAAAAAGCGGTAACACAGAAGAGTTAAAAAAAATTTTGTCAATTCTAAAAAGTCAAAAAAATATAACTATATCAATGTCATCTAATAAAAACTCTTTTTTATCAAAAAACACAGATTATTTTTTAAATAGTTATATAGAAAAGGAGGCTTGTCCAAATAATTTAGCCCCAACAACAAGTACAACTGCCCAATTAGTTTTGGGAGATGCTTTAGCAATTTGTTTATTAAAATTAAAAGGTTTTACCAAAGATGATTTTGCACGTTTTCATCCAGCGGGAGTATTGGGAAAAAAAGTAACTTTAAAAGTTTCAGATGTTTATAATTCTGATTTAAAACCACAAGTTAAACTAGATGATTCACTACATGACGTAGTTTTTGAAATATCCTCGAAGAGAATGGGTGCAGTTTGTGTTGTTGAAAAAAATAAAGTTTTAGGGATAATTACCGACGGAGATTTAAGACGTTTTTTACAAAAAAACAATAATATCATGACTTCAAAAGCGAAAGATTTGATGGTTGAGAACCCTAAAGTAATAATGGAAAGTGAACTTGCATTTAAAGCACTTAATATTATGAAAAATAATAATATTACTCAGTTGTTAGTCCTAAAAAAAAATAAATATGATGGGATTATTCACTTGCATGATATTTTAAAAGAGGAGATAATTTAATTACTAATGAAACAAGAACAATTAAAGAAAACTAGTTTTTTGAGTCATTTAGAGCAATTAAGATGGCATTTAGTTTACTCTTTTTTGGCAATAATTTTATTTACAATTATTTCTTTTATAAATATCAAAATAATATTTGATAATTTTATTTTTGCTTTTTTGAATCCTAAATTTCCTACCTACGAATTTTTATGTTCAATTTCAAAATCGTTATGCTTAAATCCGCTCACTTTACAGTTCCAAAATATTGATTTAGCTGGTCAGTTTAATATGTCACTGTTAGTAGCTTTTTCTTTTGGATTAATTTTTTCATTCCCATATATTTTATTTGAATTTTGGTTATTTATAAAACCAGGTATGTATAAGTCAGAAAGGAAATATGCAAGATATTTAATTTTTTTCTCTGTAGTTTTATTTATTCTAGGTGTTTTGTTTGGTTACTATATCATTACTCCTTTATCTTTAAACTTTCTTTCTAATTTTACTGTTAGTGATATTATTATTAACGATATAAACTTTATATCCTTTGTTAAAACGATTACAAAATTTATTTTGTTATGCGGTTTTGTTTTTCAATTACCATTTGTAATTTATTTTCTAGCAAAATTTAATTTAGTAACTAAAAAATTATTACAAATCTACAGAAAACATGCGTTCGTTATTGTTTTAATTTTATCTTCAATAATTACTCCTCCTGATGTATTAAGTCAAATTTTGATTGCATTTCCTTTAATGATTTTATATGAAATTTCTATCATCGTTGTTCACTATGTACATAAAAAAAATGAAACATGAAATTAGAAGCAGTAAATATCACAAAACAGTATAATCAAAGAAAAGTTGTAAATAATGTTTCTTTTAAAATTGAAAAAGGAGAAATTATTGGTTTACTAGGACCTAATGGTGCTGGCAAAACAACGTCATTTTATATTTTAGTTGGTTTAATTAAACATTTAGATGGGCAAGTTTTGTTGAATAGTCAAGATATTTCTAATTATCCAATGTATAAAAGAGCTAGAAAAGGAATTAGCTACTTAGCTCAAGAACCATCAATATTTAGAAAAATGACAGTTGAGGATAATATTTTATGTGTTCTAGAGTATTTGAATAATAATTCACAACAAAATCAAAAAAAATTAAATCAATTATTAAAGGAATTTGGATTAACTAAAATTAGAAAAAACAGAGGGGATTTGTTGTCTGGAGGTGAGCGTAGGAGAGTAGAAATTGCACGATGTATTGCCGTTAACCCAAGTTTTGTCCTGCTAGATGAACCTTTTGCTGGTGTTGATCCTATTGCTATTCAAGAATTAAAACAAATGATTTTTCAATTGAAAGAAAAAAATATTGGAGTTTTGATAACTGACCACAATGTTAGAGAAACACTATCAATAACTGATAGGTCTTATTTACTGTATGATGGTAAAATTTTAAAAGCAGGTTCATCAAATGAACTCGCTAATGATGATCAAGTAAAAAAATTATATTTAGGAAAAAACTTTAACTTGTAATTTCTTCAATTGTATAAGAGTATTCTTCTGTAATTTGATTTGCTAATAATTTTTTGCAAGATTCTTCAATAATATTACTAGCTTCTTTCTCTGTTTCACATGATAATTCAATTATAATGTGTTTTCCTATCCGAACTTTTTGACTAGATAATTTTAAATTATTCATAGCTTTTTTAACAGCATTGCCTTGTGGGTCAAGTAATGCTTCTTTGGGCATAATATTAATTTTTGCGATAAAATTCATATAAATTATTTTGGTTTAAATATAATAGATAAAAGCATATAAAAAAAAATAATTATTGGTATAGCTAAATATTTTAATAAAATAAAAAAAAGAATGGATGCGATTATGAATAAAACTTTAAGTTTTTTTTCGATTTTATTTGCAGAGTTAAATTTTAATGAAAATGTAGTGAAGTTACTTATTAACAAAAAAGAAAATAATAAAGTAAAAGAAATTAAAAAACTAGCGTCAGAAAGTAAACTTTCAATAAATTTTGATGACTGAAATTGTTGAATTAAAGGTAGTGAGCTTAGTAATAATGCATTCACGGTTGTTGTCAAGCCAATAAAATAATTTCCTTGTTTATTGTCAATATTATACTTTGCTAATCTTATTGCAGAAAAAATTGGTACGCAAAAGGCAAGGTAAATAAAGTGTGAGCCAGATAATTCAAGTAGTTTATAAATTATAACTGATGGAGCGATTCCAAAAGTAACCATATCAGCAAAACTATCTAATTGTTTACCAAAATCACTTTCTACCTTTAAGTATCTTGCAATTTTTCCGTCTAGGAAATCTAAAAAAACTCCGGAAATAATCAAAAAAGAACATAAAACTAAGTTAGAGTTAATTAGTCCATGAAAAATTGCCAAAAGTCCTAAAGTTAGATTACTTAATGTTAATACATTAGGAATATTTTTTATCATTTTCTTCTACTTTTTAGTAATATATTATTTAAATATTCGTTTTCAAAAATAATAACAATTAGCTTATATTTAACTAATCTATTGTGTTTATGAAGATTTTTCTTTTCTTTTTTTTGGGTTATTTGGTAAGTTTTTCTCAATCAAAATATAGTAATGATTTTTTATCAATTGGAATTGATTCTCGTTCAATTTCGATGTCTAATACAGTTGTGTCAAATGTATCTGACTTGACATCTGTTTTTTACAATCCTGCCGGATTAAATAATGTTAAAAGTTTTGAATTGGGAGTCATGCATTCTTCTTACTTTGCTGGAATTGCAGAATATGATTATGCTGGAATTGCAATGCCAGTTGATTCTAATTATGTATTGGGGGTAGCGTTTATAAGATTTGGAATAGATGACATTTTAAATACCACAAATTTATTAGATGAAAATGGTAATATCAATTATAATAATATTTCTACTTTTTCATCCTCAGATTTTGCCTCCATATTTAGTTTAGCAAAAAAAACAAAATATAACTTAGATTATGGCTTAAGTGCAAAAATAATTCACAGAAAAATAGGTCCATTTGCGAGTGCTTGGGGATTCGGATTAGATATTGGTTTTCAATATATATTTCAAAAATGGAAATTTGGTATATGTTTGAAAGACTTCACTAGCACATTAAACATTTGGGATATTAATGAAAATCAATATTCAGATCAATATTTAGAATCGGGTAATTATATACCTGAAGATGGAATTGAAGTTACATATCCTAAATTTTCCTTTGGTGTTTCAAGAAATTTAAATTTTAACAAAGATATATCGTGTCTTTCAGCTCTTGAGCTGATAGCTACATGGGATGGTCAAAGAAATACGATTATTTCTTCTCAGATAATTAATTTAGATCCTGCTTTAGGACTAGAATTAGATTACAAAAAAATAGGTTTTTTGAGGTTTGGATTCGGTAATTTTCAAAAAGAAAAATTATTGGAGACTCTTGAAGAAAATATTACTTTTCAACCAAATTTTGGTATTGGTATAAATATTTGGTCTTTGTTTATTGATTATTCTTTAACTGATTTAGGTAATAGTTCTTCGGTCTTATATTCAAATATTTTTACAATAAAATATAAGTGGTAGAAAATGATTAAACTAATTTATTTATCTATAATT
Organism: Bacteroidota bacterium; assembly: GCA_036158635.1. Taxonomy (GTDB): domain Bacteria; phylum Bacteroidota; class Bacteroidia; order Flavobacteriales; family TMED113. The sequence goes on along the minus strand of JAYYFR010000002.1, from coordinate 10,939 downwards.
TCTGGTGTTTTCTTTTTTTTAAGCTGGCCCACAAATTTTAAACTTTTAACTCCTTTAATTTTTTTAACATTTATTCCCCTTTTATTGATAGAGAACAAAATTAGGGCGAACAAAAAAAATAGTTTGTATATAATTTTATATTCCTATTTTTCATTTTTCATTTTTAATTTTTCTTGTACTATTTGGGTTGAGAATGCTTCTCCAGCATTTGGAGAAGGTCTGATTGCTGTTTTACTCAACTCTTTGTTTATGTCTATAGTTTTTTATTTATTTCATATTTCATTAAAGAAAATAAATTTTATATCACCCATTTTTTTTCTGTCTGGATATTGGATTTTTTTTGAGATTTTACACATGAACTGGGACTTAAATTGGCCTTGGTTAACTTTAGGAAATGTTTTTTCTGAATTTCCTATTTTAATTCAATGGTATTCTTACACGGGAGTATTAGGTGGTAGTTTATGGGTCCTAATTCTAAATTATTTAATTTTTAAATGTTATCTAAATTTTTTATCAAAAAAAACATTAAAATTAAATAATATCCTTTTAGTTTTTTTTATACCGATTTTAATTTCTGCTGGTATTTATATTTCATCAAATTTTCAAGGCAAGAAAACTAATATACTTGTTGCTCAGTCTAATATTGACCCTAATTTAGAAAAGTTTTCAAGTCAAGCTCAGAGAATTGAAAAATCTGTTTTTCATGAACTAACAAAGAATATCAACGATTCTATAAATTATGTAATTTTTCCAGAAACATTTCTTTCCAGTACATTCACAATATCAAACAATGAGACAATTAATTATAATAGAAATCAAATATCGCACATAACTAGATTGGTTGAAAAGTACCCAAACTTAAATATAATTATTGGAGCTACAGTCTATCATTTTATAGATGGATATAAAGATTATAAACAAAGAGCTTATAAATTATATAACTCTTCTTTACAATTTAATTCTAGTGGAACAAATTTTTACCACAAGTCTAAGTTAGTTCCTGGTGCTGAACAATTACCATATAAAAATTATTTAAAGTTTTTTTTAAATGAGAATTTTTTAAAATTAGCTGGAGGAGCCGGAAATCTTTCAAAACAAGATTCAATAACTTTATTTAGTTCAAATGAAAATAAAATTGCCTCTTTAATTTGTTATGAATCTGTTTTTCCAAATCACGTCAGAAAATTTGTTAAGAAAGGAGCTCAAGCAATTTTTATAATTACCAATGATGGCTGGTGGGGAGACACTCAAGGGAGAAAACAACATAATTCTTATGCTAGAATAAGAGCTATAGAGACAAGAAGATTTGTGGCAAGATCAGCAAACACTGGTATTTCAAGTGTCATCAATCCTTTGGGTCAATTTGAAAAAGTCTTAGAGCATAATACTTCCGGTTCATTTATACATCCCATAGAATTATTATCATTTAAAACATTTTATGTGAAACATGGAAATATTTTAATTTTCATTTATCTTGTAATACTTTTATTTTTTGGTTTAATAAAAAAATATAGAAATTAATTTTATGAACTCATTTGATACAATTGTTATTGGCTCAGGTCCAGGTGGTTATGTTTGCGCAATAAGATGCGCTCAATTAGGAATGAATGTTGCTATTATAGAAAAATATAATAATTTAGGAGGAACTTGTTTGAACGTTGGGTGTATTCCATCTAAATCTCTTTTAGAATCTTCCGAGTTGTATCATAAAGCTATTACTGATTTTTCAGAGCATGGTATTTCTGCTGCTCCAAAGTATGATTTTTCCAAAATGATTAGTAGAAAATCTAAAGTTGTAAAAGAGAATTCAGAAGGTTTAAATTTTCTTATGAAAAAAAATAAAATCAGTGTTTTTCACGGTGTTGGATACTTGAATAAAAAAGGAGAAGTTGAAATAAAAAATAATGGAGATAAAAAGGTTTTAAATAGCAAAAATATCGTTATTGCAACTGGTTCAAAGCCAATTGTGCCTAGTTTCATCACTTTTGACAAGAAAAGAGTTATAACTTCAACTGAGGCTTTATCATTAAAGGAGTGTCCAAAAAACTTATCAATTATTGGGGCTGGCGTTATAGGTCTTGAGTTAGGTTCTGTTTTTGCTAGATTAGGAGCGAAGGTTAAAGTTTTTGATTATTCAGACTCAATCATTTCTTTTATGGACAAAAGTATAGGGAATGAATTAAAAAAAGTATTAACTAACCATTTGGGTTTTGAATTTAATATGTCGAATAAAGTAAAATCTGTTAAAACAATTGGAAAAAAAGTTGAAATTATTTCTGAAGATGAAAATGGTAATAAAATAACTGAAAAGTCTGATTATTGTTTAGTTTCTGTTGGAAGAAAACCATATACTGATGGGTTAGGTCTGGAGAATCTTTCCATTGAGGTTGATGAAAGAGGAAGAATCAAGGTAAATGAAAAATTACAAACATCAGTTTCAAATATATTTGCAATAGGTGATGTAATAAGTGGACCAATGCTTGCTCATAAAGCTGAAGAAGATGGTGTTTTTGTAGCTGAAACTATAGCAGGTCAAATTCCTCATATCGATTACAACCTAGTTCCGAGTGTTATTTATACTTGGCCTGAAGTCTCTTCTGTTGGAAAAACAGAACAGCAATTAAAAAATGAGGGTAAATCAATTAAAATTGGAAAATTTCCATTCAAGGCAAATGGTAGAGCTAGAATTTCAAATGATATTGATGGCTTTATAAAAATAATTTGCGATTCTGAAACAGATGAAATACTAGGAGTGCATATGATTGGGCCTAGGTGTGCAGATTTAATTTCTGAAGCAGTTGTTGCAATGGAATACAAAGCTTCTGCAGAAGATATCGCAAGAATTTGTCATGCTCACCCTACTTTTTCAGAAGCTTTTAAGGAAGCAGCTTTAGATGCAACAGAAAAAAGAGCATTAAATTACTGATAACTATTTACTTGTTGCTTCGTCAGTAGAACTTTCATTTATTTGAAAGGCTTTTCTTATTTCTAAACCAACACCACTTCTGTCGTACCACTCGTGAGATAATAATATTTTATTTTCAATAAAATCATAAAATCCATAAAGCGATAAGCTAACTTTTTTATCATTTATGTCAAATGACCAACCAGAATACATTCTTACACTTCCATCTGGTGAAAAACTGGTGGTATCAATTCCAGGTAATAAAATGGTGTGATCCAAAGAAATATTATCGGCCATTTCAAAAAATCTTTTCATACGTTCTAATTCTTCATATTTGCTAGATTTAATTCCCTTTGGTTCGTTAATTGGATAAAAATAACTTTCATAATTTCCAGCCATCATATTTTCAATGTTATCTAAGTCTTCATTTTCATAATAATCCCAAAACCTTTCCAAAATTTTTACATTATGATTGTAAACATCCATCGCTCTGTTTTCAGATTTGTTACACATCATAACACAAATAACAGCTCCTAATATTAATATAATTAGTATCGAGATAATAATTTTTTTTAAATTTTCCATCATTATTTTTTTGTTTAATAATTCACTAATTTAACAATGTTTATGAGAAAGAAAAAAACATTTATTCTAGACTGTCCAACTCTATTTAAAAAAAAATTACTTTTTTATTTAGATAAAAGATCAAGATTTTGTTTTCTAGATAATAATAACAACTACAATAAATATTCTTCTTTTGACTATTTGGCGGCTTTCGGTATTAAAAAAAAAATTAGTCCAGAAAAAAATATTTTTAGTTCATTTAAATCTTTTTTAGATAGAAATAAAGATTGGGTCTTTGGACATTTTAGTTATGACTTAAAAAATGAATTAGAAAATTTAAATTCACTAAATAAAGATTCTTTTGAATTTAAAAAACTAAATTTTTTTATTCCATTTTATATCTTCAAAGTAAAAAATAGAACTCTTACAATTATTTATGATTCTTCAAAATCAAATATTTCATCTTTATACAATAAAATAATTAATGAAGAAGAACCCAAAAAAATTAACCATGAATTTAAAGTTCAACCCACTATTACAAAAAAAAAATATTTATCAATAATTAATTTAATAAAAGAACACATTCAAAAGGGGGACATTTATGAAATGAATTTTTGTCAAGAATTCAATGTAAAATTTAATGAGTTAAGTCCTGCCCAGTTATTTACCAAACTAAACACTTATACTGCGTCTCCTTTTGCATCATTTTATAAAGTTAATAATAAGTATTGTTTATGCTCAAGTCCTGAAAGATACATAAGAAATAAAAATAACAAGGTTATTTCACAACCTATTAAAGGAACCGAATCTAGAGGAAGTACGATTGAATCTGATAAAAAAAACAAAAAAAAATTAAATAATAGTCAAAAAGATTTTTCAGAAAATGTAATGATTGTAGATCTAGTAAGAAATGATTTATCTGTTACAGCAAAAAAAAATACAGTTAAAGTTGAGGAACTTGCTAAATTATACAGTTATAAAAATGTACATCATCTAATTTCCACAATTTCTTCAAAGATTAACCCTAATTTTCACCCTTTGGATGTTATAAAACACTCTTTTCCCATGGGTTCTATGACTGGCGCTCCGAAGTTAAAGTCTATGGAATTAATTGAAAAATATGAAAATGTTAAAAGAGGCTTATATTCAGGTTCAATAGGTTATTTTACACCTGAATTAGATTTTGATTTTAATGTTGTAATTCGTTCACTATTATATAATCAAAAAAGTAATTATCTTTCTTTTATTGTAGGTGGAGCTGTAACTATTGAATCCGATCCTAATAATGAATATGAAGAATGTTTAACAAAAGCAAAATCAATTCTCAATGTCTTAGAAGATGAAAAATAAATTTTTAGAAGATTTAAGCAATATAGTTGATTATAAAAAATCCTCATTTTTGTTAGCAGTAAGTGGTGGGGTTGATAGTATGGTTTTGTTAAATTTATTTACAGTCTCTAATATTAATTTTTCAGTGGCTCATTGTAATTTTTCTTTGAGAGGAGAAGATTCTGATGAGGATGAAAAATTTGTTAAATCTATTTGTGATAAGCTGGGTATTAATTTTTTTGTAAAAAAATTTAATACTCAAAAAACTGCTTTTGATGAAAAAATTTCTATTCAAATGGCTGCTAGAGAGTTGCGATACGAATGGTTTAATGATTTAGTTAATAAAAATAAAATTGATAATATAGTTACAGCTCATCATTTTAATGATAACATTGAAACAGTTTTGTTTAATATAGCGAGAGGAACAGGTGTATCTGGTTTGAAAGGAATTGAAAAAAAACAAAATAGATTAATTAGACCTCTTTTAAATTTCACAAAAAATCAGGTCTTAGATTATGCAAATAAAAATAAAATTGAATTTAGAGAAGATCTTTCAAATGAGGATGAAAAGTATAAAAGAAATAAAATTAGAAAATCAATTATTCCAGAATTTCAAAACGTGAATCCTGGATTTATTGAGTCAATGTATAGTACAATTGAAAACTTCAAAAGTGCAGAAAATATTTATTTAAAGTTTATTGAAAATGAAAAAAAAAGATGTACTAACTATGTTGATAAAGTATTAAAAATTGACATTGATTTATTAAGAAAATCAATTGAACCAAAAACTGTTTTATTTGAAATAATTAAAGATTTTGGGTTTATTGATATTGATAGCATATTTAATGTTATTGACGCTGGGTCAGGAAAAAGTTTTTATTCAAAAAAATATTTTTTAGTAAAGAATAGAAATAAACTTTGCATTTCAAAATTGATTAAAGATAGAATTATAGAGATTTCTAAAGAGAAAAATAATATTAAAGATCCAATAAAAATGTCATTAAAATTTGTTGATAATTTTAAGTTAAATGAGATTAAAAATAAAAAAGTGGCTGTGTTGAATTATGATAAATTAGAGTTCCCTCTTACGATTAGAAATTGGAAGGAAGGTGATTGGTTTATTCCATCGGGAATGAAAGGAAAGAAAAAATTAAGTGATTACTTTATTGATAATAAGTTTTCTTTGATTGAAAAGAAGCGTTGCTTTGTTCTTTGCTCCAATAATGAAATTGTATGGATAGTGGGGCATAGGATTGATGAAAGGTATAAATTTGTTGACGGTCTAGAAAAGGCATATATTTGCCAAATAAAATAAGTTATGAAAAAGTTATTTGTTTTTATTTTTTGTTTGATGTTTCCTTTTTTTTCAACATCACAGATATTAGACCCGACTACTTGGTCTTTTGATGTTGAAGAACTAGGTGGTAGCTCTTATAACTTGTTAGCTAATGTTAAAATTGATAGTGGATGGCATATTTATTCTCAGTATAAAAATCCTGAAAGCTTTATTGTTTCTACAAGTTTTTATTTTAAAGATATTGATGGTATAAAGTTTATTGATTCAGAAGCTGAAAAAGTAGATTTTATTGATGGTTTTAAAGTATTTTTTACTGAGGATAATCCAATAGAAAAATTTGTTCCAATTCAAGAAGAAATTGCAAGATATTTTGAAGATAATGCAAGTTTTTCTCAAAAAGTTGAAGTTCAAGATGGCATTACTCAAATAGATGCAATATATGAGTTCATGGTTTGTGATGATCAACAATGTTTGCCACCTGAAATTGTTGATATTACTTTTTCATTAAAAAAAAAAGAATTAACTAAAAACGAAGAAACGTCAATTCATTCGAACGATAATTTTGATTGCTCTAATCAATACAATAGAGAAATTAAAGGATTAAATTCATTAGTTCAAGAAGAAGAAAATTCATCAATAATAAAGCTTTTAGAAGCTTTATTGGCTGGGATTATTGCTGGTCTTATAGCGTTAGTCACCCCTTGTGTTTTTCCTATGATTCCATTAACTGTTAGTTTTTTCTTGAAGGGATCTGAAGATAGGAGAAAATCTATTATGAGAGCTACTATGTATGGCGGATTTATTGTACTGATCTATTTTTTACTTAGTTTACCTTTCCATTTCTTTTCTCTTGATGCTGAAATATTGAATCAGATATCTACTAATGTTTGGTTAAACTTAATTTTCTTTTTTGTATTTACAATTTTTGCAATTTCTTTCTTTGGGTACTTTGAAATTCGTTTACCAAGTAAGTTATTAAATAAAGTAGATTCTGCTTCTGAAGTTGGTGGAGCTATAGGTATATTTTTTATGGCATTAACCCTTGCTTTAGTATCGTTTTCTTGCACTGGTCCTGTTTTAGGAGCCGCTTTAGCTAAAACTGGACTCACTGCTTCTGGATCTGGGTCTGCTGTCGCTTCACAACTAAGTTCAGCCATGATTGGGTTTGGACTGGCTCTCGGTGTTCCTTTTGCACTATTTGCAGTTTTTCCAACTTGGTTAAAATCACTCCCTAAATCTGGTGGCTGGATGAATACCTTCAAAGTGTTTATTGGATTTTTAGAAGTTGCATTAGCAATTAAATTTTTATCAAATGCTGACGCAGTGTATAAATTAGGTCTAATTAAATATGAAACATTTTTTGTTTTATGGTCAATAACTTTTCTTTGTCTAGCCCTTTATTTGTTTGGTGTAATTAGATTCCCTCACGATGAGAAAGGAAAAAAAATAGGTAGTTCTAGAATCACATTTGGGCTTTTAACTTTATTTTTTGTTATTTATTTACTTCCAGGTGCATCTTGTAAATATCAAGATGTGTTTACTCATACTCTTTTTGGTTTACCACCACCTAAGACATATTCTTATTGTAACGAAGACCCAAGTGAAGTAATTAATTTAAGTAATGAACGAATTGTAACTAAAGATTACTTTGAAGCAATTGAGTTATCAAAAAAATATAAAAAACCAATATTAGTCGATTTTACAGGTATGGCTTGTGTAAATTGCAGAAAATTAGAAAATCAAATTTGGAAAGACGATGAAGTTGATAACTTAATTAGTCAGTATATTCTTGCGCAATTATATGTTGATATTAGAAAAGATGTACCTGAACATAAAATTGATGAATGTTATGCAGATGGTAGTTGGAAAAAATCTAAGATAATTAATTCAACTGGTAAAAAGTGGAGTACATTGCAAACATTGACTTTTGGAAAAAATACACAACCATTACACATAATTTTAAGACCAAGTGAAGATCCAAATTATGATGAAGAATTGTTAAAAGACGAAAATGGTAATTATTTTCAACCTAAAGCCTATAAGGATGCTAACAGTATCGATGTTTATAGGAATTGGTTAGAACAGGGTCTTAATGATTTTTATTCAGAGTAAAATGGATATAAAAAATCATTTTTTAAATCACCGTCTTATTTTAGATTCTTTTTTGAATAATGAGAGTAAATTTATTTCTATTCAGAAGGCAGCTGATTTAATGTTAAATAGTATTAAAAATGGGGGCACTATTTTTAGCTGTGGTAATGGTGGCTCTATGTGTGATGCTATGCATTTTGCTCAAGAACTTTCAGGATACTTTAATAAAAAAAGAAAAGCGCTACCTGCAATATGTATTTCTGATTCATCCCATATTACATGTGTTGCTAATGATACAAGCTTCGACTTAGTATTTTCAAGATATCTAGAAGCAAATGGAAAAAGAGGGGATTGTTTATTAGCAATTAGTACTAGTGGAAATTCAATAAATGTAATTAATGCTGCTAAAGAAGCACAAAAGAAAAACATGAAAGTTATTTCACTTTCTTCAAACTCAGGAGGTGAGTTATCTAAATATACTGATATTTCTATTTGTGTAAGTTCAAAAAGTACTGATTCGATTCAAGAAATGCATATTACAATTATTCACTCCATTATTTCTTATATCGAAGAAAAACTAAATTTGTAAAACACTTTGTTTATCTTTGGGAACAATTTTTGTACTCTTAGTGTATATTAAATATAATTTAAGCTCATGAAAAACTTTAGTAAACTTATTATTTTCATTTTATTATTTCCTGTTTTCTTATTAAGTCAATCCAGTTTAAATATGGTTCAAATAGGAAATTTAAGTTATAATCAAGATTTAAATGATGTTTGGGGTTATGTTGATCTTAACGGAAATGAACATGCTCTAGTAGGTTGCGCCAATGGTTTTTCATATGTTGATGTTTCTAATCCTTCAAACCCTCAAGAAGTTTTTTTTATTTCAGGATCTAACTCTGTTTGGAGAGATTTAAAAACTTGGGGAAAGTATGCATATGTTACAACTGAAGCAGAAGATGGTTTATTAATTGTTGACTTGACAGATTTGAGTGGTCAAACTTATACATATTGGACCGATCAATTTATGAGAGCTCATAATATTTACATTGATGAAAATGGTTTTGCTTACATATTTGGTTCTCAAGATGGGCCAACTGATGGAGCAATAATCTTAGATCTTAACGATGATCCTATGAATCCTTCAGTTGCAGGTTTATTTGATGCTTATTATTTACATGATGGAATGGTTAGGGGCGACACATTGTGGGGCGCTGCTGTCTATGAAGGTGTCTTAACAGCAGTTGATGTTTCTGACAAAGCAAACCCTGTTATTTTAGGGTCTTCACCTACATCTTGTAATTTTACTCATAATGCCTGGGTTTCCGATGATGGTAATTATGTATTTACCACTGACGAACAATCTGATTGTAATGTTGGTGCGTATGACGTTTCAAATATTTCTGATATTCAAGAAATAGATTTAATTCAATCATGGAATAATGAAAATGGTTTTCCAGTTATTCCTCACAATACTCACGTTTTAGGTGATTATTTAGTTACATCTTATTATACCTCTGGAGTTACTGTTATCGATGCAAGTGATCCATTTAACATGAATGAAATTGCATATTACGACACTTCACCTGATTATGAAGGAGGTGAATTCGAAGGTTGTTGGGGAGCTTACCCTTTTTTACCATCCGGCTTAATTTTAGCAACTGATCAACAAACGGGTCTTCATATTTTAGAAATAACTGAACCTATTTTTGGTTGTACTAATGAAAATGCATCAAATTATAATCCAGATGCCAATACTGATGACGGTTCATGCTTAATTGTTGGTTGTACTGATCCAACTGCAGAAAACTTTGATCCAGAAGTTAATGTTGAAAATAATGATTCATGTATTTATTTATGTGATCAATATATTATCTATCCACCTAATGTAGAAACAAATTGGGTAGTTGATTATGGTGATATAATTACAATTGAAGCTGAAGCTGATGGCGATGTTTACTGGATGGATGAAAATTTAAACATTATTAATAATGGTTTATTTTATCAAACAAATCCTCTAACTGAAAACGCTACTTATTATGTTTACCAAGAACAAGTAGTAAATCCAGGTACAATTCAAAATGTTGGAGAACAAAATCATATTTGTGATGGCGGTCCTTATTGTGATTATAGTGGAACAGTATATAATGGTGGTTTACGTTTTCAAGCATTAGATGAATTCACACTCAACTCTGTTAAAGTTTATACTGGAACAGCTGGTGAAAGGACTATTCAATTAATAAATTCTGATTTAAATAATATAATTGAGACCATAACCGTTAATGTTCCTGAAAGTGAAGAAAATGGCTACGTAATTAATTTAAATTGGACAATTCCATATGGAGAATATATAATCACTACAGATGCTATTTTAAATAATGAAAATTTTGGAGATAACAATCCTTTGTTTAAAAGAACAACTGGAGGACTTCCAACTTTTCCATATATTGTAAATGAAATTGTAAGTATAAATGAAGGGTATTTTAACGATTATGAAAATGGCGATAACCCTGGATTTAGTCCAGCGTATTATTATTATTTTTATGATTGGGAGATTGCAAGTTCTGATGAATCATGTACTAGTCCCTCAGTTGAAATAGAAATAACAGTACATCAAAATAGTAATATTGACCAAAACACTCAAAACAAAAAGATAATTGGGGTTTTTGATTTATTTGGAAGGTCAGTATATGAGCTACAAGATTATCAAACATATTTCTTATTGTTTGAAAATGGAGAAGTTGTTAAAA
>JAYYFR010000001.1:0-21136 GCA_036158635.1 Bacteroidota bacterium | reverse complement strand
GGGGTTTGACAAAAATCAATTAGCATTTCATTTTTTTTTATATCCATTCCAATTAAATATGACATAATTAGCCTCTTACGTAATTCTTTTTTAGGGTAAATGTACTCGTTTATAAGTTTTTTTGCATGATTTGTTCCCTGGCTATGAGCTGCAATTATATATTTCTCGGTTTTAATGTTTTTTAAAAAATATTTAAATGATTCCTTTACATCATTATAGGCAATATTAAATGCCTTTACACCATTGATTGTGTCTGTATATGAGTATATATGCATTTCTCTATAATGAGGTACATATAAATCTGTAATACCAGCAAACACAGATGCTTGATTTTCAAGACATAAATCGATAGTATTATTATTTATAAAATGGTCTGTGTCAGCATTCCATTTTTTTGAAGAAAATAAGGTTGTGGGATGAATATAAAAAACAGAAACATCTATTTTTTTTTCGTTTTTAGTATTATAATTTTTAGGAATGATTTTTTTTATATTATGTATATCTGATCTAAATGCCCAATTTTTCTCATTACTGTAATCTAATTTTTTTTTTGGTTCTTTATCTATAAATTTTTGGTCTGGAATTATAAAATCTGAAGAGTAATTTAGTGCTTGTTTAAGCCCACAAGAGTAAAAAAAGAAAATTAAGATAATGTATAATAAATTTTTCAATAGTTATTATTAAAGTATGTAATTTTTATCACTAGGAAATTAAAACCATCTTCTTGTTTTATTTTTATAATTTATAAAATCATCTCCAAATAATTTTAGCATGGCCTTTTCTTCAGGTAATATTTGAAAATATGTAATAAAATAAATAAAAAAACCAACTATAAGAATGCCCCCGTAAAGGTTAAATCTTATAGCAATTGAAATTAAAATTAATAACATTCCTAGATACATTGGATTTCTAGAATATTTGAATACTCCACCAGTAACTAATGATGAGGCTTTTTCTATATTAATTGGATTAATTGTAGTTTTTTCTTTTTTAAATCTTTGGAAAGATATTAGAATTATAATGAATCCAAATATCAAAAAAAACAAAGATAGATGGGATGAATAATTAAAATTAATCCCAGGAAAAATTGGTTTAGAAAGATAAATTAATAACGCACATATTAAAGTTACTATTGGTGGAGGAATTGTGTTTTTCATAACTAAAAATAGTGATTTTAGTAAAATAAAGAAACTTACAAACCTATTCCGTATACAAATGTGGTTATTATATAGTCTTTTTTTTCCATAAACAAATACAATGAATTAGACTATTCTAAATGATTCAATAACAGAAAGTAAGTAGAAAAGAGAAGCAAATGGGTAATGACTCACATAATCTAAAGCTCAACTTAACTAATGGGTTTTCAATCTTAAATATTAAATTAAAAAATTTATGTTTCAATAACTGAAACATCATTTAAACCCAAATATCTTTTTTTATAGTAAATTTACCCTCATTGTCACCAGTGTTTATAACTCCTCTTGGTTCAATAACTAAAATTTTACATTCGTTATCTGCGCAAGGTTTGTGATCAACCCCTTTTGGAACAACAAATAATTCTCCCTCAGATAATTTAACTTCACTTTTTCTAAATTTTATTGTCATTTGGCCCTCAATAACAATGAAGGTTTCATCAGTTTCTTTATGATTGTGCCACACAAATTCGCCTTTTATTTTAGCAATTTTAAATTGATAATCATTCATTTCTGCCACCACTCTAGGGGACCAGTGTTTTGTAAATTTTGCGAATTTTTCCTCTAAATTAATTTTTTTTGATACCATTTGGGTCAAATATTACATTTTATTTAAAATATTTATTGATTTTAATAAAAAAATATATAAATATTTGCTAGAATTTTAATTTTTTATAAAAATTTATGTTTTTTATATGTTTTTTTAAAAAAATATATAAATATTTACTTAAAATGTTAATTTTCTTTGTTGTTAAGAGTGTATTTAACTCCTATCACACTCCATCTTTTTGGCATTACAGCGCCTAAAATATCAGCATAATTAGTATTCAAAACATTTATTAACTCAAAATTGATGGAGCCATGTTTATTAACATTATAATTTAAATTAAAGTTGTGTACAAAATATGATTTAGTTAACTCTTGATTAATTCCAATTTCAGTTTCATTATCACGATTTTTATATTTTCCATTAAAATTAAGTTTAATTTTTTTCCAATGAAATATTAAATTATAGTTAAAAACATCACCTGAATTATTTGCTAAGTATTTTGATGATAAGGCAGATTCGTTAAAAATATTTTCCGAAGTTTCTGCTGAAAAGATTTTAAGATAGCCAATAGACCCATTAATTTTTATTTTTTTCTCTCTTAATAAATCAAACCAAATTTCTGTTTCTAATCCAAGAGTATTTAATTTGCTTATATTTTGCGCAAAGAGGTAGCTTTCGTTTTCAAATAAATTAATACTTGTTTCTATCTCATTAGAATTTAATATAACCCAATCAATTAGGTTTGTTGACTGTCTATAAAATATAGTGCTTTTAAATAGTATATTTTTAAATTTCTTATAATCAAAACCAAGCTCTAAATTTAAACTGTTTTCTGATCTTAAATCAGGATTACCTATATTCCTTCCTGGAGAAAGTGTATCAGAGTAATTGTTGTTATAAAACCTCTCTGTAAAATCAGCTGATCTGATAGTCCTTCCAGCGCTAAATCTTAATTTATATTTTGAATTATTATAGTTGACGTCAAATTGTGGGCATAACTGTATTTTGTAAGCTTTATTGTAATCAATTCTTAACGATGGATTCACCACAATTTTATAAAACCTTTTCATAAGATTAATATAACCTCCAAAATAAACATCCTCATGACTTCCCCTATCTAAACTTACTATTCCCCTGTTTTGAAACTCAAAACCACCAACTAATCTATGTTGATCTTTTTTCATAACATAATTAATTTTACTACTTAATAAGTTAGTCTTGTTCTCATATACAGGAAAATCGGGATTGAATACATATAAATCGGAAGTAGATTGGAACGCTGTTAAAAAATCAATTTGAGAATATGGATCAATTTTATAGTTTAATTTTAATTGATTCCAAGTTTTTTCTATTGTTTCATTAGATAAATCAAAACTACTTCTAGTATAATAATATTGTGAATTAAAATAACTTTTACTATATGAAGAGCGAAGCATTAAATTTATTTTTTTTCCTATTTTTATCCGGTGGGACGTTGAAATATTTCTGTTGTCAAAAAAACTAAAGACATCATCATATAACTCCTGGCCGTCAGATTTAATCCTGTTGCCCGAGATACTCGAAAATAGACTATTTGATATTTTTTTTGATAAGTGAAAATTTAGGCTTTTTAAATTGTACTGTCCAAATTTTGATTCTATTTTGATTTCATCATTGTTATAATCCTCAATAAATGTTTTAGTAATTATATTAATTATTCCCCCTACAGCATCGGGGCCATAAACTGAGGAGCCCCCTCCTCTTATAATTTCAATTTGATATATTTCATATGGATTAATTGGAACATACATACTAAAATGGCCTGTCAAGGGATCATTAATTCTCATCCCGTCCAATAAAACTAGACTTTGATTAAAAGTAGTTCCTCTTAAAACTAAGTCTGATTGTGTTCCAAATCCCCCTCTTGATTGTAGTTCAATGCTAGGAATTAATTTTAATAATTCATCTATTGAATTAAATGAATAATTATCAAGATCTATAGCATTAATAACGGTTACATTTTTTCCTGATTCCTCAGCATTTAAATCAATAAAACTACTGTAGAGATTCACTGTTTCTAAATTTATATTTTTATTTGATTGATTACCTTGTTGCCCAAACAATGACACACTAACGAGCAGTATTATTAGTTTTTTCATAATTCAAATATAATAGTTTTGATTATGAGTATATTTAAAAATTAATTGATAAATGTGAAAAAAATTATAACCCGTTTTAATTTAAATAACGAAGATATAGACAGGATTATAGAAATGGCTTGGGAAGACAGAACCCCCTTTGAGGCTATAAAGATACAATATAATTTATCTGAAAAAAATGTAATTCAATTAATGAGGAGTGAGATGAAAGAGTCATCGTTTAAAATGTGGAGAAAGAGAGTTTCGGGCAGAAAAACAAAACACGAAAAAACCAGTCTTTCAACAAGATTCAAGTCTAAAAATCAGAAAGCGAATAAATAAGATTCTCATTTATATAAAATTATAAAATGAATTTAAGTTTCCAATGTATGTTAAACAGTAATATGTTTTATTTATTTTTTAATTCAGGATCATTGTCTAAATCTTTCTGTTGTGCATTATTTGATTTTATGATAATAGAAAATAAAGTAAATACATAAGCACAAAAAATAACAAAACCAATAATAAAAATTGTTATATTTTCCATCACGATTTATTGTTAATTTCATTTTTATAATCATTCACTCTTTGTCTTATTACAACAGAAAGAATTAAAATAGATGGCACCCAAATTCCAACAAATATACCTTCAAGTTGATAACCTGAAAACCATAATGTAACCGAGTATAAAAAAGACAGAAATGCTAAAATAATAGGATAAAAAGTCTGCCATATTAATATAATTTTCTTCATAGCTTTTTTCACAAATATAATTTATATTTTTTTATTTAATTTCATTAAAACTGGAAGATATATTAAATCAAAAAAAACAGCAATAACGGCAGCTATTATTGTTATAACTGCTAATTGAGATACTGATTTAAATTCAGAGAAGATAAGTGGAAACAAACAAAATATAACTACTAAAGTTGTTTTCACAATTGCCCTTCCTGTTGTTTTAATAATATCATTAATTGTTTTTGAATTTTTAATAGCTTTATTTCTTATGTAAGCGCTTATAATATGAATTGAATCATCAACTATAAGACCAAAAACTATTGTAAATATAAATGCATTTGATAAACTTAAATAAAAGTTGAAAAATTGAAGAACAAATAATGTTAAAATAATCGGCACAATGTTTGGAATAATTGCTATAAAGATAAACCTTGGATTAAATTTTGTTAATACAAAAAATATTAATCCAATTGAACATATTGCTATTGCCAAACCAAATATTAATTGTTTTGTTAAGCTTTCCGAAATATTATCAAATAAATAGCCCACTCCTCCAACTTGAATTTTTAATAAGGGTTCAAAATCACCTAATATAGACTCAATGATATTTTTAGTTTTTTTTGATCCTAAATCAGGCATTCTACATAAAAACAAATAATCTGAATCTAAATTTTTAAAAACTGGCAATGTATTTGTGAGAAATTTATTTGAGAGTTTTGCATTAGAAAAATCAACTGTAAAGCCATTTAATGATAATGTACTTTGGAAATTTTGTATAGAAAAACTATCATTACTTATGTTATTAACCTTAAAATAAATTGATTTAATTCCGCCAAAATTTTTATCAAAAAAACTTACTTGTTTATGCATTTGTGATTTTGAGTTTACTTCATCAGTTAAATAATTATCAATATTAATGTTGAGTAAATTATACAAACTACATAAAATAAAAGTTATCATTATTGCATGAAAAAATTTACTTTTTCTTTTTAAGCTAAACTGAATTATTAAATCAGTTAGAGCTTTAAAGTATTTAGATTGCTTTGTTAAATGAAATTCAAAGTCTATTGCAATTGCATATACAATAGTTACAACAATTAATGTGATTAAAATTCCAAAAGAAGTGATCAGACCAAACCTTGCTACTGGAATTATATCGTTAATTAAAAATGTTAAAAAACTAATTGAGGTTGTTAATGATGTTAAAAAAATCGCAACTCCAATTTTACTCAACCTGTCCTTAAAAAATAGAAATTTATCTTTTATATTTTTTGTTTGATTTGTTGTGTAGTGCATCGCATCAGAAATGCAAACAATAAACAGTATAGCCGGAGTAATAATCATTATCATTTCTATTCCCCCGTATAAAAAAGATGATAGAGAAAGTGTAATGATAATACTAAAAATTACGCTTAATATTATCATCAAAATAAGTTTAATGTTTGTAGTTAAAAGAAAGAGTAATATAAAACATAGTATCGCACTTAATGTAGTAAGAATGATAAATTCATTTATTACATTTTTTTGCATGTATATCTCACTAGGGATCCGACCTGAAACAAAATTTTCGTGATTCAAATCACCTATTTTGATTTCAAATAATTCATCGACTAACTCTTTTGTAGACTCTCTTTTTAATAACTCCTGAACTTCAATTAAAAAAAATATTTTTGACCTATCATTGTTGACAAAGTTACTTTTGTGTTTTTCTAATTCAGCTAAAGATTTTTCATATTGATTTATATTGTCAAGATTTAACACTTTAATAGGGATCGGTAAAAATCCTTTACTAATAGATTTTCTTTCATTGATAATACTTTCAACTCTTTTAATATCTTTCTTCTTGCTTAGATATTGATGAAGTTCTTTAATTTTTATAAAACCATCATAACTTAATGGGTTATTGAAATCAAATCCAACAAATATTAAATTTTCATCATTTAATAATTTGGTAAACTCCACTTCTTTTGAAATGTCGTTAATAATTCTTTCGGTGTCAAAAAAGATTTTGGTACTAAAAAGTTTGACTACTGAAAAAATAAAAATTACTAATACTAATGTAAATAGTTTTAATTTATTTTTCCAAAGAAAATGCATGCGGTCTTCATAATAACTATATTATACAAATTAGTATTGTATAACTTAATTAAGTTTATTTAATATTGTCTATTTCAGTAAGAATATCATTCGCTTCTTTTTCTAACTTATCACTTAACTTTCTATTAGTTTTTGAGAGTTTAAATGCTTGTTCTTTTTTTTTGTAATACAGGTCCGTAAGCTTTTCTTTTTTAGTTTTTGTTTTAAAAAATCCGAACATGATTCTATAATTTTTAAGAATTTAAATTTTGTAAAAACGTATTCACGTTCAATTAAAATCCATACCCAACGGTAACTTGAATATTAGGAAGGCCGTTTGAAAAATAAAAACTATCAGCAATAGCATCATTATATTCTCCAGGCCCCATTATTGATGGACCAGATGTATATAAAACTCCTAAGTCTAGAGAATAGTTAAATCCCTTTACAGGACCCGATCCAAATGTCCAACCTACATATCCAACTGGATTTTCCCTGTAATGCGCCGTATACGTATCCGTATGGCCGTCGTGAGAAACATCAATTGTGTTTTCTATAAACCCTACACCAAAACCAGTTACGAAACCTACCCATTTTGCATTATTAAATGGTCTGTGTTGTAAAAAAATGCCCATCCAGCCGCTACTTGACTTTAATACAAAGTCATCCTCAATATCAAGGTCGCTTGCAAAGCCACTTAAATCAGTTTCTAGTAATCCTCCAACAGCTACATTAATAGAAGTTTTTTCAGATTTGTGATAAGTATAATTCAAGGAACCCCCAAAAGGGCTAAACCCTAAAGAAAGAGTATAATTTGCTTGATTTTGAGCAAAAGTGCTAGTTGACATAAACAAGAATATAATTATTGTAATAGATGTTTTTTTCATTTTTTTTTGTTTTTATTTGAATTAATTCGAAAATGATATTTCATTTTCTTGTATTTTATATTTTTTCACTAAACTTTTATAAATTTTATTAAGATTATCTTTTTTGGCCTTTGGCGAATCAAATAAATGACCCACATCAGTCGTACCGTGAATTTTTGCCATCGTTTGGAGTAAGCTCCTACATATTTCTATAGCTTTTTTTCTATTCATAAGTTTTAATTTTTATTTAAACATTTTAAATAGTATTTGGTGCTTATTTAAATAATAAAATTCTAATTTTGTATAGTTTTATTAAAACAAAGTTATACAAAAAATTTTATAAAGTAATATTTTTTTTAAGATCTTGAGAAAAAAAATAAATATAGTTTGGTTAAAGCGAGATTTAAGGCTTCAAGACCATGAACCACTTTGGTACAGCGAAAATTCAGAACTTGATTATCTAATATTATATATTTTCGAACCTAATTTGATAAACTACGGGGACACGAGCCTTATACATTACCAATTTATATATGAGTCTATTTATAAAATGAATATGGTATTAAAAAAATTTAACAGAGAAGTAATTACTTTATATGGAAAGTCAATTGATATATTTAAATTTATTTTAACACAGTTTGAAGTAAAAAACATATTAACTCATCAAGAAACCGGTATTAAAATAACATGGGAAAGAGATAAGCTTATCAAAAGATTTTGCACAGATCAAAAAATAAATTGGTTAGATTTTGAAACGCAAGGCGTAGTGCGGGGTATAAAAAATCGATTAGATTGGGATAAAAAGTGGTATTCTTACGTTAATAAAAATGTAATCAATAATCAATTTTCTAATTGCCAATTAAAGATCAATCTAAATAAATTCAAATTACCAACTAAATTTAAAACCAAACTTATAGCAAAATCATCCTTTTTACAAATTGCCGGAGAAGAAGAGGCGTTTAAAAACTTAGATTCATTTATTAATGAACGTGTGCATCTTTACAGTAAAAACATTTCAAGTCCTTTAAATAGTAGAAATAGTTGCAGTCGTCTTTCCACGTACTTATCATGGGGAAATGTTAGTATTCGTCAAGTTTATAAATACATAATTTCATGTAAAGAAAAGTTAAAAAACAAAAGATCAATGAATGCATTTTTAGCTAGATTGAAATGGAGGTCTCATTTCATTCAAAAGTTTGAATCTAATTGTAATTATGAAAAAGATTTTATTAATAGCGGCTACCAAAAAATTATCTTCGATACTGATGAAAAATTATTGGAAAAGTGGAAAATAGGAGAAACGGGCTACCCTTTAGTTGATGCAAATATGAGGTGTTTGAAAAAAACTGGTTGGATAAATTTTAGAATGAGGGCTATGATCGTATCATTTTTATGTCATCACTTAAACCAAGATTGGAGAAATGGAATATATCATTTGTCTAAACTGTTTTTAGATTATGAACCTGGCATTCATTACACCCAATTTCAAATGCAAGCTGGGATAACTGGCTTTAATACTATTCGTATTTATAATCCTATTAAACAATCTATTGAACATGATTCTGAAGGAAAATTTATAAAAAAATGGATACCTGAACTAAGAAATTTAGAACCAATAAATATTCACAGTCCGTGGAAATTAAAATCTACAATATTTAATACTGATGAAGGTCTTCAAAAATATCCAAACCCTATTGTAGAACCATTAATTGCTGTAAAAAAAAGTAGAGATCAACTATGGAGATTGAAAAAAAACAAAGAAGTTATTAATGAATCAAAAAAGCTCATAGAGTTGCATGTTAGGCCCAGGAAGAAAAAAGCGAATTAAAAAAAATTGCTTTAATCATTAATAATATAAACTAACTCTCTTCGATTATTTTTATAAGTAATAACTAAAATTTTTTCTGAGTGGAGATTGTTTATTATTTGTCCTGAAAGATTAGTTATAAATTTAATTTGTGACATATCATTGAAGTTTTCACTTAAATTAATTTGAGGAGTGGCAACAGCCCTCCAAATAACAGTATCTAAAAACGTTCCATGATTGGCGCTTATTTCCATTTTTAACAAACCCTCACCCGAAATATTGTTTGGGTAAAAATGAGCATTTAAATATATGCTTGAGTCAGCTGGAAATGAAATTGGATCAATACTATAAGTATTTAAAGGGTTACATGTGGGAAAACAATTTTGAAAATCCCACCCCATCGGTAAAGAGTCAGTTATTATTTCATAAGTAATTGTTGTTTCTTCTAAAGTATTTAAAAAAGTATTTTCACTAAACTCTCCTTCAATTGAGTTAGAATATAATTCTATATAATTATTATCAATTATAAAAACTTGAGCAAGGCTAATCATCGGTAATAGAATTAATAAATAAAATCTTTTCATAATAATTAAAAGCTTTAAAAACAAAATCAAATATAATATAAATTGATTATTTATTTTCTATTACTGTTATTGAACCCACCATACCATTATTTGCATGTCCTCCTACTGAACAATCATAATTATATAACCCAGGTGTGTTAAATGTATATTTATATATTTCTGCCCCAACAATTGAAGTAGATTCCGAATTAAATAATTCAGGGTTATTAAATGGAATATTTGTTATTGAATTTATTTCTCCATTTACATCATGTAATCCTCCATCATTTATCCATCTAACTTGTTCTCCTTGATTTATTACAATATTTTGTGGGTCATAATAAAAATTACCCGCAAAAACTGTATGTACAACAGCTTCAAATTTAAAATCTTCGTCACTATTTTCACAACCAAACATAGAGCATAAAAGGATAGAGAATAAAATCTTAATTGTATTTTTCATAAATAGTTTATTTTAACTTGATTAATATTATTGGTGTCCTACGGCAACTTCCAACCCTCGATATAATATGTTGAATAACTTGGTGAATAACCCGGGGGCGGGGGAGTTATAATATTAAAAAAAGTTGAATCAGTAAGTGTCCATCCTATATTTCCCCCATAATTTTCTGAATACACCAACCCACTATCATTCAAGTTATAAATGACGGGATCACAATAGTTACAATATTTAAAAACTAACTCATTTTCACCTAACCCCAGTTCAACACTTCCTGTACTGTCATTATAATTTGTTATATAAGTTACGTCTGACACCCACTCAGAATTAAGCAGAGAGTCATAACTATAGTAGCCAGAATATGAAACGCCACTTCCTTTAAAATTCCAATCTCCTACATAGACCATATTTGAGTTATTTGAATTACTCTGGTTTTCATCTTTTTCAATTGCTTTATTGCAAGCAAAAAAAAATATACATGTAACAATTACTAAAAACGATTTAATCATTAATGAGATTCAATACTTTAAAAACAAATAATTTTAATATCGCCAAAATCATTTAGTTTTATTTTTTACCTTTTTTATTTAATCTTGCATAATCAAACTCACTCATCTTTTTTATTGAATAATACGTATTTAAGCCAATAACCCCCACACTACCAGCCATTGTTTCATGCAATTCATTATTAGGAATAGCTAATAATTTAATTCTACCAATTATAAAATAAGTTCCGTTTATTAATTTAACTTTTTGTTTTAATTCCAAACCTATTTTCACTCTACTTTCCAAAACAAATGGTATTGGAAAATTATCAATATAATGTTCTTGAAATCCACATTCGTCAAACTCCGAAATCTCTTTATCATATTTTGCAGAAGTTAAATGCGCATTTTTGATTTTTGATTGTTCTACACTATTGATTGTAAAATATGGGTTTTCTAGTATATTATCAAATGTATCTCTTTTCACCTTGTTAGTTGGCCTACATATAAATCCAAGTAATGGTGGGTTACTCCCTATATGTGTTACTGAACTAATAATACATAAATTACTTATCCCTTTTTTGGATTTAGTACCTATTAGATTTGCGCTTTTTACACCTGAGATAGAATTAATAAGCTTTAACCTTTTAACTCTTTCCATTTCATCTAATGCTTTTGCATTATAACAAAATTCATTTTTCATAAAATTTAAATTTTAATTTTTAAAATATCCTCATATTTTGTTGTATAACTTGGTGATAATTTTTTTCTCTTTGCTTGCCAGTACTCATTAAAGCCTTGTGAGGCAAAACGGATTTTATTATTACCCATTATTGAATTTAATTCATCAATTGACTTCATTAATTTATTTCTTTTTTTTCTTTTTGGAATATCAAAACAAGACATTTGAATTTGTTTATTAGATTTTATTTCGTGTAAAACTACACCTGCTTTTTTATAACTAAATCCAGATGCATAAATTAACCTCAGCGCTTTACTTGTGGCGCTTATAATCTCCATACTATCACTAGTTGGTGTGTCAAAATGCATAGTAATAGTTGGGTTATGTTGGGCTACTGTCAAATTAAAACGATTTGTCATTAAAAAAATTGAAACTTTAGAACAAACACTATTTTCTTGTCTTAATTTGCGTGCACAATTATTAGCAAAATTGCATACTGCTTCTTTTAAGTTATTAAAATCGTTTATTTCTTTTCCAAAAGACCTAGAAGTACATATACTTTTTTTTCTATTCTTCAATATCTCTAAGTCATATACCATATTTCCTTTTAGCTCTTTTTGCATCCTAATTATACTAACCGGAAAATTTTTTCTCAATAATGAAGTGGGTGCCTCTCTAAGGTCTAGAGCTGTTAAAATATTTAATTCCTTTAAACGTCTTGTATAATTCTTTCCAATTCCCCATAGTTTTTCTATAGGAAAATTACTTAAAAGCCTTGTTATTACTGTATCATTGTCCAATATACAAACACCTTCCCTTTTCGTTTTGGCAATTTGATTAGCTACTTTTGATAATGTTTTTGTAAAAGAAATCCCAATAGAAACTGGTATTCCGGTCCATTTTTGAACTTTACTCTTAATTTTTATAGCTCGATCCAGGTCAATAAAATCTTTAAAATCCAAAAAAGCTTCATCTATAGAATAAATTTCTATTGCTTTTGTTTCTGATTTTAAAGTGTTCATAACACGATTAGACAAGTCTCCATACAAAGAAAAATTACTTGAAAAAACATGAATATTATTATTTTTTATTATTTCTTTGATTTTAAAAACAGGTTCTCCCATTTTAATACCTAAGTCCTTAGATTCATTACTTCTAGCTATAACACACCCATCATTATTTGATAAAACAATGACCGGTTTTTTGTTTAAACGGGGATTAAACACCCTTTCACACGAAGCGTAAAAATTATTACAATCTACTAATCCTATCATGTAAATTGATGTATTGAATGAGTTACTACTCCAAACAGCTCAAAGTTCATTTCTTCTGTTATTTCTATATCTCTATAAGTTTGGTTTTCTGCTACTAAGTACATTTTTTTTTTTGTTTTTTTAATCCGCTTAACTGTGAACTCTCCGTCTATATGGGCAACCACTATGCAGTTTTTTGTAATTTCCAAAGATCTATCAACTATTAATAAATCTCCGCTAATAATTCCAGCACCCCTCATACTATCACCAAAAACCCTAACGTAATATGTTGATGTTGGATTGTTTATTAAAATATTATTTAAATCTATCTCTTCACCCATAAAATTCTCTGCGGGGGAAGGAAATCCTGCTGACACCCCCTCTTCAAAATAAGGAATTGAAATTGTTTTTTTAACAACCCCATTATGAATAGTTATGTGTGGGTTTTTATTTTTTTTTGAGGATTTTATTGTCATATTTAAATATAAAATTTTTATTTAAATATGTATATAGATAAGTCTCTTAGTAACTCAAATATTTTATTCACTAACATAATTTTTTTCTATGGTTCCGTCATTATACATATTTATAGTCATTCCTGAATTTATTTTTTTTGACTGACCTAAAAAATTAATCCTTCGAATCAGTTTTTTGAAAATATTTTCTTTGTCTCGTTGATTTAAAGTTAAGGGTATATCAAAATCTACTGTAATTGGAAGATGGTCTGAACCGGAAGAATCATCGTTATTTAAATTATTTGTATTTAATGATTGTTGTGAAATAAATTCTGTGTCAACAGAAAAGGATTTTTGTGAACTTATAACATCATCCGAAAAAATTATGTAATCTAGCTTTCCATAGGGATAACTTCCAACATCATAACTTATATCCCGCCAAGTATAAGAGAGTGGAAGTTCTGTGTGCATACAAACTTGGTCTTTTAATTCATTATTTGACCAATTCATTCCACCCCCAAATCCATAATCGTCAGTATTAATTATCTCCCCCGTCAATATTGTTTTTAATTGTTGTGACAATCCCACTAAGTTTAAATCTCCACATAAAATAAAAGGTGTTCCTTCATCTAAATCTATTATTCCACCTGGTGTTTTGGCATCCAAAATAAAATTAACAAAATCATCTGCTTGTTCTTGTCTCGCCACATCATTATCACAACAACTCATATGGGAGTTAATAATTAGCAAGTCCTTTGCATATATGTCATCAGGTAAATCTATTAGGCAAGGATGCATTTTCTTAATACCAGAAGACTCGTCTGGCCAATCTTGGATAATTGGAAACTTTGATGCTAATATCAAATCATCTCCATCTTTTTTTTTCACAAACCAGCCCCCAATATTGGAAACTGGTAAAATATTATCTAAAATATTTTTTACTGTTTCTTGAGATGTTTGATAGCATTCTGAAAATGCAAATATATCAGAGTCTAATACCTGTAAAATGTTTTTTAATTTATCAATACGATTATTGTCATCTAAGCCATTATTTAAGACATTATAAGCTGTTAGTCTTATTAAATTTGAGGAGTCCTTATTAATATTTATTGGTTGATAATCTAAGTATTTAGAGTTAATGTTGTAAATAATTTCGGAATTTATATTAGGGATATTGTCCCCTGAAATCCAATCCCTTAATTGAATTTTTATCTCAGAATTTGGAAATAATAAAGAACCATCATACTCTGATTTAAGATCTATTGCTATTTCAAATTGATCTGATGTAACAGTTGGAGCAGGAAATATTCCAACATCATATAAAGATATTTGCACATCAGGGCTTGGTTCATTATACCAAACATAACGCTGGTTAAACATGATTCCTAATTCGCATCCAATGTTTTCGTTATATGCTGGAACAAATCCAGTTTGCGAATCATTATCAGTGTCAATAAAGATTTCAACATCATACAACTCCTCGCCATTAAATTCCATATCAAGTAAATCAATCTCCTCAAAAGTTTCAAATTTGATATATAAAAACTTATCATCATTTGTGATTGAAATGGATTTAAAGTCAACTCCCCCGATGTCATTAAATTCATCTTCAAATGAAAAAATGTTTTCCCAGTCGTCAAATTGGCTATCTATATTTATTTGAGTGTTCTGTGAAAAAGAAAAACAGGATGCGAGAAAAAGAAAAATTAATTTAAACATTGATTAAATATTTTATAAAATTTTACCAAAATTATACACTAATTTTAAATAATTTTCGTTTTAATTGTGATTTTTTAAATGAATTTATTCTACGCAAAACTTATATTTATGAAAAATATTGATGAAGCATATTTAAGTAAAAAAATAAATAAACTAAATAAAAAAATTCATAGAGCCAAAAAACAAGGAGATGATAATAAAGTCTGGTGGAGAAAAATGAAATTAAGTAAATTAAAGCTAAAACTTCAAAAAATTATAGGACAATAAACAATATATTAATCCATAATGTTTACTGAAATTTCATTTCTTCTATTCATTATCTTATACGGAGGATCATAAACTAATAATTCAAATTTTCCATTGTGTTTAATGTTATTTTCTGATAAAATATTTTTTAATTGACTTATCATTTTCAATTCTTTCTGCTCGTTTGAATATCCTGAATATTTTATTGTTGCTTTAATTACTTTTTTACTGGAAATTATTTTTACATCATTATTTTCGGGTTGAGGAAGGTTTTTTTTATTATATTTTTTAGGCATTCTAAATAGCATTTCTCTATTGTTGTGTAATTTTATTATTACAGGGGAGGTCATGGCTATTTTTTCATCATTATCATTTGACCCAAAAATATAGTCAGCTAAAACTCTAAATGAGGAATTTTGATTTTTACCTGTTTGATCATTTTCATAACTTGCAAATAATGATGGCTCATACTCACGTATTTCTACCTTGCCAATTTTCTCAATGACTTTATAAGTATTATCTACATTTTGAGAATTTAAAAATCTAGAACTAAATAAGAACATAATTATTAAGATTGTAGATGTTATATAATATTTTTTTTTCATTTTTATTTATTAAAAATTTCCTCCATTCTATTATATCTATAATTAAAAATATCATTAATCTTATTTTTTATAAACAGATAATTTACTATTCTTCCTAAAATTCCAAATGGCAACTTATAAGAAATTATATCTGTCATTAACACACCATCTTTTTGTACTTTAAAATGATGCTCATGGTGCCATATTTTATATGGACCCACTCTTTGCTCATCAACAAAATACTGATTTTTCTTTACATGAGTTATTTCAGTTACCCATCTGGTTGGAATTTTCAAAATAGGTGATACTCTGTAATAAATAATCATTCCAGGATATATTTTTTCATCTGTGTTTTTAGATTTAATTATAAAATTCATATAATTAGGTGTTATTTTTTTTAAATTCTTAGGTGATGAAGCAAAGTCCCAAACCTCTTCAATTGAAGATTTGATTAGTTGTTGTTTTATTATTTGATGAATCATTGAGCAAAAATAAAATAAAAACTGCAAACTATACTGAAATTTGTTTTTATTAAATTGATATAATAATTTATATTTGGAATAACTTAATTAACTAAAAATGAAAAATTTACTTATAATATTTTCTCTTGTTCTATTTTCTTCTTGTACACAAAATACAACCAAAGAATCCACCAATTTAGTAGCTAAAGATTGTCTGGCAAATTCTACTTTTTGTTTTCCTGATTGTGAGACGCCCTCTGCATTATGGTCGTTTACTGAGAATACATTTAAATTTAAATCTAAAGAAGGAGACACCAATATCAAGGGTGAGTGGAAAGAAAATGATGGGGGGTTTATTCAACTTAAAGTTACCCCCAATGATAAACAAGGAGAAAATAAAAAAATTGAAAGATTTAAATTATCTAACTGTGAATCCTTTATGTTTGCGGGCAAAAAATATATGAAATGAAAAATGTAATTTTATTTTTAATTTTCCCTTTTTTATTAATTGGGCAAAACAATATTTCATCTCACAAGCAAATTAATCCAAGTAATTTTTCATACAGTAATACTGGTTGTCAAGACCTAGACGAAACATTAATTGATATAGTCTCAATCTTTGGTGACACATCCTTGTTAGATGGCTTGTTAGGATGCGCTGAACTTATTCCAACACTAGAGTCTGGAATCCTTTCAGCATTTCTTCCATTTGATATTCCTTTAGATTGTAATACTGACTTAACTCCTTTTGGCTTTCTTGACATTAACCTCTCCGACGTTTGTCAATGTTCGTGTGAACCATTTTTAAACAATTTTGAAAATATTCAAAATAATAGAATTATTTATACAATTGATCTTTTAGGGAGAACTAATAAAATTGATGGTTTTTATTTTGAAATACACGAAGATGGCTCAGTAATTAAAAAATATAATTTAAACAAATAAACTATTTTCACTTGGATACATTAAGTCATGCATTATGGGGCAGGGGTGTTTTTGGGTATAGAGGTTATCCTTTATCAAGTATTTTTTTTGGCATTTTACCTGATTTATTTTCATTCGGAATTTTTTATATTTTCTCCCTGTTCTCTAATTTTTCAAATTTAAAATATGGCAAACCTGAAATAGACGAGTTGCCAAATTATATTTTTGACCTGTACAATATTTCACATAGTTTAATTATCGCATTAGTTTTTATTTTAATTGCATATTTTTTTCTAAAGAAAGAATTTGTATTTGCTATGTTAGCATGGCCTCTTCATATTTTAATTGATTTTCCTTTTCATAGTATTGAATACTTTCCTACTCCTATTTTTTGGCCAATTTCAGACTTTAAATTTGATGGAATACCATGGTCTGTAAATTATGTTTGGTACTCAAACGTAGCCGGAATAGTATTGTTATATTTTTACAGATACAAGGCTAAAAAAAAGTCTACACTTTAACATCATTGAAGTTTGATGATTTTATATAAATCAATAAATTATTTTTATTTTTGTGATAAATAAATTTTTGATATGGAGATTGTCATGATTAAAAAAAAGGGGTGCATGCCCTGTAAAGAATTTGAACCTATTGTTAAAAGAACTGCAGAAGAGTACTCTTTGGGTTTCAGGACAATAATGGGAGAAGATATGCCCGAAAATATTCAGCCACCATATTATCCTTTTTTTTATTTATATAAAAAC
Source organism: Bacteroidota bacterium (assembly GCA_036158635.1). Taxonomy (GTDB): domain Bacteria; phylum Bacteroidota; class Bacteroidia; order Flavobacteriales; family TMED113. Next base: position 3,193 of record JAYYFR010000001.1, on the reverse strand, counting down.
AAATCTGTTCTTGAAAGTTGGGGTGGGACAAGTGAAAAAAAACTTTTATCTGTTTTAAAAAGAAAGCTATAAACTAAAATACTGACTTTTAAAACAAGTTTTTCTTTTCACATTCGTTAAAAATAAGTTGTATACATAGGCCAAACAAAACAGAAATGATTATTAGCGCAACATTATTTAAACCCTCGGTCATAAAAGAAAGTCTTATTAAAATCGTTGATATTATAAATCCAGAATTTCTCATGATATTATGAAATCTATCTGAATTGAAAAAAGAAAATAGTAAAAGAAAAACATCAACAAGGATTAAGGTCTGAAATAACTCATCAAAAAAGATTGAATTTAAAGACTTTAAATGCACTACTTTATCATTATAAATACTATCAACTGCCCAGTTGTAAAAATGAAAAATTGCTAACAGAGAGATGACTGGTAAAAGAACGGTTGATATCCATTTTTTTACCCTTATAAAACTTAATAAATTGATAGTTTCCGGAGATTCTGTTTTTTTCTTTTTAAAACTAAACCTAAATAAAAATATCAAAAAAAATAAAATAGCTGCAGCGGCAAGATCAACAAACAAATATTCATTTGTGTTAGATGTAAATAAATTTTGATTCAAATTTAAATTTGAAATATCTTTAAAAATTCTTCTTATTATAATTAAAGTAATTATTTCATACTGTTTAGAAATATATACTGAAATAGATCGTGGCAAGTAGTAAATTAGCTGATAAATTTCATAAATAAGAATAAAAGAAAACGGTGTATATATTGCAGAAATTGGACTACTCAATAAACCATATGGGTCATCAATTTTTAAAACATTTGACTGAAACAAATAAATTAATAACAAATGAACTAAAAAGCCAAATATTGAAATGTATAGTATGGTTTTTTCAACAAATCTTTTTGTGTTTTCACCAATAAAGAAATCAAAGATTTTATTTTCTATAGCAGCAAATTTCATCGAAATAAATTAATTAAAAATATACGTTCCTTAAATTCTTGTAATAACAAGTTTAAAAATTGACCAAACAAAATTTAAATTTAATTAAAGCCTCCTGGCTTTTCATAAACGTAGAATTTTTTTACTTTATTATCTACGATCCAGGCGTCATGAATCTGGGAGATTTTTATTTGACCTGAATCAGTAGTTAGGGTCAATTCATGACATGATGTGACGTATTGTTTTAATGTGTCTTTTTCAGTTAATTCATTGGAAATCATATAATACGTCTTCCAATTTGGATTGTTTTGTTTAAACCAAGCACCAAGAAATTCAATGTGCTCTTCAGAGCTATTTATTTGCCCACCTGGTGTCATAATTTTAATATCGTCATGATTTAAACTTTTTATCAACTGTAAGTCTTTTTTGTTATGAGCATCTAAATATTTTTCCCAAACTTCAATAATTGACATATCCCCAGCGTTGAGAGAGACTTTTTCTCCGCTTTCCAAAATCTCATATCCTATCTGTGTTGCTTGATTATTTTTTGGTTCAGTGCAACAAGACATAACTAATATACTAAGTGTTAAATACAGTAGATGTTTCATTTTTGTTATTTTTTATTATCATGACAAATATATAAACTTAAAGACTAACAACATTATACATTTAAAAATAATTGTTATTCAATTGTTAGAGCATTAAATTGATTTAAGTGATACTTAACATGTGCAAAAATATTTTTTTTAAAGGTATCTTTTTTTACTGTGCCATGCATTGGATTTGTGATGTGTGTTTTTTTAAAATTATTTACAAACTTTAATCTTTCAATAAGCAAACTCCTTTCAGCTTCAAAATCTATATTTTTAATATTAGATGTATTTAAAAACCTTAAACTTTTTGAGTTTTTCTTGTACTTATTTATATCATATTTAATTATGTGCTTTATATAAAACAGATGAAGTTTTCCAATAGTATTGGCTAAGAAGAAACTCATATATGAAGTTTTATACTCATTACAATACAGTTTGGCTTGCCTGTTACAATGCTTTAACATTTGAGCGCAATTCATCTTGCCCCAGTTAGGTTTAGTATCAACTTTTAGTTGATTAATTGATGAAATTAAATGTTGTAAATTAAAGTCATTTTGTTTCATATAATTTAATTTAAATGATTGGCATTAAACCAATTTTAATAAAGGATTTTTTATAAACTAAATTTAATATTAAAAATTTAATTTAAAATAATGTGGAAAATATCTTGAATATCACACACAAAAAAGCTTAACTTAAAATATTATATTCCAGAATTATGAAAAAATTATTAATTATTCTATTGTTTGGCTTTTGTCCTTTTATAGGAATGGGTCAAAGCGGTTGTCATGTATTTGGTAAAATAAAATTTGTAGATTATGGTGAAGATTATAAAGTAAAGTTTGTTGACTACGGTGAGGATTTAAAAATAAAGTATGTGAATTATGGTGAAAAAAATGTTGGGAAATGGAAGTCTGTTAGTTATGGTGAGGACTATAAAATTAAAGTTGTTGATTATGGAGAAGATTTTAAAGTTAAAATGGTAAAATATGGTGAGGGGTGTGATTAATTATATGAATAAAAAATGAAGTTAGCTTTATTTAAACAAATAAAAAGTCAGTATTTAATAGTTTTCTTATTTCAGTTACTATTTTTTAACAGTTGTTCAAACAAAATTATAGAAAGCTGTACAAATAATAATTACTTGTCAAATAACAATATAAATCCAGTAAATAATTTTGAAAACCGTAGAGAACTAAAAACCAAATTATTAAAGTCTGACTTTGATTTACTTTATGAAAACTTTGGATTAAGTTGTTCTGATGTGTTAATAGAACACTTTTATTGTAATATTTGTTTTAACTCATACGAAAATAGTTTAACATCTTATGATGGAAGAAAATATGTTTTTGACAACAACATTTCAGCCACTGAAATAACAAATGAATGTCTTAATTTAATTTCAACAATGTCAATGGGTGGAGGTGAATATTCTACCTTTTTAAAAAATCAAGAATAATTAAAAATGATTGAACATTATTTTGACTGTCCTTATTGTTCGGAAAACCAATTAAAAATGATTGACCCCACCATTGAAACACAAAACTTCATTGAGGATTGTGAGGTTTGTTGTAACCCAATTGAGTTTAAACTTAGAGTTGTAAATAATCAAGTGGTATCATTTTCAGCGGAGCCAATTGGCCAATAAAGA